>NZ_JACEFB010000001.1:0-337585 GCF_013694095.1 Thermogemmata fonticola | reverse complement strand
GCGTAAGGGGTCGTTGATGTTTTGGACGGGAAGCATTCCCAAGACGACATATCGGGTCTGAGCTGTCAGCTCTCCCACCCATTGGCGTTTCCGCAGGTCGTAATAGGCATCCACAGGAATGCCCATGCTCGCGAGTTCCCGGACCATGGTTTCGATGTCATCGCGCCCATCCGCGTTGATGTCGAAGATACCGACTAGGGCGATATGATCGGCTGCCCCGCGGCGCCAAACGGCATTGTAGAGCAAGTCACCTGGTGCGATGCCGTCGCGGATTGGCTCCGGTTCTTCGGTGATCCGCGCTCGGGACAAACTAGGACTGAGCACCTCGACGACTTCGATACTGCCTCGCGGGACGAATCGGACCTGATCCTGATAAATACCTCGTTCATCGGGCACGCGGATACGGCGCAGGCGGGATTGACGCCCCTTTTGCGGGAAGTCGTCAGGCAGGACTACAAAGGTCAAGCCGGGACGCACCAAATCCCGAAAGCCCAGATTGATCTCGACCAGATTATTCGGCAATCGCCGCAAGATCGTCCCCAACGGCTGGTCGTATTCAAACACGTCACGCTTTTGCGCCATCTTGTCCATCAGCAGCTCGACTTCCTGTTCCAAGCGTTGGGTTTTCTGCTCGATGAGTTTCTTTTCCCGGTCCAATTTGGCGATTTGCTCCGCTTGGCTGTCGATTTCTTTGCGGGCCTTTTCTTCCTCGCTAGCATAGATACGGATGCGATCATCATAGCGCTTGATGACCTCCTGAATCTTAGCATTCAGTTGTTTAGGGAAGTCATCCGCCTGCTTTTTGAAGTCGAGGGAATACTTTTGCAATTCATCGGCGGCAGCCTTGAGCGCAGCGACTGCGCCCCGGAAATCTTGGATCGCATCGCGGCTCGTCTTCTCGGCGGCTTGGAGCTTCTGGCGGGCGTCAGCGTAGGATTGGATCAATCCTCGTGCCGGGGGTTCCGTGGGATTGTCTGGATTCCAAATGATGAGGCCTGGAGGAGGAGGACCAGCCAAATAACCGCCTGCCTTCGCCAATTCCTCGTTGATCCGGCGTAACTCGGCGCTGATCTTATCTTTTCCCTTGGTCTCCGCGCCGATGTCGGTGCGATCCTTTTCGTCAGCAATACCGAGGTAGCAGCGATAGACCTTCGCTTTCATTTCCGCCTCGGCCGCCAGACCCTGTGCCGCAGCCCTTTCGGAGGCCGCTTTCTTAATCGCCTCTTCTTTCGCTTGATGGTCGGAATACTGCATGTACCACAATACGCCAAAGGCGATAGTGGTCAGCACAAAGAAGACCAACGCGATAATGAGCGGCAGGTTCGTCTCGCCGGATTTTTTCTTCGCCATGGTGCTTCACCTTGAATGAACGCGAACCGCAGGTTTATGGAATACACACCGCCGGATCGATTCACATGCTCTATTAGTGAGCATAAAGGGCTTGAAGAACATGTCAACACAAATGTTGCCGCGGAAGAGCCACCCATCGTGGAACGTATCTTTTCTGGTACCCTTGACGATGGCAGCAAATCCACCGGACATACCGAATGGACGGAAGAGGGTGCAAGGGCCGCCGGCTTGGTTCAGGGTTTGGAGTTTTTGGGGTTGGGGTGGCACAGGATGTCTGTGATGACGTTTCCGAACACATCTGTCAGTCGCATGTCGCGGCCGCCGAAACGGAATGTCAGGCGGGTATGGTCCAAGCCAAGAAGGTGCAAGATTGTCGCGTGCAAGTCGTGGACATCGACTTTGTTTTCGACCGCGTGATAGCCGAACTCATCGGTGGCGCCGTAGGTGATGCCGCCGCGAACGCCTCCCCCGGCCAGCCAAATCGAAAAGCCGTAAGGATTGTGATCCCGTCCGTCTTGTCCTTGGGCCATAGGTGTACGGCCAAATTCACCACCCCAAAGCACCAGAGTGCTGTCGAGCAGTCCCCGCTGTTTGAGATCCCTTAACAAACCGGCGATCGGCTTATCCACCGCGGCGGCGTTGTCCTCGTGGCCTTTCTTGAGGTTGCTGTGTTGATCCCAGCGATCGTGCCCGACATTGGGACAAAGGAGTTCAACGAAACGGACGCCCTGCTCAATCAGTCGGCGGGCTAGAAGGCATTGCCGACCGAAGAGCGCCGTGCGCGGTTCGTCCAACCCGTAAAGTCGCTGCGTGAGCACGGTTTCGCGGGACAAATCCAACAATTTCGGCACGGCGGTTTGCATCCGGAAGGCCAATTCGTAATTGGCAATGGCGGCGTCGAGCGGGTCCGGATGTGCCCAACGCTCCGAGGTGCAGCGATCCAGAATCTCGAGCAATTCTCGTTTGCGAGTTTGCTGCTTCTCCGGTCGAGAATGCGGTGCGTGCAAGTCTGCAATCGGCTTGGGACCTGGAGCGAATACAGTACCCTGATAAGCTGCAGGAAGGAAGCCATTGCCAAAATTGTCGATCCCGCCGGGAGGAATCATGCCGCTGCTGAGGACCACAAAACCAGGTAAATCCCGACTCATCGTTCCCAAGCCGTACACCGCCCACGCCCCCATACTAGGCCGACCCAGTTGACCATGCCCCGTGTGGAGGAAGTAGTTGGCATTCGTATGCTCAGAGAACTTCGAGGTCATTGACCGAATGATGCACAAATCATCGACACAACGGCCCACATGGGGGAATAAGTCGCTCACCGCAATGCCGCTGTCGCCGTATCGGCGGAATTTCCACGGGCTGGCCAGTGTCATGCCAACGTTGTTGAATTGGGTGGGCCGCACAGGACCAGGGAAAGGTCGGCCGTGGTACTTTTCCAGCAGCGGTTTGGGATCAAAAGTATCCACCTGGGAGGGACCGCCATCCATGTAGAGGAAGATGACAGCCCGCGCGCTTGCTGGGAAATGCGTGGGCTTCGGGGCAAAGGGCGGAGCCTTCGGTTCCTGAGTGGCTCCTGACGCTGTGGGTGATCCTGCCGATAAACGTCCATCCTCCGCAAGCAGGTGCAGCAGAGCTGTCCAGCCAAAACCGTGGGCCGCATACTGCAACCATTGTCGTCGACTCCAAAGACCCTTCCGTTCGCTACGCTGGTCCATGTTTTACCTTCAACCTCTGATCTCGTTGCCTTCACTATTCACTTCGACGTATTGCGTTCATCATACTGCATTCCCTGGAGATTTCACACCGTGTCTCAACGGCATCGGCCAAGATTTTCCAACTGTTCAATACCCAGTAGCCGACAAGCCGCAAAGAGAGTGCCGTCGGGAACATGCAGCGAACTGCTGAATGAGGCCGGAAACTCGCCTCAACGCTAGTGCGAGAAGGAGTGGGACTTACGCAAGATGAGGCAGGTCCCCAGCCGGGCCATCGTTTATGATGAAGTTATCCTTTATCTGTTACTGGCTGAGAGCAAGGCGGGCCAAGCGCCTGCTAAGGAGTTAACCTAGCTCTGCTATTCCTGGGCGGAACGTTGAAGGAGTACCGAGAATGAGAAGACCGGTCCTACTGCTGGGCATCTGGATGGGAGCCACCGCCGGACTACTAGTGTATGGGCCAGAAGGCCAAAGCCGCCCTGCGGAGGAAAGGGAAGAAAAGGGACCCCCTCAGAAGAAACTCCCACCCCAGATAGACTACTCTCGCTTGCGGCAACTCTTGCAGCGTGGCAATTACAACGAGGCGGAAGAAGGTTACACCCAAGCAGTCCAGCGGGATGGGTCGGTAGCGGCTTACATCGGTTTGGCGCGAGTCCAACGGGAAGTGGGGCGATACAGTGACGCCTGTGCGACACTTGATAAAGCCATAAAGCATCATCGGGGAAACGCCGACCTGCTGGCGGAACGGGGCGAGTTGCTCTACCTTTTGGGCCGCTGGGAGGAGGCACGCCAAGATGTGGAAGCTGCTTTGAAAGTCAATCCGGGCAACCTCCGAGCACGTTGGGTCAAAGCTTGCCTGTTGCGGGATCAAGGGGAGCTAACGGCGGCCGATCAGGAAGTGCGCACCTTGGTGCGCGCCTACACGGAAGCCAGCGGAACCGACCAAGAGATACGCGATGCCCAGAGCTTGTTGATTATCGGGTTAGCGGGAGCAGAAAACGCCCGGAGGCATCGGCGGCACCAGCAATTCGCCTTCATTTTGAATGAAGTCTACAGGGACGCAATTAAGGATGATCCCGATTGCTGGCAGGCTGAGTATCAGGCAGCCCTCCTCCTGCTGGAAAAGCACAACCGCGCGGAAGGGGAAGCAGCCTTAGACAAGGCCATGGCGATCAATCCCCGCTCCGCGGATGTTTTGACGGCGAAAGGGTACGTGGCCTGGAATCAAGGGCGGGCCGACGAAGCGCTCCGGTATGCAGAACGTGCTTTGAAGACCAATCCCAAGCATGCAGAAGCCCTCCGGCTGCTGGCCGACATCCGTTTGCTTACAGGGGACGTAGCGGGGGCCCGCCAATACGTGCTAGCCGCCCAAGCGGTGCAACCGCGCTCCGAGGCGATTCAAGCCCGGCGCTGGGTGCTGGAATACCTCCGTGGTTCCCCGGCAGGTATGCAGGCCGTTGAGACAGAAGTGACCGGATTCTGCCGGACGCCGGGCGTTTGGCACCAGGAAATTGCCGAATTGCTGGTTCAGCTCAAGCAGTACGCCGCTGCGGAACGGCACTACCGTGAGGCCATGCGCCATAGGCCGGACCTGGCCGCCGCCCAAGCGGGCTTGGGCTTGCTCTACTGGCAGTTGGGGCGCGAAGCAGAGGCACAAACTGTCCTGCGGGAAGCCTTTCGTGCTGACCCCTTTCACATCCGCGTTGCCAATGCCTTGAAGGTACTGGAACACCTGGCCAAATACACGACGCGGGAAACAGAACATTTCGTAATCAAGTACAGCGAAACCGACAAAGTACTAGCCGCATGGCTGGCTGATTACCTGGAAAAATGGTTCGCCGAGTATCGGCAGAAATATGGTTATGCTCCCAGTAGCAAGGTCCTGGTCGAGATCATCGCCAGCCGGGAGATGTTCAGCGGGCGTGTGCTGGCTCTTCCCGGCTTGCCAGGCGCAGCGCAAGGAGCAAGTACAGGCCCTCTGCTAGTGATTCCTTCTCCGCGAGCCGATGGCAAAATGCAGGTGTACAACTGGGCGAGTGTGGTCCGGCATGAGCTGACCCACGTCTTCAATCTCCAGCAGAGCGATTACCGCGTTCCCATCTGGTTGACGGAAGGCCTGGCGGTTCGTGCGGAGGAAAACCACCGCTTCGCCGCACATCGAGAGTTGCTTCAAGCACGTTACCTCGCTGGCACTTTGTACGACCTCAACACCATCGCGCGCGGCTATCACAACTTCGCTCAGCCGGAGGAGGTGATCCTGGCTTATTTCCAAGGCTGGCTCTATGTCGAATACTTGGCAAGTCGGTTTGGCGAGGAAACCATCCCTCAATTGCTGGCAGCTTACCGTCAGGGACTGACGACATCGGATGCTTTACGTCGGGTCTGCGGGATGGAACAAGTCGCGGTGGAGCAGGGGTATCGTGATTACCTGCGGGATTATCTCCGGCATCTGCCCCGTCAAGAACCGCAACTCAGCCTGGCAGAATTGGAAGCTGCCGTGCGCCAACAGCCCGACAACGCCGATGTGTGTGCCCGTTTGGCGGGGGAGTATTTGCGGCAGCAGCGCTGGGATCAGGCGCGCTCTTGGGCCGGGAAAGCCTGGCAATTGCAAAGGGGGCATCCCGGCGCTGCTCTAGTCTTAGCTCGCCTCAAACAACGCGAGAAAGATCGGGTAGGAGCCATCGCCATTCTCGAAGATGCCTTGAAGGAGCACCCGCAGGATAGCCGGTTGCTCCGGGCTTTGTCCCGACTATTACTTCAAGAGCAGCGCCAGGAGAAAGCGATCGAGGTCCTGGAGCAACTCCGCAAACTACGCCTGGCGGATGAGGAAGCACTGGAAACCCTAGCAGGGCTGTATGAGCAGCTCAAACGCCCGCACGAGCAGATCGCGGTGCTGACAGAATTGGCTCAAGTTCGTCCTGATGATCTCGCGGTGCACAAGCAACTGGCACGCCTCTGTCACGGTTTGCGCGATTGGAAGCAAACGGTCCAGTGGGCGGAAGCCGCCTTGTGGATCGACGTCGGGGATGGGGAAGCCAAGGAGCTATTACTCGACGCTCTGAAAGCCTTGGGACAGAAGGCGGAAATCCAGCGGCTCACTGCCCGTTACCAGTAGTGAATTCTTTTCCGGAGTTTCGATCCAGCCTCGCCGCTTCGAGAAGAGTTACGATTCGTATAATGGGCATGGCAGAGGTAAGGAGTCGTCCTCACAAGGGCCTCGGAGGAACTCCATGTGAGCACTGTAACTTTGCCGCGGCAGAATATCACACTCGCGCTTGAGGATCGGGGGCAAGGCCGTCCGGTAGTGTGGCTGCATGCTTTCCCCTTGGATCGGGGGATGTGGGAACCGCAGCTCCAACCGCTGCTGGCGGCGGGGTATCGCGTCATCACCGTCGATTTGCCCGGTTTTGGCGAGTCGCCCGTGCAAGCTGGGTGGACCATCGATTCTGCAGCCGACGCATTGGCTGAGTTGCTGGAGGTCCTACAAGTTCCCGCAGCGGTGGTGGGCGGTGAATCGATGGGAGGGTATGTGGCCTTGGCGTTGGCTCGGCGCCATCCGCACTCTCTGTCTGGCTTGATCCTCGCTGATACCCGTGCGGGTTCCGACGATGCTGCCGCTCGTGCGCGGCGACAGGAAACGATCGAAGCGATCCGCCAAAAAGGACCGGCGGCGCTCCTGGAGACCCTGGTGCCGAAATTGATCAGCGATGCGACACGACAGAGTCGGCCCCACGTCTTGGAAACGATTCGCACCCTGACGCTACGGCAGACGACTCAAGGGTTGATCGACGCCCTCATCGCTTTGCGTGACCGGCCTGATGCCGCCCCCTATCTTCCGAACATTCGCGTTCCGACTCTGGTGATTGTCGGAGAATATGACACCATCACTCCTCCGCTGTACGCTGCCCGCCTGGCCGGATTAATCGACTCTGCCGAGCTGGTACACATCCCCCAAGCTGGACACTTGAGCAATCTGGAAAATCCGGAAGCGTTCAACGCCGCTGTGCTGTCCTTCCTCCAACGGCGGATCTCTTGACGGCATCCTCGTGTTGGAGGCGCGGATTCCCCTGGCACCTACTCTTTTGGCAACCGTAGCGTTACAGTCGGATGAAACGGAGGGTCGAGGGAAGCCGAAAGACGATCCCGCCTTACCTGCGGGTCAGCCGCCTTCGGGCCAGCTACCAACACAATAGGGAGGAAAAGTCCACACAGGGTAAAGTACATTTGTCCTCAGGAATTGCTACGTTTGAGCTGTTTGGGGCCATCCCCCACAACTTTTTCGTAGGTCCCTTGATCGGTTTTGACGTATTTGGTGAACCCTTTGGCAGCAAGGTTCTTATCGGAGACCGCAGAGCGGGCATGCAAATCTGTCCACACTCTGGGTGCATTCGGCTCAGCAAAAACCCGACGGACCGGCTCTCCGGTTTCCGGGTGTTGGGTCAACGGCGGATCGCTCATCTTCTGGAAGACCTCGAATTGCTCACCGCCGCTGCCGTCAGGACGGATCACTTCATATACATACAGCGGCATGGCATGGTCCCCCATCGCATTCAACAACGGTGAATCTGAAAACCCAGAATTCCCTCGAAGTCACCGTCATTATACAGCGATCGATGCGCGATCCTCTAGTGCAGGATGGGTTATCCTTGAAGTATAAGGTGTCCAATCTTTCCATACAGGGTGGGCGAGTGGTGGTGCTGGACGCGCAATTCAGCAGCACCCCATGCCCCCCTGGAGGGCCGCGATCTGGGGTAGAAAGAGAATTTGACTCCTGAGTTTACAAGCGGTTTAACCGCGGCTCAGTTCTTCTCGTACCGTTTCCAGGAGCTTTTTCGTCAGGCGAATGCCCTCCGCTTCGCTTCGCTTGCTCCCTTCGTATTCAATGCCAATGTAGCCGTGATATTTGTGCTTGCGCACGACAATATCCAACATCTTGCGGTAATCGGTAAAAATTTCATTGCCTTTGTCGTCGAAGTCATGGCTTTTGGCGGAAACCCCTTTGGCGAACGGCATGAGTTCATCGACTCCCTTGTAGCGGTCGTAAGTGGTTTCGCTGATGCCAGGGATTTTCCCAAGGTTGAAATTGCCGAAGTCGGGGAGAGTGCCGCAGCGGGGATGATCGACGAGTTTCATGACGCCAGCCAGCCAAGCTCCATGGCTGGAGAGACCGCCGTGATTCTCGACGATCGTGTTGATGCCCAGGGTGGCGGTGAACTCGGTGAGGCGGCGTAAGCCATCAGCGGCCAGCTTTTGTGTTTCCGCAAAACCGAGCTTCCAATCGCTGGCAGCATTGACGCGGATGGAGTGGCAACCCAGGAATTTCGCCCATTCCGCCCAGCGCTTGTGGTTATCGACCGCCTGCCGCCGCCGCTTTTCGTCCGGGTCTCCCAGACTCCCCTCGCCGTCGCACATGATTAGAACACTGACCACTTTGTTGTCATCCGCCACCTTCTTGAGGTCCTTGAGATAGTTGTCATCGTTTTTCTTATCCCGGTAGAACTGGTTCACGTATTCGATGGCGTCGATGCCGTAGTCTTTGCTAGCGATTTCCGCAAAGCGTAAAGGGTCCTTCTTCTCCCCGGCTCGGCCAAAGAAGGCGCGGTGGTGGGACCACTGGGCCAGGGAAATCCGGAAGAGCGGCGTTGGTGGCGCTTGGGCAGAGACGGCGGGGAGAAACGCCACCCCCGTGCTGGCCACAGCCGTGTACCCCAGAAACTCACGACGACTCCAGAGCCTCATGGAACGACCTCCGCGGGTTGAGTGAGGAACGGGTAGTCAAGGGAACCGTTTAGTCCATGCAGGGGGGATTGTAGGCATCCGGCAACTGCTTGCTAGGGTCATTCGGATGAAAGGCGGAGACGTAGCCCGCGGTTCTACGGAGCAGTTCAGGATTGGGTCCGAGCCAGCGCATGGGGGGACTGCTACAACAGTCAGTGGAGGGAAGGCCGCTGTGGGGCTTGGAGCTGCGGCTTCATCGAGAGCAAATGTGAACCTGGCCAAAGAGCGTTGCGAGGGCGGACCATGACCCAGAGCATCCCGGTGCAACATCGCCAACTGTTCATCAACGGGGAATGGGTGGACTCCCTATCTGGGCGGCGGGTGGGAGTGGAAAACCCGGCGACCGAGGAGATCATCGCCGAGGTCAGCTACGGAGGCCGTGAGGATTGCCGCCGGGCCATCGAGGCGGCTGCGGAGGCGATGAAAAGCTGGATGAAACTGACCCCCTACGATCGGGCCAAGGTGCTCAAGCGAACCGCGGAGTTGATGCGCAGCCGGGCGGATGACCTGGCACGGACGATGACCCTGGAACAAGGCAAGCCGGTGTCCGAGGCCAAGGCGGAAGTGCTGCACTCCGCCGACACCTTTGAGTGGTTCGCCGAGGAAGGGAAGCGGGCCTACGGACAAGTCATCCCGCCCTCGAATCCGCAGAAGCGGCATCTGACCATCAAACATCCCGTAGGCGTGGTCGGGGCGATCGGACCGTGGAATTTCCCCATCACACTCCAGGCTCGCAAAATTGCACCCGCCCTGGCCGCCGGTTGCACGATTGTCTGCAAACCCGCAACGCAGACGCCGCTGTCCCTGATTGGCGTGTTCGAGTGTCTGGTGGAAGCCGGCCTGCCCAAGGGGGTGGCCAATATGGTCATCGGGCCGGCGGAAGAGATCGCCGACGAGTTCCTCACCCATCCGGCGGTACGCAAGATCAGCTTCACCGGTTCCACCGAAGTCGGCAAGCAACTGATGCGGCGGGCGGCCGATCAACTCAAGAGGCTCAGTCTGGAGTTAGGCGGCCATGCCCCCTTTATCGTTTTTCCCGATGCGGATCCGGAGGTCGTGGCCAAAGCGGCTGTGATCGGCAAGTTCCGTAATAATGGCCAAGTCTGCATCAGCCCCAGCCGCTTTTATGTGCACAAGGACATTGAGAAGAAATTCACGGAAGCGGCGGTGGCCGAGGCCAAGAGTCTCAAGTTGGGCAATGGGCTGGAGGAGGGAGTCCAGGTGGGGCCAATGTTCGAACGAAAAGCCTTGGAAAGCACCGTGGCCCTCATCGAAGACGCCCGGCGTAAAGGTGCAGAAATCCTCACCGGTGGGAAACGCTCGGACAAGTTCCCTCGCGGCTACTTCTTCGAGCCGACAGTCTTGACTCACTTGTCCCCGGATAGCCGCATCCTCAGTGAGGAGCCGTTCGCACCTGTGATGCCCATTCTGGATTTCTCCAAGCTCGACGAGGTGATCGCCGCCGCTAATAACACCCGCTACGGCTTGGCCGCCTATGTCTTCACCAACGATCTTACCGTAATGTGGCGCATGGCAGAAGGACTGGAAGCCGGTATCATCGGCATCAATGATCCTGTGCCGGCGACACCGCAATGTCCATTCGGAGGCATGAAAGAATCCGGCCTAGGACGAGAGTTGGCCCACGAAGGACTGGAAGCCTATCTGGAAACCAAGTATGTCTCGCTGGCTTTGCGGGGTTGACGTGCTCCCGTAGCTCCCTGTCTCCTCCGTTGAAGAAATCGCATACGTCTGGGCGGCCTGAATCTGGACAAGGCACCAGCGACGTGACATGGATTTTCTCGTGTACTTCAGCCAAAGACAGGGCTTTGCTCATCCCGCTGATGCTGGAGAAAGAGGACTATCTGAGATTGTCGAAGCGGGCAATAGCCGCAAGGTGTGCCGCGTGGCCCGGATAACATCCGCCTGACTCCACGGCAGAGTGATGGCCTCGCCACGCTGCCAGAGTGGCAATTGATCGTCATAGTGAGGAGAACAGGGATTGCCGCTCTGCCCGCCGCAAAGGATAAAACGGCTCTCTCCGAGCTGAGCCAAATCGAAGACCGCTCGCAGATTAGCCATGTTGTGCGTATCTGCGAAGGGATTGAGGAGGGAAACTGCCGCTTGGGAAATAGTGTTAGCATCACCGGGGCAGGGGACTGGACCCAAATTGAAACAAGCCGACAGTCCGCGAACCGTACCGAAGACCAGGTGCTTGAGACGGAGCATACGCACGTGACCCCAGGACCAATAGGCATGGCCAGGACCCGCGTGCTGCCGTAATCTGCGGACCGCTTGGCCCAAAGCTTGCTCCATAAATTGAGACCAGGAAGCAACCCATCCAGCCGGTTGGGTTCGGAGCAGGTGGATCAGATGTCCGACGCGCCGGTCAGCAAAGAGATTGGAGTCCCCACTTTGTAATGCCAACTGCCAGGTGTGTGGTGCTCGCAGTTTTGTCAATTCCACGATCATGCCCGTTACGAACACTTCAAACACTGCTGCTGCGGGAGAGTCCGCCGACACTTCTCCGTTCCAGTTTTTCAGAAGCTTCAAAGCCTCGACGGCATCGCGATCCTGCACGGAAAGTGACAATACAATGTCCCGGATATCCTCCCAGGGAACGGAGCGGGTGCTGCATTGTAGCTTTAAGCAGTCCTCTGCCGTCCAGCCTTGGCTGCGGTTGGCCAAAGCCTCTTGGATGGCCCGATAGCGGTAAGGATCGCAATAATCTGATCCCAGGTGAATTGCCAGGTCCGGCAAATCGAGACGCGGGTTCTGGTTAGCCGTCACCCAGTATCCTTGAGGTGGATTTTCCACGTATGGCATCTGCGCAAAGGGAATCAGTTCCGTATCCCAGCCGGCGCCAGGTTGGGCAGCTCCCGTAGGTAACAGTCCCGTGCCGCCTTTGCGCCGCGGTATCTGGCCGGTCATCTGCCAGCCGATGGTGCCCGCACTGTCCGCATAGACGACGTTGAGCGGTAAAAGGGGCCAATGGGCGAAGGCTTGCCGGAATTGAGCGAAGGAACGTGCCCGCGGAGCGCTGAGGAAGCCGTCAATTGGCAAGGGATCAAGCCAAACCGCCCGCAAAGACAAGGCATAGGGCACATCCGCCAAAGCTGGGGTGACGATCGGGCCGCGCGGGGTGATCAGCACCTCTTCCACGTGATCCTCACCCCGACGAACATGGATAACTTCCCGCACTCGCTCGCAGGGTGTCCAACTCCCGTCCGGCTCGCGGACACTTGAACCATCGGAATGCAGGGTTTCCACGAACAGATCGGTGTTGTCGCTCAGGGCGGCTGTGACACCCCATGCGCAGAAGCCATTGTGGCCGACGCCAAAACCTAGCGAACCTGCCAGCATGGCCCCAGCGGCCTCCCACTCCGGCGTGCGGACATGGGCCAGATACCACGGCGGCGGCACGGTGGGTGATAAATGCGGGTCATTCGCCAGCAAAGGCTTGCCACTGGCGGTGCGTTGCCCAGCCATCACCCAGTTATTGGAGCCTCCTCCAAGTCCCAGAAACGCACGCAAAGAGGCGATCTCGCTCTGCAATTGGTTCAAACCCGCCTCGAGACCCGTTGCTCCGGAATGCGAGACTGGCGCGGCAACCGCCGATGGGTCGAGAGCTGCTACGGCGTCGGGACCGTCCTGGAGCAGAATTCGAAAGCGCAGCAGTTCCATGTCCCAATTCGAGGGGAGCAGGAAGGACTGGAGTTTCAAGACGGCAAGCAAGTCGGCCTCGTCCCACCTCGAAGGCTGTCCCCCCAAGATGGCGAATTCATGCGGTTTGCGGGGGAGGCCTGCTGACAGACCTGCATTGACTCCAGCGGTGAAGGCGGCCAGCCACTCCCGCACCCAGCCGAACTGAACCTCCAATTGGGCTAAGGCAGCGCGGCGGAACCCGATGCGGCGGCTCAGGCGATCCAACCCCAAACCTGCAATCCCGACCCACTCAGCGAGCCGCCCTCGGCTCAAACGCCACAGGACTTCCAACTGCCCCGCGCGATCTTGACCCTGACAAAAACCTAGAGCAAACAGGGCATCGGTGTCAGAGGCGGCATCGATGTGCGGAACGCCCCACGAATCCCGGCGGATTGTGATCGGAGCGCACGGACCCGCAAGGCGCAACTCGCCTTCCCACCGAGGCAGGCGGCGTCCCAGAATCAACCGGAGTAAAAGGCGATAGAGATTCATCCCATCCATGATATGAACTGGTCAAGACTCGTCAGCCGATGGCAATTGGTTTCCGTGGGTCTCTGTCCGCTTCTCACCTTCTCTTACGAACACGATGATGTCATCACCTTGAATGCGATCTCTCAGCGCGATGCAGTCTTCACAACTCAACGCCCCCTGTCATGCAAGGAGTATCCCCTGCGATAGCCTTGTCTCCCCTAGTCGGTGGCCTAAGATATTCACCGCAACAAGTTCCTTGAGTTTCGAGTAGAGTCCCCCAAAGTTGGGGGCTGGATTTCGCATCCAGGGTGACCACCGGGAAACGCTCATGGGCGCCCCCGCCATCCAAGTGGAAAATCTGACGAAGAATTACGGTCCTGTGCTCGCCGTGGACCGAGTCAGTTTCACGGTGCAGCCGGGGGAGTTAGTCGGCTTCCTCGGACCAAACGGAGCTGGCAAATCCACTTGCATGCGCATTCTCACAACGTGGCTGCCCGCCTCCAGCGGCTATGCCCGCCTGGCCGGCTTCGATGTCATGTATGAATCCCTGGAAGTCCGGCGGCGTATCGGCTACCTGCCGGAGAGTATTCCCTTGTACCCTGAAATGCGGGTCCGCGAGTATCTGCAATATCGGGCACGTGTCAAAGGCGTGGAGCGCAGCCAGCGGAATATCCGCATCGACTACTGCATGGAACGCTGCCATATCCGGGAAGTGAGGAACCGCCTTTTGGGCACCCTATCCAAAGGGTATCGCCAGCGCGTGGGCCTGGCAGATGCCTTATTGGCTGATCCTCCGATTCTGATCTTGGATGAACCTACCAGCGGCCTAGACCCAGTCCAGATCGCAGAGACCCTCTCCACCATCAAGCAACTCGGCGGGAAACACACGGTCTTACTCTCCACACACATCCTCAGCGAGGTGGAGAAAGTCTGCGAACGCGTCATCATCATCGATAAAGGTCGGATCAAGCTGGATGAATCGCTCCGGCGCATCTCCGAGCGTAAACCCACTTATATCGTCGAGGTGCGGGGACCGCGGGAAGCGGCCAGTGCCGTCTTGCGGGAACGGAATGATTTGATCGTCCTGTCCGAGCGCGGGATCGAATCGGATTTGACGGCCTTTGAGCTACAAAGCCGGGATGGCAAGGACCCGCGGGAAACGCTGGCCCGGCAGATCATCGAACGCGGCTGGAATCTGCGGCGGCTCGACGTCCAACGGGTCAGCTTGGAGGCGTTGTTCGCGGAGGTGGTTTTGCGGGAGAACAACCATTCCGGGAGTCCGGCCCCGGCTGAAGCGTCTTCGCAAACTCACGCCTCATGAGCCAACCAAGCTAACACTGCCGCATCCCCCAGCGAGGCTTCAGAAGGAATCCGATTCCCATGATCGAAACACCTGTGAAGTCTTCGGATAAGACGGAGAATTCCATTGCGGTGGGCGAGACCCCTCCCTCGCCGATCCTGGAAGAAGGGCCAAGCCTGCCACGGTTGATAGGTTTTACAGGTCTGTTCCTCTTCATTTTGGGCACCGTGGCTGTGGTGGCTAACCGTGCCACCGAGACCCCTCGACTCATCTCGGAGAGTATGGGCTTTTTTGCCATCGCGGTTGGCTTGTCCCTGATGTTCTATCACGCCATCACAGACAGTAATATCGAAATCCGCCGGCTCTACGGCGGGTTTGCCCTGCTGATCCTGTTCTACGCCTTGGCCGTGTCCTTGATTCCCGGCCCGGTGTTCGCCTCCGGAGTACCGGACAAACACATTGGGCATAATCTCCTACCCTGGGGAGTGGGCAGTGCCGGCGTGGCTTTGCTCTTCTTCTTCCCCTTTTTGCGGCACGAGACGGAAGAAGCCTATCGGCGAACGGCCCTCTTCGGCGTGTTGGGAATCGGGGCATTGCTGACAGTGGGGAGTATAGCGGCGGGTCTGCTGTTTCCCACGTTCCTGGTCGGTCCCGGTTTAGCTCTGGCATTACTGGGTTTGGGCTTCCTTTGGCTGTTTCTCTCCCAAGTGGATACCACTCAAGGTTTGGGCTATACGGTGGCGGTGGCTATGGGGACCATTGGCGGCCTCCTGCTGGGGTATGGCATCCTCTGGCCGTCCGTCCATGCATTGCTTTACGACGGCCCGACTTCCCTGCGGCTTGCCACGGGAGAACTGTCTTTCAAAGCCGTGCTGTGGCGGCTGTTGACCGCGGTGGTGTTTGCCCTGCCCGCGGGGATCGCTTGGCTCAACCGCTCTGCCCTCTGGTGGAGAGTGCTAGCCTCGCTCTTCAGCGGCATTGGCGTCGTGGCGGTGATCCTCTCACTTTTCTCACGCCCAATTCACTCCCCTCCGACGCCATTCTTGGTCCCCAACGGTTTGATCCTGATGGGGTTAGGGGTCATTCACCTGCTCTTTTCCCTCAGCTATATATCTGACAGTCAATTTGTAGCGTTGGCCCGGCGCGAGCTGTCGGCCTATTTTCTCTCCCCCATCGGCTATCTGGTCTTGGGGGGGATGGTGATGTTGCAATGGATCGGTTATTACCTGTTCATTTTCCAATTGGTGCGTGCGGGCCAGTTTGGTGAAGCCTTGCCTGAGCCAATCGTCAGCGATTATTACAACCTGCTCATGGTTTTTGCCGTGATGGTCCAGGTGCCAGCCCTTACGATGCGATTGCTGGCCGAGGAGCGCCGCACGGGCACCCTAGAGGTGCTACTCACCGCCCCGGTCAACGAATGGCCGGTCGTGCTGAGCAAATTCTTGGCCACTTGGCTCTTTTTCCTGATCAGTTGGCTACCGTCGGGATTGTATCTGATTGCCCTACGGATGGAAGTGGAATCCCCCTTCGACTATCGCCCCTTGTTGAGCTTTTACGCCAGCCTGATGGCGCAGGGGGTGGCCTTCGTCGGAATGGGGCTGTTCTTCTCCTCGCTCACCCGCAATCAGATCATCGCTGCGGTCTTCACCTTCGTGGGCATGATGTTCTTTCTGTTGTGCTATATCATCCGGCTGCAACAAAGCGGCTCGATCTTGCCGCAGATATTGCAAATGGCTTTGGGGCGCTTGTCCTTCTACCACATGTGGGAGGAGTCGTTGGCCGGCCGTCTGCCAATGCGGGATGCCCTGATGTTTGTCTCCTTGGGAGTGTTTTGGCTCTTTCTCACCGTCAAGGTCCTCGAAGCACGCAAGTGGCTCTAAGGTCCCTAGGCCAGACTGAGGGAAAAGTGTATCCAAGGGGGAATTGCTTCCAGCCACCACTGCATGGGAGAACTGCGAGGGATGCATACAAAAACGGCCAAGGTGACATTGCCGTGATCGTTGCCTGATTGGGCAAACCAGCATGGAGCGAACAAAGGACGGGGCCGTGACTGAAATAACACTAACACGCGACATTCGCGGAGATTGACTCAGGATACATGGGCTGAGGGAACATCGCGAACAGTATCCCACGAGCGTATCGGGAAGCGAACTATGGTGGAGACAGCGGATCGGACTCCGGCAGATAATGCCCCTGTGAGCACAAGCGATCGCTTTGTGGACTGGGTTTGCCAGCATCGCCCAGTGGTGGGAGGAGTGCTAGTCGGTTTGGCGGCGGTATGCCTGGTGCTCTTTGCCTATTGGACATATCGCGGCGGCTTGTGGAAACTTTCATCCCCCACCCCTACGGAAAAAAAAGCAGAGTCCGGCAAAGACTCTGAGTCGGGAAGCGCCAAAGACGACGGCGGGACCGAGCTGGCAAACCTACGCCGGGGTGAATACATCGTCGGCGGCGTGACGGTTTTTGCCGCTGCCGTCATTCTGCTGAGCATGTCCTGGTTTTTACTTCTCCGAACCCCGGCGAAAGAAATCGCGCAACAGCGCACGGAAATCCGCTTGTTCCTGCTGATTGGGGGCAGTCTGCTGGGATTGTTGCTAATCGTCGCGGGGATCATTTTCCTGTACGTCTGGAGCGAAAGTTTGACGCGCTGGCTGGATCAG
The DNA here is from genome assembly GCF_013694095.1 of Thermogemmata fonticola. Lineage (NCBI taxonomy): Bacteria > Pseudomonadati > Planctomycetota > Planctomycetia > Gemmatales > Gemmataceae > Thermogemmata > Thermogemmata fonticola. The sequence goes on along the minus strand of NZ_JACEFB010000001.1, from coordinate 320,612 downwards.
CGGAACTTCCGCGAGGCACGTTGGGTGCTTTTGCCCCTGCTCATGATTCTCTGCGGTGTGCTGGTGGTCTTCCTGTCGGTGATTCCGGCTCGGAGAGAAGAGAGGCACGACGCCCTGATCCGCCGCCTGGTTTACGGCTCGAATTTCGGCCTAACCACTCTGCTGCTGCTCGTGGTCCTGATCGTGGTGAACGTCGTCATTGCTCGTGAGATTCCCAATCAACTCGATACCACAGCGACCGGCTTTTACACCCTGTCCGAACCCACGCGGCAATTGCTGCAAAATCTCGATCCGCCTGTCCGCGCCTACGCGGTGATTCCCAATGTTCCCGATCGGGACATCAACGACATCCGCCAGTTGCTCTTAGCGATGCAAGATGCAAGCGGCGGCCGCTTTGTGGTCCGCTTTTTGAGTCAATCCGCCGACCGCACCGAATTGGCCTCCCTGCGAGAAAAGTACCCGCAATTCGAGATGGTCATGGATCAGCGCACCACGCAGGTTGCCATTTTGCTGACCTCATCCGCCGACGAAAAACGCCACGCCGTGGTGTCCGACACTGACATGTTCGACTTCAGCCGCCGCAATTTTGAAGGGGAAAAGAAACTCTACCAGGAGATCGCCTTCCTTGCGGATAGTCAGAACAAGCCGGTCGTCTATTTCACACAAGGCCACGGTGAAATGGATGCCACCAACAACCCTGAAGCCCCGCCGGAACGATCGGTTAGCCGTCTCCGCCAGTATTTGGAAAAGAATTATCTCGATGTGCGGACGGTGCATCTGAACCAGCCCAATCCGAAGATACCGGATGACGCCACGGTGGTTGTGATTGCCGATCCACAAAACCCCTTCTCTCCTGAAGCTCTGAAAGCTCTCAGGGATTACATGAATCGCAAGGAGAAGAAGGGGAAACTAATTTACTTCTCCGGGGCAACGCCCGGACCCGACGGCCAAGTTTTGCGAACGGGTATTGAAGACTTGCTCGCAGAGTACAACGTCCGCGTGGGTATGGAGTATCTGTACACATTGCCGACCGGTGCCGGTGTGGACTATCGGGCGCCTCTCGTGGTCTTCAGCGCCTCGGCGGTCAAGAATCCAATCCTCCAAACGATAGCCCGGATTACGACCCGCTTGCAATTCCTCTATCCGCGGGAAATATCCCCTCAGAACACCCATCCGTCGTTTCAAGCAAGTGACTTGCTCTTGACCGTAGGGATCACTTGGCTGGAAACCACGCGGCCCGCAGACTTGGTCGCCCGGTTTGAGGAAATCTTGGGCAATGAACGGGTGCAGGAACAGGTACGCCTGAGCCGGTCTCCTCGTTCCGTGGCGGTGACGGTGAGCGAGGGGACTACGCCGCGCTTAGTCGCCTTCGGCAGCAGTCTGGTGTTTAGCGATCGGATAGCTCAACAACAGCGCACCTCCAATCCGGTGACCTTCGATCTGTTGGGGGTGAGCGTGGATTGGCTTCGGGAACGGCAAACCTCTTTGGCCGCTGTGAATATCGAAGCCAAGAAATACACGGAATATCGCATCCCGCCTCCGAACAGCCTCAATTTCAGCCGGCTGCTCTGGCTGCCTTTGGGCTTGGGGTTACTGACCGTCATGGGAATGGGGGCGGGAGTGTGGGTGGTCCGGCGCCGGTGAAAAAACGGTCAGGGCAAGCGCTGAATGGGGACAGAAACAGATTGCCACATGGGAAAAGTAAGAGGTGCCCGTCCCCTTGGCTGCTTGCCTGGTCAGCAGAGCCTGAGCCTCCCTGCGCCACCTTACCCATCCGGAATCATGGACTGAGGAGTGGGTGCGATCATGAACTTCCGACTGACCGCCGCGCTTGGCATCGTGGGATTGGTGCTCGTCGCCACTTTGTTGCTTCTGACCTTCTTCTCTCCAGAAGACTCCCCATCGTCTGAGGGAAGTTTGTTTCCCCAATTGGCCGGGGTAAAACCGGAAGACATCGATACGGTGGAAATCGAACGGGAAAATCAAAGTCCGATCATTTTTCGGCGGACGGGACCTCAACGTTGGATCATGGAATGGGAAGCCAGAGATGCTTCGGGTCAAAAGGTTCCTCTGAAAGCCGCCGCGGATGCCCTGGCGGTCAACGATATTGTCCGCGAGTTGCTCCGAGCTAAACCCATTCAGCACCCGGAACTGACCAGCAATCCCGCCTTGCATGGGTTGCAGCCCGCAGGACTGACCGTCACTTTGCGCAGCGGCGATACCTCAGCCCGCATCGACATTGGAGATGTCACAAGCGGGGGACGTGCCGTTGCTTTCGTGATGATTCCGGACAAGAAGCACCCTTTGGCAATCAATCGGAGCGTAATTGATCCTCTGCTATCCAACACTCAGAAGAGCGGAAAAGCGGCAGACTTGGCGAAAAGCGAGGGGGATTTCCGCAACAAGAACATCTTCCCGGTCGAATCATTCCGCGCCGAAGAGGAAAGCCAGAAACTCGAATTGTCCTTAGTCAATCAACAGAAGTCGTTTGTCCTCGAAAAGACAAGCGGGGGCTGGCAGTTCCAGCTTCCCAAGGACTGGGGAATGGCCGATGTGCAGGGCGATCCGCAGAGCGCACCAGGGACTTTCACCGGCGTCCGCCCGCTGCTCAACGCCTTAACCAGTTTGCGTGCCAGCTCCAAAAGTGATTTCGTCGAGCTGCCCACCGCCGAGCAACTCAAACAGTATGGCCTGCAAAACGATGATCCGGAGCTGATCCAGGTGCGACTCACGACCAAGGACAAGGAAACGGCAACTGTGTTTATCGGCAAGCCCGATACTCCAGAGCCAAAGGGGGATAAGAAAGAGGTCCCCCTGCCTACAGGTGATGAGAAGCGCTGGGTTCGCGTCGAAGGTCAACCCGGCATCATCCGAGTGGGTGGTGCCAACCTGAAGGGTCTGATTCCGTTGATTCAGAACCCTGACCCCTTGCGCGATCGCAATCTGCTTACTGTGGATCGTGCCCGGATCGATGGGTTGGATTTGTCCACAGGCGTGATACTGCGCCGGGTAGGAACGCCGCCGGAATGGAAATTATTCGGGCCGCCGACGCCGATGGAACCCCAAGCGGTCAACACCACCGCGGTGCAACGCATGCTTGATCTGCTGGGCGAGCGGCGCATTATTCGCTCCTTCCCTTCGCCCAATGACGCTCATTTTGCAGGGCCGGCTTTGCAGTTGGAAATCAAAGTTTGGGCCGATGCTTTTACCTCCACCTCGGATGCTAAGGCCGAACCCAAACTCAAAGACAATGCCAAACCGATTATTCTCAAAATCGGCAAAAAGGAAGGGGATGCCGTCTATGTCCGCCGCATCCTACCGGATGGCAGCAGTGCGGATTACCTCCTTCCCGAAAAGGTCAAGCTGGCTGCCGCCGGCGACACACTCGTGGACCTGGTGGCCACCCTCCAGAAAACCCGACTCGACCTGCTCGACCCCAATTTGAAGACCTTCGGGTCAGACGCCGTCGTCAAACTCACTGTCAGCGGCAGCGTGCAATATGAACTGACCCGCTCCGAAAAGCCCGACAGCGGAACCAATAAGTATCGCTGGACATTTGCTGCTCCGGATAATCGCAAGGGGCAATCTGCAGACTCCGAGACAGTCGAAGAGATGCTCCGCTTGCTCGGCACTACCCAATCCGTCTCCCGCTACATCAACGAGACGCCAACGGAAGAGCAACTTAAGGAATATGGCTTGGCACCGAATCCGCAGTTGAAGGTGGTCGTGCATCTTCAGAGCGGCGAGGATAAGGAGCGCACCTACGAATTCGGTAAAGCCACGGCCGATCCCGGTTATGTCTTTGCTCGCCAGGCGGGGAAGGCCATCGTTTTCACCCTCCCCAAACTAGTGATGGATCGCTTCCTGACCTCGGACCTGCGGGACAAATCCCTCTTGCAGTTTGATGCGACTCAGGTGGTGAGCGTCCAACTCAAAGGCTGGGGCAAGGCCGGTTTCCTTACCGAATTGCACTTCACAAAAAACAAAGACGGTGCTTGGGCCGCGCAAACACCGCCCACCCCCGCCGGATACATGCTCGATCCGTCGAAGTTGCAGGCCTTCCTAGATCTGCTTAGCAAAACGAAGGTCAAAGCCTTCCTGGATGGAACCAGCAAGCCGGAATATGGCTTGGAGAATGACAAGGAATATCTCATTATCACCCTCAAGTTCACCGATGGAACAGAACGCGTCCTGAAACTGGGCGCTGCCGCCGATGGGGGTGCCGCGCTCTATGCTTGGACCTCTCTGGGCGGCGGACAGTTCCTGACTCTCGACGCTTCGCCGTTTAAACCTTACAAGGATTCCCCCGGCTCTTTGGCCCGCTGAGACCTCATGTCAAAGCATGACTGACAATTGCTCTTGACAGTTACTGGCTGTCTTGGCATAGCCGCTTCTCGTGGGGAAATGTGTATCTAAGACCTGGACAGTACCCGGTCCAAGAGCCGAACAGCACCCGAAGGCGAGGGAAGCTTTCGCCCTGATTCTCAGAGTGAAAGGAAGAAGCTGACAGCGGAGGAGGGCGGTTCATGTCCGGGCGTTCCGAGGATTTTGAGGGGGATTCCGAATGGTGCGGCGATGGCTTTGGGCAGTGGCGGGCATAATGGGAGCGACTATGAGCGCTTGGGGGCAGACCAGCGGCGTCCCACCCATCCCTTCGGGCACTGGTCCACTGATTTCCCCGGCGACTCCTCTGCCCCCCTCGCCGGGCGTGGGGATACCGACCGCGGGTTTGCCAGGACAAGTGATTGCCACCAGTTATCAGTTTTCACCACCCTTGCCTCAACCCCAAACCTTACCGCGCGTGGGTGCCCCTGTAGGATTGCCAGCCAACTCTCTGATAGTACCCTATGATCCTCGGCGGCCCATCGATCCCCTCGTCTCCGCTGGCTTGGACCCCAAACACCTCGTCACCCCTGTGCAGGGGTACGGCGATCAGACGTTTTTTGACCGATTCCTGGATAAGATCAAGAGGGCTTTCGGACTCTCCACGCCGACCGTGGCACCTCCGCCGAATGTGACTCCAGGTATCTTCCGCCGCAATCGGGAAGCGCAGCGCCAAAGGCTTTGGCCGCGAGATTGAGGCAATAGCACCGGTCTCTTTCGCGGCTGCCTAAGCGGCTCCTATGGGGTCCGCCTCCTATCCAGGGTTTTGATGAGGTTGAAAGCCAGAATGAAGGACCAAATAGGCGCCGATTGGCTCGTCTGAGCCAAGGGCCTAAGGGCCGGGTATCACACCATGACGAACGGGCTGAAAGGGTGTGCTTTATATCGTGGGCGGTGTGCTGTATACCTTGGGCTTGGCAAAAAAATAAGTGCGAGGGCCGGTAACGGCTCGGTTACCGACCCTAGCGGTGATCCAAGGGTATGGCGAGAGATAGAGCGGACGAGGACAAGCGTGCAGGCTTAAGTCTCCATGCCTGGAGTTCCCTAATCAGTCACAGGATTCTTATCCACGATCTTCGTCACCGTTTGTGTTTGCTGTTTCAAGTCCATAGTCAGTTTTTGATCCGCAACGGCAACGGTCAGGCTCCCTTTGAGGCTCATGTTCAGTTGGGCGCTTTCGAGGCGTCCCTTGTTGAGATCGAACGTGGCGGTGCCGTCGAACTTATCGGTCTTGATGTCGGCGTCGGAGATTTTGAAGGGGAGTTTCGGGGCCATACCATCATCGCCGCTCGTCCATTTCATCTCTCCCCCGATGGACAGCCGGGCGAGAGAGCCACGAACATCTTCCAATTTGTAGCGGGTGTTGACCTCCACGTTTCCGAGGGGTCCGAGAGGCATTTTGTCTTTGCGCTGCCAGCTTTCCCCAACTGCCAAAGGCTTGTCCGGGGCAAGTGAGAACGTTTCTCCAAAGGATCGACGAATGACTGATTCAGAGAGGACCGAGCGAAGAAGGGTGGCGATCATGGGGTCTTCTCCGGCAAGCGCCTGGAGGAATTTGTCATAACCCTCGAATTTCACGACGTTCCACTTGTCATCCACGGTGAAGGTGAAGGTGATGTTTTTCAGCTTTTCGCCGACATCCATACCCGGAAATGCCACCGGGCCGTCCATTTCCATCTTTTGCCGCAGGAATGTCATCTCCACCACGGTGGCATCCTTTTTGGCCTCCTTAATCCGGTAACGGATGACCGTTTCAGCTTTGATTTTCATGTCGATGTCTTGACCCATGAAGGACATCGATTGCTGCATCTTGGTTTCCTGAACGGCATAAAAGGTCTCACCTGTGCGGAATTTCCACTTGAGGGAGTAAGTGCCCTCCTTCTGGGGCGGATCTTGTGGGCTGGACGTTTCTAGGTTGAGGCCAAGGCGAACCGGCTTCTCCTGGGTCGAAGCCCAAGCGAGGTTGAAAAACAGCAGACTCGCAAGCAGGGATCGGAACATGATTGTTTCTCCAAGGCAGCAGGGGGTGGTTAATCGTTCTGGGTCCGTGAGAGCATAACAGGGGCCAGGAAAATCCTCGTGGCGGCTCTAACTCTTATCTTAGCAGCCTAACACAGTAAGATTGTGGTCACAAGTCAATTATGGTGTCTTGATCCAAGCGGCCAACAAGTCACGTGAGGTTAGGAAGCGGCTGCCACCACGCCGACTCCTCTATATCATTCATCGATTCCGCCATTTGATGTTGCAACCGATGCTCGGTTTCTGATCCACTGAAGGTTTATGGCCCGCGAGTACAGCATCCAGAGCGGCCCGCAGGTCCCGGCCATCGTTCGGCTTGCCGTTTCCCGGACGGCTATCATCCATCTGGCCGCGATAGACCAGCTTGCGCTCTTTGTCGAAAACAAAAAAGTCCGGTGTACAGGCGGCCCGATAGGCGCGCGCCACCTCTTGGGTTTCGTCGAAGAGGTAAGGGAAGGTATAGCCAAGCCGCTCTTTCTCCTCTTTCATTTTCGCCGGGGAGTCCTCAGGGTAAGCCACAGGATCGTTGCTGTTGATGGCCACGATAGCTACGCCTTTGGCTTGATACTCCTTGGCCAGTTCGGCGAAGGCTTTTTGGATGTGCTTGACGTACGGGCAATGGTTGCAAATGAAAGCCACGAGGAGAGCGGGGGCCTGGGCGAAGTCCGATAACGAGATCATTTTGCCGTCGGTATCCGGGAGTCGGAAATCCGGGGCAGGCATTCCGAGGGGGGCCATGGTCGATTCGGTCAGAGCCATGAGCGATCCTCCAGAGAGGCAGGAAGCTGGGCCGAAAACAGGCGAGGCTATTGTATGGAGCGGAGGTACGAGAGCGAGCCTTGATACGCTCGATACCGGTGCGAGAAAGCGCTTGGGGGTTGAGCGAACAGGAGGAATGCCGAAGGCGTCCGACCATGTTACGCATCCGCTGGTCTGGAGAATGGCTGCTTCCACAAGCCGGCGCGATCACGGGGCATAGCGCAACCGCAGGGCGTTGGCGACCACTGAGACGGAACTCAGGCTCATGGCCAAGGCGGCGAACATCGGATGGAGCGAAATTCCTAGCACGGGAACGAACAGACCCGCCGCTAGAGGAATGCCAAGGATGTTGTAAGCGAAGGCGAAGACCAGATTTTGGCGGATAATCCGGACGGTGGCGCAACTGAGTCGGCGGGCGCGGAGGAGGCCGGGGAGGTCGCCTTTGACGAGCACGACGGGGGCCGCTTCCAGGGCGACATCGGCCCCGTGTCCTAAAGCGATTCCCACATCGGCGGCGCTGAGGGCGGGTGCATCATTGATGCCGTCGCCGGCCATAGCCACCTTATGTCCCTGCTGCTGGTAGCGGCGGATGAGCGCGACCTTATCCTCCGGCAGCACGCCGGCATGGACCTCCACGATCTGGACGGCTTGAGCTACTGCTTGAGCTGTACGTGCTTCATCTCCTGTGGCCATCACCAGGTGCAGTCCCTCCGCACGAAGCTGTTGCACGACTTGGGCCGCATCCGAACGTACAGGATCGCGCGCTGCCAAGAGCGCTACGCATTCCCCTTCCACAGCACAGAACATAACTGTGGCTCCCTGCTGACGGAGGCTCTCCGCTTGTTCCAGCCAAGAGGAGGAAAGGGAAGCATGTTCCTGAACCCACCGCGCCGTGCCCAGAACTACCGTTTTCCCTTCGACTTGCCCGCGCAAGCCGCGCCCTGGAGCAGACATGAACTCCTCGACCAGAGGCCAGGAAAGTCCACGTTCGCGTGCCGCCTCCGTGATGGTCCGCGCCAAGGGGTGCGTGCTGTTGTTTTCCAGGGCTGCCGCCCAGCGGAGGACCTCGGCGGGAGTATGCGGCGGGTTCACCACCACATCGGTTAGGCGGGGGCGCCCTTCCGTAAGGGTCCCTGTTTTGTCGAGTACCAGAATGTCCACCTGAGCCAATTGTTCCAGGGCCTGTGCGGAACGAATCAGGATGCCCAACGTGGCTGCTCGACCCACCCCGACCGTGACTGCTAAGGGAGTAGCGAGTCCCAATGCACAGGGACAGGCAATAATCAGCACGGCAACGGCGTGAAGCAAGGCTGCATTGAAAGCGGGGGGCGGACCAAAAGCCCACCACGCGATGCCTGTCAGCAGGGCGATGAGGAGAACAGCCGGGACGAAATGAGCCGCGACGCGATCGGCCAGTTGCTGGACCGGAGCGCGACTGCGCTGCGCCTGGGCGACCAGTTGAATGATGCGGGCGAGCATGGTGTCAGAGCCGACCCGCGTCGCCTCCATGATGAGTACGCCCTCCGTGTTGAGCGTCCCGCCGATGACCGGATCACCAGGCTTTTTCTCCACAGGCATGGCTTCTCCGGTCAGCAGGGATTCATCGACCGCACTGTGACCTTCGCGCACCAAGCCATCGACGGGAATGCGATCCCCCGGCCGGATGCGCAAGCGATCACCGACCTGAATGAGAGCTACGGGCACTTCGCGTTCCGCTCCATCCACCTCGATGCGGAGAGCGGTTTCCGGGGAGAGCCGGAGTAGACTGCGCAAGGCTTCCCCCGTTTTGTGCCGGCCGCGGGCTTCCAGCCATTGGCCAAGCAGCACCAGAGTAACGATCACCGCCGCCGCTTCAAAGTAGAGGGGCAATTCTCCCTGTTCACTCCGTAAGGTCACGGGGAACATTTGCGGAAAAAGCAATGCGAGGGTGCTGTAAGCCCAGGCGGCCAGGACTCCGATGGCGATGAGGGTGAACATGTTGGTCGTGCGATGCCTGGCTGCTTCCCAAGCGCGGGTAAAAATGAGCCGGCCGCACCCAAATACCACCGCCGTGCTCAAAATCCCTTGCACGATGGCGCTGATTAGATGGAAGCCGTCGGGGCCGTGATAGCCGATGAGCATCGGTCCCATCGCCAAGAGCAGGACAGGCAAGGAGAGCACGCTGGCCCAAAGGGTCAGGAACCGGAGGTGTCGGGTTTCCGCTTCCTCATGCAGGGTATCGGTTGCCGGCAGCGTCGCTTCCAAAGCCATACCGCAGAGAGGGCAGGTGCCGGGGTGGTCCTGCACGATCTCAGGATGCATCGGGCAGGTGTAAGGGGCGCCGGGCAGGACTGTTGAGGGGGCGGCTCCTAGGGCACAGCAGCTTTCCGCCGCGGGTGCTTGGAGATAGCGTTCCGGTTGCGCTTGGAACTTTTGGGCGCAGTGTTTGGAGCAAAAGTAAAAGGTTTGCTGGTGGTATTGCACTTGGGCAGCCGCCTGGTTCGGATTGACGCGCATGCCACAAACCGGGTCGAGGTGCAATGGTACCGACAAGGTGTCATCCGCCAGGTTGAGGGAAAAGCTGGTCGGGCGCGGAGCAGGTTCGGGCTGGGTCATAGGGTGGTCCTCGCTACTTCTTCGGCATGGAGGTTCCCTTCCTCGGCGGCGAGCGGGCGTAGAGTTAGTGTACAATTCCTCGTAGGATAGCGCTGACATGGATTGTAGGACGACTTGTGCCGGGCGGTGGGTATGCAGTTTGCTTATCCGCAAGCGTGGTGGTTGCTTCCCGTCGTAGTCGTGGCGGCGTGGTGGTGGTTCCGTCGGCGTCGTGCCGCGGTGTGTTACAGTGACGTGCGGCTGTTCGGAGGGTTGTCTGGCCGACGCGCCCGGTTCTCCCGGTGGGGGGGGTTATTGGGCCGACTCGTTGTGGGAAGTCTTCTGGTGTTCGCCTGTGCGGGGCCGCGCATTCCTGACGAGCGGACTCGGCTGCCTGCAGAAGGCATTGCCATCATGATGGTGTTGGACATCAGCGGCAGTATGAATGAACCTGTGCGTTGGTGGGGCGATGCGCCGGAGATCAGCCGCCTGGAGGCCGCCCGGCGGGCCTTCCTGCTCTTCGTTTTCGGGGGAACGACGCCGGAGGGAGAGGAGTTTCCCGGCCGTCCTTCGGATGCGATCGGACTGGTAACTTTCGCCGCTGTGCCGCGTACTGTCTGCCCGCTGACATTCAATCACGCCTCTGTCCTGCGGCAGCAAGTGGAACGTCTGGAACCGAAGGCGGGAATCGATGCCGGGACCAACGTCGGGGATGCACTGGCTGAGGGACTGATCCGACTGCAAGCGGCACCCCATCTGAGGAAGGTGCTGATTCTGCTCAGCGACGGCGAGCATACCCACATCACCGAGGACAATTTGCGTCCCCGGCAAGCAGCCCAATTGGCGGCGAACCTCGGCATCCCTGTGTATGCCCTCGACCCCGCAGGAGAGCTGCCCGCGGATAGCCCCCCCGAAATGCAACGCAACCGGCAGATTGGCCGACAAACATTGCAGGACATCGCTGCGATGACCGGCGGGCAATACCTGCCGGCCAGCGACGGGACGGCTCTGCGGGAAGCCTTCCGCCAACTCGACCGCCTCGAGCGAGCGCCGGCCACTACTTACCTGTATCGCCGATATTTCGAGTACTATCCCCACGCTATCGCCACTGCCCTCGTGGGACTATTGCTCCTGCGCTGGCTCGAAACGACCTGGTGGCGGACCCTACCTTGAGAGGGAGTGATCAGGTGTCCAATTCACACAGGTGTCTGTGGCTGTCTAGGGATTCATCCGTCGGAGTATACCGAGGGGAGATGAAATTGAAAAAGTCGTGAGGCGGGAATGATCCCCGAATGGAGCGAAGCGATCGGAGCGGTGCGTTGGGCCAGACCCGAAGTAGTGTGGCTCTTGCTAGGTCTTCCACTCCTTTTCGTCTGGCGGTGGAGAGAACAGAGTCGCAGGCAGCAGCGGCTGGGGCAGGTCACGCTGACGCCTCTGGCAGTCCAGGCCCGGAATCGCTGGCGCAGGTGGCTGGCGGCGGAAGCCGTGCTCTGGGGCTTGCTCCTCCTAGCGCTGGCGGGACCGCGCTGGGGGCGCAGTGAAGAGAGTGCCGTGGCTGTGGGGCGGGACCTCATCCTCGTGCTCGACCTTAGCCGCAGTATGCAAGCGGAAGATATGGCCGACCCGCAGCATCGCACGCGCTGGCAATCGGCTCGCCGAGCAGCCCTTGATCTGCTGGAAACGGTTGAGCACCGGGGCGGTCATCGCCTCGGTATTGTTCTCTTTGCTGCCCGGCCCGTTCTTCTGGCGCCGTTGACCACCGACTACGAGTTCCTGCGCACCTTATTGCTCGAAGTGGATGGGGAGTATCCGCCGGTGGAAGTGCGTCCTGGTCCCAGCGACATGGTTTCCGGCACGCGTATTGGCCGAGCATTAGCCGCCGCCGTGCAAGCTCACGATCGGCGCTATCCAGGCTATCAGGACATCCTATTGCTCTCCGACGGAGATGATCCCGGTGAAGATGAGGAGTGGCGAGAGGGCATTGCCGCCGCCCGCACCGCCGGCGTTCCCGTACACACAGTGGGACTGGGCGATCCCAACTCGCCTGCCACGCTGGTACTCGGTGAAGACTTTGTGCAAACCCGACTGAATGAGTCAGTGTTGCGAACGATCGCCGAGGAGACCGGCGGTTACTACCTGCCGGCCCAGCGACAGATTCCTCAGGTAGGGGATTTCTTTCGCCAGTATTTGGAGCCGCTTCCTTCCCGGCTTGCCGCCGATGAAAACCTGCCGGTTCTGCAAGAGCGCTATCGCGGATTTGTCCTGGCGGCTTTGCTCCTCTGTTGCCTCTTCTGGCTTCGCTCACGCTAAGGAGAGAAAACGGAACCAAGGACAAGGAAGCGGAATGCCTCGAGCGACTCGAACTAGGGGTTCCTGCGTTCTCGCTCCTGGGTGTTCACAGGATAGATGAGGAAAAGGTGGATCACCGGCAGGAAGATGGATTCCTGGAACTGTAACGGTTCGTTTTCGCCATCTGGGGTAAGGCTTAGAATGAAGTAACTGCCCCAGTGGGAGATTCGCCATGCGAGGGATGGCCTCGGTAGAGGTCGCGACAGCCCTGGGAATTGTCCGCCCTCTGGTTTTGCGGATCGGGGCGAGTTTGTTGATGGTGACAGCTTTGGTAGCCCTTGCGGCTCAAGGGGCGATGACTGTCCTCTGGGGAAGGTGGCGGGCGGGTGAGTCCATCGATGACTCGGCACGGCAAGTCCGGGAGTGGGTGGAGAAAGCCTATCAGGCGGAAGAGGCCGGGGACCCCTCTGCTGCGGAGCAGGCTTTGCGAGAGGCCTTCTGGCAGACCGCTGACCCTGGTCAAGTCGCCTTTCACTGGGGATTGGTGGAATATCATCGGAAGCGCTATCGGGAAGCGGAATTGTGGTTTGAGCGCGTGTTAGCGGACCCGGAGTGCCCGCGGGAGCGGTTGGGCCGGGCCTGGTACAATCGGGGCGTATGCCTCTTGCAACGAGGAGGTGATGCCTCAACCTACCGCCTGGCAATTGTCTGTTTTCAGCGGGCGCTGGATAGCGGCGGACTCGATGCAGTTCGGACTGCCGATGCCCGCTATCACCTGGAACTGGCAAAGCAGCTTTGGGATGAAGTGAGGCGACGGGACGACCTTCAACGTCAGAAGCATTTGCCACCGTCCAGCGAGGAGGAACTTCCTGCACCGCATCTCAGCCCGCCGCCGGACAGGAGCGCAGGAGCTTCTGCCTCTGGAGATAGGGCCAGCCAGCCATCCCCGACCGCGCCGGGACTGCCCCCGCTTCCTCGCCTCGGGTCCCCGCCGGCGGAGTCTCCACCTTCCCAAGCTACCATCCCTCTAGCGGGAGCGGGCAATCTGGAACCACTCCGAGATACCAGCACTGTCCAGCCCCTGACACCTGAAGATACTCTGGTTTATCTCCGGCAAACCGCGGAACGCCTGAAACGGGATCGGCAGCAGTTGCTTCGCACCCTTTATGGGCCAGAGCGCCTGGACCTGCGCGATTGGTGAGGCTTCCGCTTGCCTGTACTATACTTGTCCAAGGTCGGAATCTTCCATGATCCCAACGTGCCTTGATGGCTCCTACTCTGCGGGCCGGCTCTCTTGCCTTTCCGCAAGTTTAGCATCCGCCCGGTGCTACGCTTCGCAGTCCAAGGGCTTGCGTCAGATTTCCCCCCTGTTTTCCCTGTTGTTCCTGAGTCTCTGGCCAGTCGTAGGTCACGGGCCAGAGCCGGTAAGGGGAGAAGCTTATGCCCAAGAGGCGTCGAGCAATCCTCTGGGTCAGCCGACCGAGCATTACTACGGCGCTTGGGGGGCGGGAGTGCGGGTCCACTGGGAATTGGAACGCGATAGTGTCAAGGAAGGGGAGGTCCTGCTAGCCACCCTCGTGGTGGAACGCGTCCGGAATCCTCAGCAGGTGCAGCGCCCGGACTTGCGCAAGCTGGAGGTGTTTGCCCGACAGTTTGAGTGGATCGAGCCACAGCCTCCCCCGGAGGTCGATCTTACCAGTGGACAAGTGCGTTTCCCCTACCGCCTGCGGCCACGGCATCGCGGTGTCACTGAAGTCCCTCCCTTGTTGTTCCATTACTTCAATCCCTCCGCTCCGGAAGGACGACAATATCCTCTGACCACGGCTCCGGCGGTGACGCTGCGGGTTCTTCCCGCCCCAAGCTCAGAGGGACCATCAGCCTTGCCGCTTCAGGCAGAGGAGTTCTGGTTCCAACTGGTCGATGGCGATCGATATGTCCCGCCATCCGTAGGAAAAAAGCCGTTTGCGGGCTTGTGGCTCGCGTCCTTGGTGCTAGGGCCGTTAGCTGCTTGGAGCTGGTATCGTCTATGGCGGTGGTGGTTCCCGGATGCCCAACGCTTGGCTCGACTCCAACGTTCCCGCTTGGCCCGCAACGTGGTCCGGCAGCTTGAGCGGATACGGAAATCCTCCCAACCGTGGCAAGCCTTGCATACCGCCGTGGTGTATTACATCCAAAAACGCTGGAATCTCCCGCCGGGATGGGCTACACCCGCCGAGTTAATGGCAGTCCTGCGCGATCAGAATATCCCTGGCTCTCTGCTGAGCCGCCTCGAACACCTCCTCCAAGAATGGGAAAGACGCCGGTTTGCCCCCCAGCCCACGCCGTCTCAGATCGAACCGGAGATTCAGGCGGCTATCGAGCTTCTACTGCGGCTTGAAGAGCTTTGAGTGGAAAACCTCCCCATGCGACTCATAATCACTTCGCACAAAACGAGGCAACATTCCCCCTCCGGCAGGGATTTGGACCGAGAGGCAGAGCTATTCTGGTTGGGTGCAGTGAAACAGCCTTTGTTGAGGCTAGGCTTGCTTGCCTGGATGATTCTCTTCTTAAGTTCAGCGGCGGTTTGGGGGAGAGAAGAGAACAGTACGGATCGCGAATATGCTCACATGGAAGGAATAGAATGGTGGTTGACAGGTGTCTCAGCCTTCCAAGCCGGTGTGGCGGCTCGTGACGATGCAGCGAAAGCCCGCCAGCAGTTTGCTCAAGCTGCCGCTTGCTGGGAAAAATTGTGGTGGGAAGGGGAACAGACACCTGAACTGGCCCGGAATCGAGCGCGGGCGTATTACCTGGCGGGGAACCTCCCTCACGCCCTTGTGGCGATCCACCAGGGATTAGCCCTGGCGCCGTGGGATCGCTATTTGCAGCGGGAGTGGGCTGCCTTGCGGGAGGAAGTGGCTAAGGCGTGCGATCCGAAGCTGCGATCGGCATGCCAGCCGGTTTCCCTGGGGCGGCTCCGTCGATGGTGTTCCCCCTGGGAAATATGGGGTTTAGTGACAGGATTGTGGTGGGGAGGCTGGCTGGCTCTGGCACGGTTCCGGATGATCCGCCGGGGATATTGGGGCGTTGTGGCCGGGGGATTATTGGGCGGTGCGGTTCTGCTGGCAACGGTCTGGGAATGGGAACAGTGGCAGTGGCAGAGTGAGGACTGCCGCCATCCACTTCTGATCCTTGCCCGACCGAGCCTGTTGCGTATGGGGAATGCGATCGAGTATCCGCCCTCTGTGCCGTCAGTGTTGCCTGCCGGAGTCGAGGGGCGCTGGGCCGGTCAGCGCGGAGGCTGGATCCATTTGCAGCTCCCTGATGGGACACGGGGCTGGGTTCCCGCTACGGATGTGCTATGGGTCCATCCGAGGGTGCCGGAGGGAGACGGCGGTCGTCTACCGCCGCTCCCCTAGGATGGGGAGGGAACGCTTCTCTGGGAGGGAACCGCAGGCCGAACGGCCATCGCCATCGCCGGAACCTTTGAGGTAAAACCATGCAAGTGGCTGACTGGTTCGTTACCCTGCGACCCGCTTACCCCTGGTCGATTCCGTTCTACGGCCTGCTAGCGTGGGCGGTTCTGGCTCTCGTGCTCATCGGCATCACTCTCTGGGCGTATGGGAGTCATCCACAGCTCAGCCGGCGCCGGTTGGCCGTGCTGATCATCCTGCGCCTTTTCGCTTTGACGGTGGCTTTGATGACGGCGGTCCGCCCCGCCGTTGGTGTGCAGCAGGAGCCACGCTATCCCTCGGTCCTGTTGGTGGGGATTGATCTTTCGGAAAGTATGACGGTCCAGGACGAGGTGAACAGTCAATCGCGGATCGAAGCGGTACGCCGCATGCTGGAGAAGTGCCAGCCGCTTTTAGAGGAACTCAGCCAAGAGCAGCAGGTACAGGTGGTGTTTTACGCGATAGGTTCACCGGACTTCGATCCCTCCACCAGCCTGTACACACCGTCGGCGGTGGCGGATGGCAAGCGCTCCGACTATGGGACGTACCTGCACCGCAGCTTCGAGCGCTGGCAGGCGGAGCGGTTTCTGCGGGGGCACTGGTTGATTGGGGATGGCGCTGACAATGGCCAGCGTTACTCTGCGGTGGCAGAAGCGGCTCGCTGGGCGCGGCGCGGAGTCCCGTTGACCACCTTTACGGTCGGGGACGAAAACACCCGCTCCGATACTCGTGATCTGGTGGTAACCGCCGTGCAATGCGATCCCGCACCGGCCCCTATCAAGACCGAAGTGACCGTCACCGCCTCCGTTCAGGCTTATGGTTATGTCGGAAGTCGGGTTGTCGCTCGTGTATTTGTCGCAGAGAAGAGCGTCGCCACCGACGAATTCCTATTATCTCAGGAGAAAGACAACCGTATCCGCCTGACCTTCAAGGCTCCCGATCAACCGGGAGAGGTCAAAGTCCGCCTCGTCGTCGGCCAGGAACGGGACGGCCAAATTGTGCCCTTAAGCGGTGAAAGCAGCCCGCACAACAACGCCTCGGAAACCTACCTGACTGTGACCAAGGACGGCATCCGCGTACTGGTGATCGATCGCCTCCGCTGGGAAAATACCTTACTTCTGGACGCCTTGCGTAGCGACAAACGCTTTGACATCAACCTGGTGTTGCGGCAAACCCAGGACCTACCTCCCACGCTTCAGGAACGCCAATTTCTCGACTTCGAGGCTCAGGCCTACGATGTGGTGATCATTGGCAACGTCCGGGGCAGCGAGTTGCTTCAAGTCGATGCGGCCTTTTGGGATAAACTCCGCGAGCGTGTACTTCGGCGCGGCCTGGGAGTCATGTTCCTCGGCGGAGAACACGCTTACTATGACTTGCCCGAAGACCTGCTGCCCGTGACACCCCTGCCTGGGAAGATCGTCGAAGCCGTGGACCCCGCTACGCAACGCCCCCTGGAGCTGTACCAGATAGTGCCGACGGAAGCGGGGCTGGACAAGATGTGCCGCTTAGCAAAAGACCGTGCAGAATCCGCGGCCCTCTGGAATGCCCTCAACAGCCGCCGTTCCCGTGCTAAAATTACGGGATACAATCGCCTGATCCGCAAGCCGACCGGGACAATCTATGCTTGGGCGGCTCCGCAAGTCGATCCTGTGGAAGCGGGGCGGCCCATGCCGGAGAATCGCGATCCCTTGCTCGTCGGGCATCAGATTGGGGATGCTAACCGCGGGCGTGTGCTGGCCTTCGCGGCTTACGACACTTATTTGTGGACCTCCTTTGGGCAGCCCAAAACCCGCCAAGGGTTGGACATTCACCAGAGGTTCTGGAAACAATGCGTCCTCTGGCTGGCCCATCAGGAAGAGGAGGAAGGACAGGCCTACATCCGGCCGGCGCTGCGGCAGCTCAAGGTCGGAACGGAACAGACGTTGCGCGTTGGTGTCAAAAAACCTAATGGCGACGACGATCCGGAAGCGGAAATGACAGTGAAAATTGTGCCGCTGAAGTCGGATCAGAAAGAGCCGGACGCCGAAGAGTTGGAACGGACTCCCCCGGAGATTATCTTTCGAGATGCGGAGGGGGCGAAAGTCCTCCACCGCCCGCGCCAACCGGGCGAGTATTTCGTCCTGCTGAGTAGTCCGAAGAAGAATGAGCAAGGCCAGCCGGTATTGGACCCGCAAGGACGCCCCGTCCTTTTACAAGCCGCCGCGCGCTATATCGTGCAGCCAGATGTCAGCGAGGAAATGTTACGCGTCAATGCTGATCACGATTTCATGAAGCGGCTCTCCCAAGCATATGGCGGCAAGGCGCTGCGCCTGGAAGACCTGCCGCAAGCCCTGCGCGAACTCAAACAACACACCTTCGCTTGGACGCGCCCCAAACCTCGCTACTACCCCGACTGGCGCCGGGACCACTCCCAAGGCTTCCTGCCGTTGTGGCTCTTCCTATTCGCCTTTTTCCTGCTAGGAGAATGGGGATTGCGACGCTTGTGGGGTTTGGTGTGATTCCTCTCCTTCGATCTCGTTTTCGATCCGTTGCGTTTACCAAGCGATCAGGTCTTCTGGCCGATCGGATCTGATCCGATTTGTTAGCCGCTGAGATTTCAATCGATCCATCACGTCTAGGTATCGATGTTATGCGGTCAGAGCGGTCCGAGGGGGCATGAACCGTAGATGAAGGAACCGGTCCGGCTCACCTTGCGTTCTGAGGCGGTTTTGCGTAGCATCCGTGAGTTGTCTGAGGTCAGGACGGAAGCAGGAGGAAGCGTCGCATGCGTCGCCGGACGGGGTTGTTTCTGTCGGCAGGGATGGCCGTGGGGGGAATCCTGGGGTGGAGTGCGGCATATCCGAGCTATCCCCAGCATCCTCAGGGACAAGTTGCTCCGACTCGACCGGCTCCGAAAGAGGCAGCACCTCCTGCTGTTGGCGATGTTCCGACTCGCCCTTCAGCCGCCTCAGGCAGCGCAGGATCGCTTGGCTCAGCTACTTCTGGGAATCGAGTGACTTCCCGTTCTTCTCAGGACATCCCGCTCAAGCGGTTCGAACCGCTGGTCGCCTATCCGTTTACCACCCAAGCGGCAGTGCGAGGGATGCTTTGGGGAGCCGAGTGGCTCCATCGTCGGCATCAGACGCACGGCCGGTTCCTTTATGGCTTCAATCCCGCATTACGCGAGCCGCTCGAGGGGGATGACGATTTGGCGCAAGCGCGCGCCGCGATGGCCTTGGCTTTGGCCGCCCGTTTCTGTGGCGAGGAGAAGTACGCCATCGGAGCAGGCCAGACGATTCTGACCTTACTCGCCGCTGCCCCAGTGGATACCCAGGATACCCAAGTGCGCATTCCCCGCGCCCCGTCTGATGTCTGCAATCGTGTGGGTTTTGCCGCAAGCGTCATCCTGGCGATCCACGCTCTGCCGTCGGTTGAAGGGCGGCTTCTCGACGAGGCGGAACGACTGGCTCTGTTTCTCCGCCGCCAGAGCCGACCGGATGGTTCCATTCATTACATCGACGATCCTGCCGGCGACCCCTTGCGGCAGTACCCCCACGGCGAGTACGAGCATCCCGGTTGGGCGTTGTGGGCTGTGGCTAGTAGCTATCGGTATCGCCCTTCTTCGGAGAAGCAGGAGTTGATCCGCCGAGGTTTGCGTCATTATCGTGCCCGTTTCCGGGCGAATCCGCATCCGCTCCTGGCGGCATCCCTGATCCTGGCAGCCTCGGAATGGTTTATCCAGACTCAGGAGGCGGAAGCGGCGACGGCTGTCTGCGAAGCCGCCGATTGGCTCTGCACCCTGCAAATCCCAGTGACGGATCCCCGCTTGCCCCAGTGGGCTGGTGGCTTCCGGCAATTCCGCGATGGCCGACTTGTGGAGACCCCGTCCGGACCGGAAACTGGTTTGCTCGTTCTGGCATTGTCCGCAGCCTGCCAAGTGACTCGCCAGATTCCCGATCGGGATCGTTTTGGCCGTTATGCTACTGCCGTGGTGGATGCCACTCGTTACTTGGCCGGTTTGCAATATACCGAGGCCAACACGCGGCACTTCGACAACGCCTTCCGGGCACACATGCTCATCGGGGCGTTTCATCTGTCCCCGCGGGATGGGAACATCCGGCTCGATGCGACTGCCCACGCCCTGCTTGGTTTATTACGCTTTCTCGACAGTGGGGCCGAACGATAACGTGGGCAAGCACGCCACAGGCCTGCGTAGGAATTGGGAAAAAGTGACATAGCGGAGGGGGACAATTGACTCCAGATTAGCTAAGCCATCCATTATCATGGCTCACCCGAGCGTTTGGAGTGCAGCTCGGTGGCGGACTGAGTTTTACGGGATAGAGGCATGCGACAATTCCCACTCCTGACCAATATAGAGCGGTCCCCCGCTCCGATGCCGAGTGCGGATCACGCGCCGGAGCGGACCTCGCCGCGACCCCCCTGCCGGACCCTCATGGGGGTCAAAATCGTCGGTGCTGGCAAATACGTTCCCGATCAGGTCATCGACAACCACCACCTGCACGCTCGGCTGGGCTTCGATTCGGATTGGATCGTCAAGCGCACGGGCATCCTGGAACGGCGCCACGCCGCCCCGCATCAAGCTACCTCAGATTTATGCGTGGAAGCGGCCCAAGACCTCTTCGCTAAAACAGGGCTGAGCGCGAAGGACTGCGACCTACTGGTCTTGGGCACATTTACGCCCGATATGTCCTTCCCCTCCACCGCCTGCATTGTGCAGGATCGGCTGGGGCTGGTCGGTCCCGCCATCGAGGTGGAAGCGGCCTGTGCCGGTTTCATGTATGCCCTGATTACGGCGGCGGCGTACGTCAAAGCTGGCCTAAGCGAACGTGCCTTAGTTATCGGTGGGGATACCAACAGCCGCATCCTGAATCCGGATGATATCAAAACCTATCCGCTCTTCGGAGATGGTGCCGGAGCGGTTTTCGTGGAACCAGGTTCCCCGGAACAGGGCTTTTTGGCCTACAGCCTTGGTTCGGATGGTCATGGCGGGCCGCTCCTCATGCGTGAATGCTGTGGGAGCCGCCGGCCCCCCACGCCCCAAGACTTGGCCGAAGGCCGACACTACATGTTCATGGACGGACGGGCGGTGTTCCGCTGGGCGGTTAGCATCTTGTGCGATACCATCCAGGATGTCCTCAAAGCCGCTCAGCTTCAAACCAGCGATATTGACCTGTACATCGCCCATCAGGCCAACATCCGGATCATCAATGCGGCCATCGATGTCTTACACATTCCCCGCAGCAAGGTGTTCAACAATTTGGAAAAATACGGCAACACTTCGGCGGGGAGCATTCCCATCGCACTGGAGGAAGCCCTGGCGGAAGGACGAATCCGGGAGGGTAGTTTGGTTGTCCTCAGCGGCTTCGGCGCGGGGTTGACTTGGGGAACCGCCGTCGTGCGCTGGTAGAGCCGGATCCAAACCGTGCGCTTTCTGCTAGAGGGCCAAAAGGGAGATTTCCAGACCGGCATGTATGAACTTTTCGAGCACACCGCCGACTTGGGACTGCGCATCCGTGCCGCCGATTTGAACACCCTGTTTGCCGAGGCGGCAACGGCCTTATTCGCTACCTTGCTGGAAGATATAACCAGCGTCCGTCCCCAGACCGCTCAAACCTTTAGGATCGAAGGCGAAGATCGGGAATTACTCCTGTTCGATTGGCTTCGCACCCTCCTATTGACCTTCGACGAGCAGCATTGGGTCTTTTCCCGCTTCGACGTTCAAGTGCACTCTCAGGGACTCCAAGCCACGGCTTGGGGTGAACCCTTCGATCCGCAGCGGCATCTTCCGGGGCACGAAGTCAAAGCCATCACCTATCATGGCCTGAAAGTGGAACAACTGCCGGATGGCACCTTTCTGGCTGAAGTTATCGTGGACATCTGACCGCTGGCTGGCCGCTCCTCAGCTCCCGCCCTCATGGCCAGCCTTCCCATAGCTTTAAACTTTCCCATGACCCTGCCGTCTAACCCGTTGGGATGGGGACAGAGCAGGGCTTAGCAGGAATTGAGAAAATACCGGTACTATCTCTATTCGGCTTGCCGCATCAAGTGGCATCGTCTGCCGATGGGCCGTACAGGCCGGGCACCGCGATGTTGTTCAAGCGGAGATAGACGCAGAGATGGGCACGATGGTGGATCAAGTGGTTCATGACGAACAGCCGGATGACCATCCAGCGCGGCATGGAGAAGATCACGGTGCCGCCGCGGAGGAGTGTCCAAGGCTGGTGCAAAGCCTCTTCCTGAGCGGCCGCCAAAGCAGACCGCGCCGCCGCCACGTTCTGATCGAACAGCTCCAGGATAGCCCCAACGGAATCCCGTGGTACTTCCTGATAGGGTTCTCCTCCAGGTGGTGCCAAATCCAGAGACTCTTGCTGCAAAGTCAGTACAAGCCAGCGGGGGATATTGGCCACGTGCGTGCCGACCCAACCGATGCTGTTGGATTTCGGATGGGCTTTCCAGGATAGTTTCCCTTCCGGCAGCCGTTCCAGGACCTTGCGCGTGTTGGCCATCTCGTGATCAAATTCGCTGAGCAACTGCGGGATGCCAAGCATGGGTCTGACTCCGGGAATGGGATGGGGCAGGTTGCCAACCGGCACCGACTCTGGCCCGGACATTGTAGTGCGGTAGGGGCAAACTCCCAGCGCTATTCTGACCCACTGCCCTCCGTCGTCATACAGAGGGGTAACTCCGGGCCGAAACTCGCTCGTCTGGTAGGGGGTACTGGCGTATCCTCCGGACTCGGCCAAGGGCGAGATCACGGACTGCTCAGGGGAAGCTGAGTGCATATAATGGGCTGCCTGGACTGGGAAGGGCTTATTTTGCACGATAGTGACGGGTGGGGGGATGATCACCGGAGCTGGGCGAAGGTGCAAAGCTTTTCGGGGCAGGACGCAGGAGCGAGGCAAGCCATGAAAGCCGCATATGCTGGTCCTTTAGAAAAAGTCGACGAGACTCGCTGGCGCATCCCGCGGGATTACAAGCCGGGGATGCGGGTTGATGGGATCATTTTCGCCAATGAGGCGTTGATCGAGTCGATCCGCGCCGATATGGCCCCGGAGCAGGTGGCAAACGTGGCCTTTTTACCCGGCATTCAGGTGGCTAGTCTGGCCATGCCGGATATTCACTGGGGCTACGGTTTCTGCATCGGGGGAGTTTGCGCCACCGACCCTTCCGAAGGCGGGGTGATTTCTCCCGGCGGCGTAGGATACGACATCAACTGCGGAGTGCGGCTAGTCAAAACCAATTTGACTTATAGCGAGGTGCAGCCGCGCCTGCGAGAGTTGGTTCGCCGTCTGTTTCAGACTATCCCCGCTGGTGTGGGACGGGGCGGGAAGTATCGCTTCAATCCTCAAGAGACGCGCCGCTTGATGGCGGAAGGCCCGCGCTTTGTCGTCGAGCGGGATCTGGGCGTACCGGAAGACTTGCTGCACACGGAAGCCCTGGGCCGCATCGAAGGCGCGGACCCCGACGAGGTGTCGGACCATGCTGTCCGGCGCGGTTCCGAGCAGTGCGGAACGTTGGGCAGCGGCAACCACTTCCTGGAAGTGCAGGTGGTGGACGCCATCTATGATGAAGCCGTCGCCCAGGTGTTTGGCCTGGAAAAGAACCAGGTCTGCGTGATGATCCATTCCGGCAGCCGCGGCCTGGGTTACCAAGTCTGTGATGACTACCTGGCGCTGTTTCGGGGCTGCCCCAGCAAATATGGCTTCACGTTGCCCGACCGGCAATTGGCCTGCGCACCGGCGGAATCTCCGGAAGGCAAGCGGTATATCGCGGCCATGCGGGCGGCGGCCAACTTCGGCTTCTGCAACCGACAATTGCTCATGCATCAGGCGCGGGAGGTGTTTGCAGAGGTGTTTGGCCGTTCCTGGCAGGACCTGGGTATGGAGCTGCTTTACGACGTGGCTCACAACATCGCTAAACTGGAGGAACACATCATTGACGGCAAGCCGAAGCGCGTTTGGGTGCATCGCAAGGGAGCTACCCGGGCCTTTCCGGCGGGCCATCCGGAAGTGCCGGAAGCCTTCCGCAGTGTGGGCCAGCCGGTGATCATTCCGGGGGACATGGGCCGGGCCTCGTGGGTGCTCGTTGGCAGTGCGGGAAGTATGAGCAAGAGTTTCGGCTCCACTTGCCACGGGGCCGGGCGGGCACTGAGCCGGACCGCCGCTAAGGCCGCCGCCAGCGATCGGGTCGTGGAAAAGCAACTCGAAGCCCAAGGAATCATCGCTATGGCCACGAGCCGCGGCGGCCTGGCAGAAGAGCAACCCCAAGCCTACAAAAACGTCGATGCTGTCGTCGAAGTCGTCCACCAAGCCGACTTGTCCCGCAAAGTCGCCCGCATGAGACCGATCGGCGTCATCAAGGGCTGATGCCTATACCTCGAAAAAAATGCAGTGGATCCCAAACTATCCCAATCGGACCGCCGCAGTTCTCCGCGAGCGGTCGAAAGCTGTATTGGAAAGGCGGCACTTCACCGCTCGCGGATCGCGCAGGCCTGCCCCGATGCTTTTCTGTACACCGTCGCCTCATCCCACATGCAATTCCTTCCTACCGGCTCCCACATTGGGTTCTTTCCACCGGGCGGGCAGCAACCTGGCGTGGCCAAATTAACAACCTTTTTCCAAGTGGGAAACTAGCTGTGAAATGATATGATTGAAGATGATGTGCTCATGCCAAAGATTTTAGCCTCCGATTCTCCGGGAGGACTAGCTATGAGGTGGGGCTTGGTGCGCTGGTGGGCCGTGGCGCTGGGATGGGTCATGACTTGTACCCTCTCGGCACGGGAAAACTCCCCGCCACCTCGGAACGATCCCATCCGAGTCGTGGCCACACAAAGCGGGGTGAAACAACAGAACAGGCCACAAACGAAAGAGGAAGATGATCGTGTTGCTATCCTCCTTGCTCTCAGGCTACTCGCCGATCGCCCCAATGGACAAGTTTTACCTCCTGGAGTACGTGTACAGATTGCAAACGGTGAACAGATTGTAGAATTGGCACCGATTCAACGGCGCCCGCCGCTGAATGACCCCGCGGATTCCCCGGCGGCGGAAGTACTCAGTGATGAGCAGCTACTCAGCCGCGTCCAGTTGGACCCTAAGGATGGCAAGGGACTGCTGGAGTATCTTCGCAACCGGACGCTCAAAGAAAACGAGCTGAATCAGTTGGACCATTGGATTCAGCAGTTTGGTGCCGATTCCTTTGAGGAACGCTTGCGAGCGGTCAAAGAGGTGGAACGATACGGCGCTGCTGCGATCGGGCGTTTGAAAGCCACCCTCAAGCACACGGATCCGGAAGTCCGCTATCGAGCGCAGCAGGCCTTGCAACGTTTGGAAACGATCCCGCAGGGTCAAGTTCTGGCCGCGGTGGTGCGGGCCTTGCAGCAGCAAAAACCGCCGGGGACCGTGCCGGCCCTGCTGGAGTTCCTCCCCTCTGCTACGGATGACGACAATGTGCTATCAGTTATCCGTCAGGCTCTCATCAGTCTGGCGGCAACGCCCGATGGTCAAGCCGAGCCGGCTCTAGTGGCAGCGTTGCAAGACCGCCATCCCATTCGCCGCAGCATGGCGATGATCGCCTTGATCGAAGGCGGCCCGGCCAACCGCCGCATCCGCCTCCCGGATGCCTATCCCCAAGTCCGTGACGCCGTGCGCCGAGAAAAGGATATCGAGGTTAAGTACACAGCCCTCTGGACGCTGCTCCTGACCACCCGCGAGTCGGAATACTTGTCCGAACTCCTCGCCCTCATCCCGGACTTGCCCCGCGGCCACCTCTGGCAACTTGAGGACCTTCTCCTGCAACTGAGCGGAGGAAAACATCCGCCCAATGGCCGCTTCGGCAAAGACCCGCAATCCCTCACCAAAACCCGCGATGCCTGGTTGCAATGGTGGAAGGAACAGGGACAACAGCTTTCCCTCGCTGACTTCCGATACCAACCCCGCATCCGCGGCGTAACGGAAATCATCGAGATTGACATCCGGGGCTATTCCCAAGGCCGCGTCGTCTCACTCGGTGCCGATCTCAAGGAAAAGTGGAGCATCACAGGACTGAACTACCCCTGCGACATGAAGCGGCTGTCCAACGGTCAGATTCTCGTGGCGGACACCAACACCAGCCGGGTCCTGGTCTTTGACGCCGATGGCCGGCAAATCCGTGCCCATTTCATCAATCAACAACCCTTCGCCATCTATGTCCTTCCCAATGATGACATTCAGATCATCGCTCGCAATAATGTTTATCTCTTCGACAAACAGTGGAAGCAGAAGGCGATCTATAGCCGGCCGGCTTTTGATATTATCTCCGGCTGCCGCCTCCCCAACGGCGAAACCTTACTCGTGCGGAACGTCGCCCAGGGGTCAACCGGCTTCCGCCTGGATTTGCAGCTCAAGGAACTCCGCGACACCCATAGCTTTGCCCGGATGAATCACATGCAGAGTATCGAACCCATCGACGAGGAACGAGTGCTGGTGTGCGAGTACAATCGGGTCGCCGAGTACAATCTGAAAACGGGGAAATTGGTGTGGAGTTACAACTGCAATAATCCCAACTCCGCCCAGCGCCTGCCCAATGGCAACACCTTGATCACCTTGATGAACGATCCACCGAATGGCCGCATCATCGAGTTGGCGCCTGACGGCGAGATCGTCTGGGAGTATCAGTCCAAGGACCCAGGTCTGCGTCCGGTCCGTGCTTGGCGGCGGTGAGCAAGCCCCATTCCCTGGGGACATCAACTCGTGGCTGGGAGATCGCGTCGCTCCCGAAGGTCAGTACCCTTGGCCCGCAGTGGGGACAGATTATTTTTTGCGGCTCTCTTTCTTTCAGTCTTACTGTTCCTTTGCGATCCCTCGCTGGTCGTAATCACTCTGGTGGCTATCCCTTTCCTGCGGATACCCTACCTCCCACCCGGACTAGCGTTGGACGCCGCCCAGCAGATCGAGGAAGTAGAGCGAAGGGTTTCCGCCTGGTGATTCCTGTCTTCCGTGCAGCCTGTATCTCCTGGGGTTATCGGCGGTTGCGTCGGTGTCAGGGACGCTGAGGGTGCAGTAATGGTCCCTGAGCCAAGCCGATGTACCTAGAATGGCAGAGTAGGAGACCACGACCTGTCCAGCCGAGGAACATATGAGCGAGCGGTACCTGTTTAGCATCAACCATCTCACGAAGCACTACGGCAAAAAGGAAGTGCTCAAGGACATCACCCTGTACTTTTACTATGGTGCGAAGATCGGCGTCATCGGCTCGAACGGGGCCGGAAAGTCCACTCTGCTGCGGATCATGGCTGGTGTGGATAAGGATTTCATGGGAGAAGCCTATCCGGACAAAGGGGCCACGATCGGCTATGTGCCCCAGGAACCGCGCCTGACGCCAGGCACCACCGTGCAAGAGCAACTGGAAGAGGCGGTGGCGCCCATCCGGGCCTTGTTGCGCCGGCAGGAAGAGATCGGCGAAGCGATGGGTCAGCCTGATGCCGACTTCGACAAATTGTCGGAGGAGATGGAACGAGTTCAAGCCCAGATCGACGCCTGCGATGCGTACAACCTAGACCATCGCCTGGAAGTGGCGATGGAGGCCATGCGCTTGCCGCCGCCCACCGCCTTGGTGGACCATCTCTCCGGGGGCGAACGCCGGCGTGTCGCCTTGTGCAAGGCCTTGCTTCATCCCTATGATCTGCTCCTGCTCGATGAACCGACAAACCACCTGGACGCGGAAAGCGTGGAGTGGCTGGAACAACATCTCAAGGAGTATCGCGGCGCGGTGGTGGCCGTGACCCATGATCGGTACTTCCTTGATAATGTCGCGCAGTGGATTCTCGAACTGGATAACGGCCGCGGTTACCCTTACCAAGGAAATTATTCCGGTTGGCTCGAGCAGAAAAAAAAGCGGCTCGAGATGCTGGAGAAGCAAGAGACGGCTCGGCAGAAGGCCTTGCAGCGTGAGTTGGAATGGGCACGCATGGCACCCCGGGCCCGAGTGGCCCGCAATAAGGCCCGCTTGGCGGCCATCGAAAAACTCCAGCAGCAACAGATCGATCTCGAAGAACGGGAACTGACCATTCAAATCCCTCCGGGACCACCCCTCGGAGACCTGGTGGTGCGCGCCGAAAACCTCCGCAAGGTGTACGGCGACACGGTCCTGTTCGAAAACGTCAACTTCAATCTCCCGAAGGGTGGAATCGTGGGGGTCATCGGCCCCAATGGAGCGGGCAAGACCACGCTCTTCCGCCTCATCACCGGCCAAGAGCAGCCGGATGGCGGCCGGTTGATCATCGGGCCGACCGTGCGGATCGCCTACGTGGATCAACATCGGGACCATCTCAATGACGACAACACCATCTTCGAGGAGATCACAGGCGGGGCGGAGTATTTGCAACTGGGGAAGCAACGGATCGCCAGCCGGGCTTATTGCGCGCGCTTCAACTTCCGCGGTCCAGATCAGCAGAAGAAGGTAGGAGATTGTTCTGGCGGCGAACGCAATCGCATTCATCTGGCGAAACTGCTGCGCAGCGGCGGGAATCTGCTTTTGCTCGATGAACCGACCAACGATTTGGATGTGGACACCCTGCGGGCGCTGGAGGAAGCCTTGCTGAACTTTGCCGGCTGTGCCGTGGTCATCTCGCACGATCGCTGGTTCCTGGACCGGATCGCTACGCATATTCTGGCGTTCGAGGGAGACAGCCAGGTGATCTGGTGCGAAGGGAACTACGCAGTGTATGAGGAGCAGAAGCGGGCACGCTTGGGCGAAGAAGGTGCTCGTCCGCGGCGGATCCGCTACCGCAAGCTAGCCGTCTGAAACCTAACGACAAGGCAGGGGGTAAGGTCATCGGAGGGGGCAGGGTGCCCAAGACCCGCGCGGCTTTCGTGGTGTTTGGACATCCGCCGGGACACCGCGTGCAGCGGCGCGTGCCGCCAGAAAGGAAAACCAGAAAGGAAAATCCCCAGTTATGCTGGAATTGATTGAGGTGACGAAAGTGTATGTCCAGGGGCGGCGGACAGTGCCGGCCGTGCAAGGAGTGTCGCTGACTGTCCGTCCGGGCGAGTTCGTCACGATCATGGGGCCATCAGGTTCCGGAAAATCGACCTTGATGCACCTGATGGGGGCGTTGGATACGCCGACCAGGGGGCGGGCGCTGTTTCACGGCCAGGATTTGCAGGCGATGAGCGACCGCCAGCGCTCGCTGCTGCGGCGCGAACGGATCGGTTTCGTCTTCCAGGCGTTCAATCTCTTGCCGACGCTGACAGCCGCGGAGAATGTCGCGCTGCCGCTACTGCTGGCGGGCCGGAACCGACGCCAGGCCCTTCAGCGTGCGGGCGAATGCCTGGAACAGGTGGGCCTGTCACACCGCGCAGACCACTTCCCCGATGAGTTATCCGGCGGTGAAATGCAACGGGTGGCCGTCGCCCGTGCCATCGTGGCGGACCCGGAAGCCGTCTTGTGTGATGAGCCGACGGGCAATCTCGACTCGCAAACCAGCCGTGAAATTTTGACCCTGCTCTCCCGCTTGCCAGAACCGGCACGTCGAGCGGTGGTCATGGTGACCCACGATCCGACAGCGGCAGCCTACGGTACACGCTTGGTTCGCCTCCGAGATGGCCGCATCGAGTCGGATCACCCGGTGCCGAAGAGTTCAGTCCCATGCGATTCGGTGTGACCGGCGACTGAGGGAATGGGCAAGGGGAGTCGGGTCCGGATGGCCGTTACCGTATACAGTCTGCTCAGCCGCCGCTACCTCCAGGTGCACTGGGAGCGTGGTTTGCTGATTGTGGCCAGCATTGCGCTGGGAGTAGCGACCCTCATTTCTGCTCGCATTCTCAATCGCTGCATCGAGATAGCGGCTCAAGATACGACCACTCCGATCGATGCAGCGGCTTTGTACGTCAGCAATGGGGAGGCCGGCGTCCTGCGCCAATTGGTCCGCGAGATCCGCGCCGCTCGCATTCCCGGCCTAAAAGCTGTCGAACCCCTGGTGTACGACCGCGTCACCCTTCCGGACCTCGACAATCGCTCGGCAGTGCTTTTAGGCGCAGAGGTGTCGTCCCAGATTCTCCAGAGCGATAATCCGCTCAAGGTGCAGGTCACGCCGCTAGCCCAGCTTCCCCGCTGGCAATTGCTACCGATCCTCTCGGCCATCCAGGAGGGGGATTTCGCGCGTGCGGCGGAGCTGTGGGATCGCTTGCCGGGGCGCTTGGTGGTGGTGTCGCGTTCGATCTACGACGCTTTAGTCCGTTCGGGCCTCCAGGGAAAGCCCTTGCGCCTCCGCCATGCCCTGCGGGATGTGGACTGCTTGGTAGTTGGCGTGGTGGATTTCGCCCCCGATTCACCCCTGGGCAGCCTGGGAAAGAATCTCATCGGCATGAGCGTGGGTCAGGCGGCGCGGGTCGTGCGTCCGGTGCCCCCCGCTGCTGCATTGGGCGGTCCGCTTCTGGAATATGCTGTGGAGCAGAACTGGACCGAGAAGGTCAATCGGATCGACTTGTATCTCGAACCGCAGGCGGACATCGAAACGGTGGGGCGTCTGGTCAATGCCGTGGTAGCAGGCCGGGCAGCGGTGCGCACCCCCGATGCCCAGCGGCAGAGCACACAGGAAGTCGTCGGCGGTCTGCAACTGGCCTTCTACATCTGCGCGCTGGGGTCCATGATTGTCGGACTATTCCTCGTGTACAACGCTATGGTGGTAACGGTAGCCGAACGGCAGCCCGACATCGGCATCCTCCGCGCCCTGGGAGCCACCCGCTGGCAGATCGTGGGCCTATTCACCATAATGGCGTCGCTCCTCGGCCTGCTCGGCGCTGTGGTCGGCATTCCCCTGGGAATCCTGCTGGCTGAGATGGCGTTGTGGCAATTCCGGGATGAGTTGGCCTCGATGTTCCTCAACCCGGAAATTCAGCCAGAGCGGCTCGATAGCCGTCAAGCGGTATGGGCTGTGGCAACGGGAGTGGTGGTGGCAGTGTTGGCCGCTTTCCTCCCCGCTCTGCAAGCGGCCAACGATGATCCCGCTCGTGCTGCTCGGCGCGGCCTACAACGCCGCACGCGACTCTGGAAACTACTCCATTACGCTACTTGCCTCCTGTTCATCGGCGGCGGCTTAGCGGCGATCGCCCTACGCCATCACTTGCCGAGCACGCGCACTGGTTCGATTGGCGGCATGGCCATTCTGCTTGTGGGCTTACTCCTTGCCGCACCCTTGATCGTCCAATTTCTGGTTCCGGTTCTCCGCCCTGTGGTCCAGGTCTGCTGCCCGTTTGTAGTGCGTCTGGCTTTCGACAATCTGGCCCGCGCTCCAAGTCGCACCGGCGTCGTTCTCGGAGCCTTGGCCGCTGGGGTTGCTCTCATGTTTCAAACCGCCGGGGTCGGCCGCAGCAACGAGGAACCCGTCATCGCCTGGATCGACCAGGTGGTGCAGGCCGACTACTTCGTCTTCAACGGCAACATGATGTCGGCCAACACGTCCAATTCCCCAATGAGCGCGGAAGTTGTCGAGGAGTTGCGGCAGTTGCCAGGGGTGGACCACGTCATGGCCATCCGCTACTCGCGCCCGGAGTACAACGGCACAATTGTGTATCTGCTCGCAGTGGATGCTGTCGATTATGTGCGAGCCACGCGGGAACGCGTCCCGGTCGGTCTGCCGGACCTGGAAAAGTTCCTGGATCTGCCCGGTACCAACGACGTGCTGGTCAGCGAGAACTTTGCCCGGCGCCACCGCGTTCAGGTCGGAGACACAATCACCCTCCCGGGGCCGAATGGACCGCTCCATTTCCGCATGATCGGGACGGTGCGGGATTACTCCTGGAGCCGCGGGACGGTGTTTCTGGATCGCCGTCGCTATGCGGAATTGTTTGGGGATCACCTCGTGGACATGTGCCATGTGTTCCTCCGGCCGGATGCCCAAGGTCAACAACTCGGCCAGTTGCACTTGCAGAATTATGCCCAGAGCCGGGGTTTATTCGTGACGGACCGCCATTCCCTGCGGCATTTTCTCACCGACTTGATCCAGCGTTTGTATTTGTTCGCTTACGCCCAGCAGGTGGTTGTGGGGATCGTGGCGGCCCTGGGAGTAGTGACGGCGTTGCTCATCTCTGTCTTGCAACGGCGCCGGGAATTGGGCTTGCTCTTGGCCGTCGGTGCGACCCCTCTCCAGGTACTCCTGAGCGTGCTGGCGGAAGCGCTGCTTTTGGGCGTGTTCGGCTCCCTCATCGGCTTTCTGGTCGGCTTACCCCTGGAATGGTACATCCTTCACGTGATCATGGTGGAAGAGTCCGGCTTCGTCTTCGATATCGTCGTGCCCTGGAGGCAAGCGGGAGGCATCGCCGCGGTAGCAATCGGCAGCGCCGCCTTGGCGGGATTGTGGCCCGCTTGGCGAGCTGTTCGCACGCGCATCCCGGAAGTGCTGCAATACGAATGATCCCCCGCCGTCAGACACTCCTTTAGCAGTTTCCCCTCACCTTTCGCTCTTCTCGGAGACCGCCGCCACTGCCATTTTCGACCCTGGTTTCCAGCCTGGTTTCCATTTTCCCAATTTCGGCTCTGGCCCACCTCTTTCTGGCAAGACATTTCCTTTTTCCTGCAACGAGAAAGTAGAATACTCCTATCCAATAAGTAAAGGGAGGCGGATTCCCTTGAATGGGGATAATCCGCCTCAACGGCGGCGGATTCGGGGTACTAGAGGCCTTAACGGATGATATTGACCCGAAAGGGAACGCCTCTGTAGCTTGAGGAATCACCCGCCGCTGCCTGGTTGTAGGAGAACGACTGCGATGTCTATGACGCAAACCGCTGCCCTGGAGCCGACCTTCTGGGAGCGTCTAGGGGAGAAGTTTAACACCTTCGCAGAAGGGTGCGTGCAGTTTCTGGCCCGTCTGATGGGCGGCTCGGCCAATGAACGTAAGATCAAATCTTTGGGGTACTACCGGCCCAAGAACAGCGAGACGCACATTGTCATTCCCGGCAGTCCCCTAGCGCGGATCAATGAGCTGGAACCGCGGATGCAAGCTCTCAGCGACGCGGAACTCAAAGAGCTGACGGTGCAATTCAAGAAGCGCCTGGCTGCCGGGGAAACGCTGGATGATCTCCTGCCGGAAGCCTTTGCTGCCTGTCGGGAGGCCGCCCGCCGGACCAAAAACATGCGGCATTACGACGTCCAGCTCATCGGCGGCATGATTCTGCACGGCTACGGCGAAAAACAGGGAGCCATCGCGGAGATGGTCACAGGGGAAGGGAAAACCCTGGTGGCCACCCTCCCTGCTTACCTCAATGCCCTCGAAGGCAAGGGCGTACACATCGTCACCGTCAATGATTATCTGGCACGCCGGGACTGCGAGTGGATGCTGCCCATCTACAACGCTCTGGGAGTGAGTGCTGCCTACATCCAATCGGACATGGACCCGGACAATCGCCGCCGAGCCTATCAGGCGGACATCACCTACGGTACGGCCAGCGAGTTCGGCTTCGACTACCTCCGCGACAATATGAAACTGGCCCGGCATGACGACGAGGAATTCCATCCCTATTACCGCCAAGTCCAGCGCGTGCCGCTCAACTACGCCATCATCGACGAGGTCGATAACATCCTCATCGATGAGGCCCGCACGCCGCTTATCATTAGTGGCCCAGCGTTCTCGGATGCCCGCCGCTTCGCCGATGCCGATCGCATCGCCCGCGCTTTGACCGAGTTGGAACGCAAAGCCCGTAAGGAACTCGCCGCCACCGGCGTCGTGGTCATCACCGGCACCGAAGGAGACAACCTGCCGACACTTTCCCCTCCTGATCCCAAGCGTGTGGACCCGCAGAATCCGCCGCCTCGGGGCGTTTACTTTGAAATCAAGGAGAAGGAACGGACCTGCCACTTGACCGACGCCGGGGTCCGCAAAGCCGAGGAACTGGCCGGGGTCGAGAGCTTCTACACCGCCGGCAATATGGAATGGCCGCACCTCATCGACAACGCCCTCAAGGCCCATCACCTCTACCACCTGGATCGCCACTACATCATTGACCGCGATCCCCGCGAAAACCACGAGCTGAGCATCGTCATCATCGATGAGCACACCGGGCGAGCCATGTACGGGCGGCAGTGGTCCGACGGCCTCCACCAAGCGATTGAAGCCAAGCACCAAAAGGACGGCGTCCGCATCAAACAGGAGACGCAAACCCTCGCCACCATCACCTTGCAAAACTTCTTCAAGCTCTATCGCAAGCGGGCTGGCATGACCGGAACCGCCAAAACGGAGGAAAACGAGTTCTGGAAAATCTACGGCATGGAAGTCTTCGTCGTGCCGACCAACAAACCCCTGCGGCGGATCAACTACCCCGACCTCGTCTTCCGCACGGAGAAGGAAAAGTGGGATGCCATCGTCGAAGAGATCGTAGAGATACACCGCAGTGGCCGCCCTATCCTCATCGGCACACGTGATGTGGATAAAAGCGAGAAGCTCTCGCGCATGCTCAAGATGCGCGGGATACCACACGAGTTGCTCAACGCCAAGCCGGAAAATGTCGCGCGGGAAGCCGAGATCATCGCTCAGGCCGGACGCCTGGGAGCCGTCACCATCGCCACAAACATGGCTGGCCGTGGTACCGACATCATCCTCGGCGGCAACCCGGAAACCCTCGCCTGGGCACGCCTCAAACAGCTCAAAGGCCCCGATGGACGTTCCTTATACCCCACTCGCCTCGACGTCCCCAACGACGTCTGGATCCAAACGGTCGCAGAGATCGAAGCCAAGGAGAAGATGAAGGAGGAAGGACGGAAAGTCGCGGAACTCGGCGGCCTGCACATCATCGGCACGGAACGCCATGATTCCCGCCGGATTGACAATCAGCTCCGCGGCCGCGCCGGCCGCCAGGGAGACCCCGGTTCCAGCCGCTTCTACCTGTCCCTTCAGGACGACCTGATGCGCCTCTTCGCCTCAGAATGGGTGGCCAGCGTCCTGACACGCCTGGGCATGAAGGAAGGCGAGGCCATCGAGTCCCGCATGGTCACACGCCGCATCGAAAAAGCCCAGAAGAAAGTCGAAGAGTGGCATTTCGATCAGCGTAAAAACCTCCTCGAATACGACGAAGTCATGGATTACCAGCGCAAGAGCGTCTATGGCAAACGCCAGGAGATTCTCGACGGCAAGAATCCCCGGGCAGAAATCCTCGCCATGCTCCGCTGGCAAATGGACAAGGCCATCCAGCGCTTCCTCGACCCAGACTACGGCCCGGCCAGCTTCGCCAGCTTTGCCGCCAACCGCCTCGGCATCGAGTTCCAGGCCTCGGAGTTCCGCTCCGGTTTCGAGGACGCCGTCAAATACGCTCAGGATAAAGCCGTTCAAACCATCCCCACCATCATTCAGGAATTGCTCGAGGAAAACCTCAACCCCGATGAAGACCCTGCGGACTGGCGCTGGAGCGAACTCTGCCGTGCTCTGCAAGCCCGCTTCGGCCTGGAATACACCGATCGGGAATTGAAAAAGATTCCCCGCGAGCGCCTCGATGAGTTTCTCATTGCCAAGGCCGAGGAAAAACTCCTAGCCGTCGATCTCCAGGATGGCCAGCGCTATCTGAGCCGGTCCTACGGCGCCGAGTCCCTGGCGGAGTGGATGCGGCAAAAATTCGACATCCGCATCGATCCCGCACCCCTGCTAGAGATGGAAACGGAGCAGCTCCGCCAGTTCCTCTATCGCAAAATTCGGGAGGCGTACCGGAAAAAGGATATCGAGTTCCCCGTGCTCAACGCCCTACGGCTCTATCTGCCGGAAAAGATGAGCAGCGGACATCCCCCCGACCGGGAGAAGCTTTACAACTGGGCGGTGCAACGCTTGGGTACAGCTTTGGTGACCATGCGTAACCCCCAAGCCTTTGCCGACCCCAATGGGTTCTTCCACGCCGCTAACCAGACGCTGGCTGAATTCGGCTTGACGGAAGAGTTCGTCCGCACGGAATCCCGCAGCCGTATCCGGGAAAAGTTGTTGGAGATCTCCGCCCAAGCGATACCCGCCGCAGATTTCGAGGAAATCGAGGCACGTGTAGATGAGGTTCTCTCCGGCACTCACCATGCCGAAGAAGAAGATGCACGGGAACTCGCCGACTGGTGTAAACAAACCCTGCATCTGGACCTGGAAGCGTCCGCTTTCGTCGGGCAGAACCGGGAACAAGTCCTCCACCGCATTCTCAATGCCTATGACAAAAAATATCGTCCGGAGATGCGCTCCGTGGAGCGAGGCTTGATCCTGGAGCAACTCGACAACGCCTGGAAGTCCCACCTGTTGGTCATGGACAGCCTGCGTAGCGGCGTCGGCCTGCGGGGTTACGCCCAGGAAGACCCCAAGATCGTCTACAAACGAGAGGGAATGAAAGAGTTCGAGGCGATGTGGGAAGGGGTGCGGGAACGGATCACGGAGTCGGTGTTCCGCATGGAGGAGATGGGAGATGACACCGCTCTGTCGGCACTTTGGGCGGGGGCGCGGGCGACGCATGAAGCCGCCCTCTCCGCCCTGCAAGCCCGCCAGGCTCAGGAACAGCAGGCCGCCATGCAAACCAACACCGGCAGCGAATCCCGGCGTATCGAACCAATTCGCAACGTCGGCAGGAAGGTCGGCCGCAATGACCCCTGTCCCTGCGGCAGCGGCAAAAAGTATAAGAACTGCCACATGCGGCTCGAATCCGGGAAACGCTGAGAACATCTGGCAGCTAAGGATGCGAGCACAGCCGACACCACGCCGCACCCCTCACACTCCCTGGGCTTTGCGGAACGGATGCCCATGCTCCTGAATCTTTGCTACGTCTTAGCGTTGTCCTGCTTCTTCCCCTGGCTGCTCTGGCGCGCCATTCGTACAGGCCGTTATCGCCGCCATTTGCCCTCCCGGCTCTTTGGTCCTATCCATCTGCGGAAAGGACCGATGGTACCAAAAAGTGCGGCGGAACCGCCCGCCGTCTGGTTTCACGGCGTCAGCGTGGGGGAAATCCATCTCTTGGTTCCGTTAGTGCAGGCTTTTCGGAAGCGGTTTCCTCACTGGCGAGTCGTGGTCTCGGCTTCCACCGACAGCGGACTGGATGAAGCCAGGCGCACATTCTCTGATCTGACGGTGCTCCCCTGGCCTTTCGATTTTACTTGGGCGGTGCAGCAAGCGCTGGATACCCTCCAACCGCGGCTGATAGTCCTGGCCGAGAGTGAACTGTGGCCAAACTTTCTGGATGCAGCTCGCCGGCGGCACATTCCAGTCTGCGTGGTCAACGGGCGGATCAGCCCGCGGACGGCAGCACGCTGGCAACGCTGGCCGGCTCTGGTATGGCGGCTGCTCTTGAAGCCAGTCAGCCATTTTGTCGTGCAGAGTGAAGCGGATGCCCAGCGCTTGCGCCAACTGGGAGTCCCACCGGAAAAAATTACGGTGACCGGTTCCATCAAATTTGATGGCGCCCTGCATTACCAGCCTGGGAAAACCCAGGAACTTGCACGCTGGTTGGGTCTCCCCTGGCCGAGGCCCGCTTCCTTCGCTGCGGATGATCCTTCTGCCCCGTCAGGTCCGCCGATTCTCTGGCTCGCCGGCAGCACACATCCTCCGGAGGAAGAGATTGTCCTGCGAGTATTTGCCGACTTGCGCCGCCGCTATCCCCGCCTGCATCTGCTCCTTGTTCCGCGGCATCCGGACCATTTTGAGGAGGTGGCCCAGCTTGTGGCGAAGACAGGACTGTCTTGGGTGCGCCGCTCTCGGCACCCGCAACCGCTGGCCGCTTTACCCGCGGTCATCTTGTGGGATACCATCGGGGAGTTGCAGGCAGCGTGGGGCTTGGCCGATGTCGGTTTTGTGGGGGGAAGCCTGGATGGGCGTCGCGGCGGGCAAAGCATGATTGAGCCGGCAGGGCAGGGGATTCCTTGCCTCTTCGGTCCGCATGTCTGGAATTTCCGCCAGGCGGCGGAGCAATTGGTCGAACGAGGAGCAGCGATCCAAGTCCCT
Organism: Thermogemmata fonticola; assembly: GCF_013694095.1. Taxonomy (NCBI): domain Bacteria; kingdom Pseudomonadati; phylum Planctomycetota; class Planctomycetia; order Gemmatales; family Gemmataceae; genus Thermogemmata; species Thermogemmata fonticola. The sequence continues at coordinate 283,240 of NZ_JACEFB010000001.1, read as the reverse complement.
CAGGCCGCTGATCTGGAACCTCAGTTGGAACGCCTGCTGCAAGACCCGCAAGGCCGCCGACGCATGGGGCAGATCGCCCAGGAATTCGTACGCAGTCAGCAGGGAGCAGTGCACCGCACGCTCCAAGTTTTGGAAAAATTGCTGTCCGCTTATATCTCTGGGCCAGGAGAGCGTCCCGTCGCTACGGAATAAGGCCCTCCCGGAAGAGGCCGAATATCCCTTAGAATACAGGCATGTCCGATTCTCTCGTGTGGTGCAATGGCCGGTTTTTAGCGCAAGCGGAGGCGGCGTTGCCGTGGACCGATGCCGGATTTGTGTATGGTGCCGTACTTGTCGATAATGCCCGGACCTTCCAGCGGCAGTTGTTCCGTTGGCCCCAGCACCTGGAGCGCTTCCGCCGCCACTGTAGACTCTGCGGCCTGGCTTTGCCTTACTCCGACGACCAACTGACCGCCGTCGCAAAGGAACTGATCGCGCACAACGGCCGGCTCCTGGACGAGAAGGCAGAGATGCAAGTGGTGACCTTTGCCACTCCAGGCCCAATCGGTTGGCTTGTGGGAAAGGAGAGCGATGGCTCGCCAACCACCGGCATGATGGTCTATCCGTTGTCCCGCCAGCGGTACCGCCGGTTTTTTTCCGAAGGGGTCGCCCTGGAGATCACCGGCCAGCAGCACTCCCACCCCAGTGACATCCTGCCGCCAGCGATCAAGCATCGCAGCCGCCTGATGTGGTTTCTGGCGGAACGTCGCAAACGCCTGCCCCATGCGGTGCCGGTGCTGGTGAATCAAGAGGGGATTGGAGATACGCCTTTGGGCGCGATTGTTGCGGTTCGTGGGGGCACGATCCTACTGCCGCCGGCCGATGCGGTCCTGGAAAGCATCAGCGTACAATTCCTGCGTGAGCTGTGCCAGGGTTACGGCATTCCCGTGCAGGAGTCGCCGTGGAACCTGCGTGAACTGACTGCTGAGCCAAGCGGGGGAAGGGAACGTCTCCCGGCAGAGCCGATCCAAGAGCTACTGCTTGTGGGAACCGCCTTTTGCATAGCAGGAGTACGGCAGTTGGTTTCTTCCAGCGGCGAGCGGATTTTCCCCTGGCCTGGCGAGATGTATTCCCTTCTGCTCGCCGCTTGGGAGCGGCAGGTGGGCAGTCCGATCGCTCAGTATTTTCTGGATTCCCCAGGCTAATTTTGCAACTGCCGCGGTGCACTTGCTGCAAGTTACGGGCGGAACAGGTCCGCAGGTTTGACGCCGGGTTGCCATTCCTTGGGACTCTTGAAGCGGAAGGGGGAGGGGGTGAAGGTGCCGACCACCGTTACATCCGTCTTGGGTGGAATCTTATCCTCCAGGCCAACGGCCCAGAAACAAGCATTGACGATCAATCGGCGGGTGGCCTCGTTGGCAAAATCTTGCGAAGCACCCATGGTGGTGGTGAAGACGCGCCCGGTGGCACCTTTTTCCCCACGGTAAGTTTTGACCCAAGCGATCGGCATCATCGGGTCGTTCTTTTTGCCGCGGACAGCGGGAGAATCCGGCTGTAAAGTTGCTGTCACCTCTCCGAGCACGAGCGGCAGGCTATCCCCCGGCAACGGCAGGCGGACGGTATAAACATCGGTCGGCCCAAATATCTCGCCATCTCCAATGCCGCGCAGAATCGGATGCTTCTCCTGGCCGGGAGCAATCCGCCCGCGCGTTCCCTCTTTTCCATGGGCGCCATGGTGTGCCACCCACGTTTCCCCTAAGACTTGTTTGCCAAACCCACCTGCATAATCCTCTCCGTTGTAATTCCAGGAATACTTGTGATATTTACGATCCTTGGGAATGTTGAAGGCATGAGTGGCCGTGCGTAATCCCACCACAGGTTTGCCACGGGCAAGATAGGTTACGATATGTTGCATTTGCTCATCCGGCAAGTTGAGGAAGCGCGTGAAGATCACCATGAGGTCCGCATGTTCCAAGGCATTCAATCCTGGTATGTTTCCGATATTGGGATTAATCGTTCCGGTTTGTGGGTCCACTGTGTAGAGCACTGTGCAGGTGAAGCCGTGACGGTGGGCCAAAATCTTCGCCAATTGGGTGATGGTCTCTTCGGAGCGGTATTCCTGATCGCCGCTGATAAGGACGATGTGTTTCCCTTGGCCTGCTCCCGTGGAACCTTTGAGCACGACGATGTCATCCGCTGCCTGAACGCCAGCCATTGCGAGTGTCAGAAGGCCCATCAAAACCAGGCCGTTGCGGAGGCGCCTTGCTCCTCGCGCCTGCTGGACCCCGGAAATCGCGGCCGGCATGGCTGGGCCGGCTTCCGTTCCATGATAAGCCCAGGAATGGTGCGAAAGTAGTTGCCCCGACTGTTCGGGCACGTTGCGAATCACCGGCGAGGTTTCCATAGCTGGCCTGCACCTTTGGGATACACGGTTAGGGTTCACTCCATCCACTCCACGAGGCTGTCCGGGGAGCACCGGCCGCCTGGAGAGTAGAGACAGCTTCTGATGGCCCAATATATAATTTGGCCCGCAAATTGCGAGAAGAAATAGCCGGATTCCCCGCATCGTGGGGAACCAAGAGCCAGCGGAAGACCCTGCGCGATCCGCACAATGCCCCTCTCCGAATCTGGGAGAAATAGCCTCAGCGCTGGCCGATGTTTCCGCTTGCCGATGCGGAGGTTACTCTTTAGCATCGTAGGCATTACGGCTTCACGAAAGTTCCGGTATCCTGGCAGGGAGATGGGCATGAGCACGATGGATCCTCCGGTGCGTCCGGCAGACGGTCTGCTGCGGTTCAAACTGTCCACGATGATGTTTTTGCAGTTTTTCATCTGGGGCGCCTGGTTCGAGTTGGGTTTCGATTACATCCCGAAGCTAGGCTTCCAGGATACCTGGCAACTGCCGCTCATTTTCGGGGCTTTCAACATCGGCGCTTTGGTGGCGCTCTTTTTCAGCACCCAGTTTGCGGACCGGCACTTCGCAGCGGAAAAGTTCCTGGCATTCAGCCATCTGGTCGGCGGAGTGGCGATCTTGGGCCTGTTCTTCATCCGGCCTAATCCGAACGATCCCCAGGAGGTGAATCTGCTCTTCTGGCCTTTCTTCGGCTTAATGCTGGTCCATTCCATCTTTTATGTGCCGACGATTTCCATCACCAATTCAATTGCCTTCGCCAACTTACAGGACCCGCAACGGCAGTTTGGCCCGATACGCGTCTGGGGAACGATTGGCTGGATCGCGGCGAGTTGGCCCTTTATCTTTTTGCTGGTGGATTGGAGCCGCGTGCCTCCCATGACGGAGGTGGGATTTTTCCAATGGCTGGGTACCGCTTTGGGCAGCTCGCTGGTGGGTGAAAACTCCATGGCGATGAAGCGGTGCATCTTCCTGGTTGCGGGGGTGGCTTCCCTCCTGCTAGCAGCTTTCAGCCTGTGCCTACCCCATACGCCTCCCAAACCGGCAGCGACGGCAGCGGACGCTCTGGCTTGGCTCAAAGCCATGCGCCATCTGAAGAAGCCCTTTATCGCCGTCCTCTTTCTGGTCACCTTCATCGATGCGGCCGTCCACCAGAGCTTCTTCTATTGGACCTTCACCTTCCTGGGTCCGAAAGTAGACGGCGGTTGGGTGGACATCCCGGCCAATTGGGTCGGACCCGTGATGAAGATCGGCCAGATCGCCGAAATCCTCACCATGTTCATTCTCGGCTACGCCCTCAAGAGCCTCGGCTGGCGCTGGACCATGATCCTGGGAGTGTTGGGGCATGCCGCCCGATTTGCCGTCTTCACCTATTACCCGGAGCCGTGGGCAGCGATCACTGTGAATGTCCTCCACGGTATCTGCTATGCCTTTTTCTTCGCCACGGTGTACATCTTCGTGGATGAGTTCTTCCCGAAAGATGTGCGAGCCAGTGCTCAGGGATTGTTCAACGTTCTCATCCTGGGAGTCGGACCTTTTGCCGCGAATGTTCTCTGCGGCTATCTGCGCCAGGTTTACGTCATGAGTAATCCGGTAGTCCCGGACAAGACGATGGTCAACTACCCGGCGGTGTTCCAGTATTCGATGGGTGCGGCGCTCGTGGCGGCCCTTCTCCTCGCACTGCTGTTCCATCCGCCGAAGCAAGCCTCGGCAGTGGAGTCAGCTTGAATTAGAGGGCAGCCTTCCTCTCGGCCTTGCTCTGGGGAAATGGACAGCTCGGTGTCTGCCGGTGCCTACTGGGCTGTTCGTCTTCGGACTCCTGGAAAGACGCGATGCAGAGACCGGGAGCACCGCTCCCTGCTGGCTGGTAGACTCTGGCGGTGGCGGGTTCCCCCACGTTTAGGCGATAGCGGACCGACCCACGTTCAGGCGAAAGTGGACTGATCCACGTTCAGGTGAGGGTAGTTTGACCCGTCTTCAGGCGAAAGCGGTTCAACCCGTGTTCAGGTGACACCGGCCACACCCCGTGTTCAGGCGTTAGTGGCCCATCCCGTGCGCCGATCGCCGAGGCGGAGAAAGGGCTGGTCTCCGGGCGATTCAGGAGGAGACCTTCTGGGCGGGCGAAGCTGGGGTATTGTTAGGGGCGGAGGTAGTGCCCGGCGCCGCGGTCCCGGAGGCAGGCGGGGAAGGGGAAGCCGCTGGCGGAGCGGGAGAGGCTTTGCCAGCCGACCCTTTCCCGCTAGCCGGTTTGGGAGCCAGAATAGCCGTGATCCGCTTCCCCTCCAAGCGCGGGGGGACTTCGATGCGGGCATCATTTTGCAAGGCTTCCAGCACTTGCTTCATGACCCGTTCGCCTTCTTCGATGTGCTGCATTTCCCGTCCGCGGAAGAGGACGTTCACCTGGACCTTATCGTGGTGTTCGAGAATCTTGCGGGCCTGATTGATTTTGGTTTCGATGTCGTGTTCGCCGGTTTTTGGACGGACGCGGATTTCTTTGAGTTTGGGCTGGTGGGTCTTTTGCTGGGTCTTTTTGGATTGGGCATATTTGTACTTGCCGTAGTCCATGATTTTGCAGACAGGGGGGCGGGCTTGGGCGTCCACTTCCACCAGGTCCAAGCCGGCGTCGTAGGCCATCTCCAGGGCTTTGCGTGTCTCCACAATGCCGAGTTGTTCGCCGTTGACGCCGATGAGGCGAACAGGGGAAATCCGGATTTGCTCATTGATCCGGGGGCCAGCCGGTGCACGGGGCGGGGTATTACGATCAGGGGGAGGGATTGCCAGGTCTCCTTATGCTAGGTGTTTCGGGTATGAGACAACCGGCCCGAAACCTTCCGGTTTCTGTGGCGGGCTGGAACCCGTGTTCCGGCCTCCTCGACCACAAGTTTGAGTCATTGATATCTTTATACCACAAATAACTGCCGCCATGGCTTTCGTCAACGTTTCCCAGCTCATGCCAAAATGGGTTCGATGACCGAGCCGTACACGTCGGTCAGGCGGAAGTCCCGGCCATTATAGCGGTAAGTAAGTTTCTTGTGATCCAAGCCGAGGAGGTGCAAGATTGTAGCATGGAGGTCATGGACGCTGACGCGATTTTCCACGGCTTTAAAGCCGATGTCATCGGTAGCTCCGTAACTGACCCCGCCGCGGATTCCACCTCCGGCGAGCCAATAGGTCATGGCATGGGGGTTGTGGTCTCGTCCGCCGCTGCCTTTCTGCACGATGGGCAAGCGTCCGAATTCGCCGCCCCAGATCACGAGCGTTTGCGAGAGCAGGCCCCGGCGTTCCAAATCGGTCAGCAAGGCGGCGATGGGCTGATCTGTTTCCGCGGCGAATCCGCTGTGGTTTTTGGCGATGTTGTTGTGGCCATCCCAACTGAGGTCGTTTTCCATACCGCCACTGTAGATTTGCACGAAGCGGACGCCACGCTCCACAAGCCGACGCGCTATCAGACATTGGCGGGCAAAATGCCCCGCCTTGGGATGGTCCAAGCCGTAGAGGCGGCGGGTTTCCTCAGTTTCCCGGCTCAAGTCCAGCGCTTCGGGAGCGGCCATCTGCATGCGGTATGCCAGCTCGAAGGTTTCCATGCGGGCGGAAAACTCCGGGTCGTCCACCTCGCGGGTATGGAGACGGTTCAAACGTCCTAATAAGTCCAATTGCTGCCTTTGCCGTTGTGGGGACAGGTCCGCGGGGCGTTCCAGATTGTCGATCGGTTGTCCCTGCGGCTTGAAGGCAGTCCCCTGATAGATGGAGGGGAGGAAGCCCGCACCCCAATTCAGCGAGTGACCCTTGGGAATACCCCGGCCCAAGGTATCATACATCACACAGAAGGCTGGCAAATCCTGCGACTCGCTCCCCAAACCGTAGGTAACCCAGGAGCCGACACAAGGAAACCCCATCCGACTCATACCGGAATTCATCTTGAACAAGGCCGGTGCATGATTGTTAGAATCCGTCCAGAGTGAATGAATAAACGCCATCTTGTCCACATGGCGGGACAAGTGAGGAAACAACTCGGAGACCCATTTCCCGCACTGCCCGTGCTGCTTCCAGCGGAAAGGGGACTTCATGAGCGGCCCCACCTGCTGATTGAAAAAACCGGTGTTCGGATCGAAGCCGGGAAGTTCCTGGCCATCTCGTTTTTCGAGTTCCGGCTTGTAATCCCAAGTATCGACGTGGGAAGGCCCGCCGTTCATGAAGAGCCATATGACGGCCTTGGCTTTCGCCGGGAAATGGGGCTTTTTCGGTGCCAAGGGATTGACGCTGCGTGCTTGTTCCGCGTGGAGCAAGTCCGCCAACGCTAGCAAACCGAAGCCTCCACCGGCCCGGCGCAGAAACTCTCGCCGGCTGCTATACGCCCCCAAAGGAGATACGAAATAACGCGGCACGGTGAGCATGAAGCCTTCTCCTATTCACCAGTCCAGGGGTCCGCCAAAATGTATTTCTTGTCCCTGCTTCAGCATACGTACTTGTGATATTATTCACCTATCATTGTTTCCATGATAATGTCAACTATTCTCGGTACAGGAATTCATTAAGGCAAAAGAGCATTTGGCAAAAATCGGCGAACGCGGCGAGCCGGTCTCGTTCAGCATCGCTGGCGAGAAAATCAAGGGCGGCTTCCAGTTCCTCCGGGGAAGGTTCCCGGCAGAGGACGTAGCGGTACGCTTGCCGGACGGCTTGATCGTGGGACAGGGCCTTGTCCTGGAGCACACGTTGGGCCAGAGCCCGGCTTGCTGTACGGACCTGGGGGTTGTTGAGCAGATGGAGCGCTTGTGGAGCGATGGTGGTGCTGGGCCGTTCGCCGACGTGCACCGTCCCATCCGGGGCGTCGAAGACAATGAGGGCGGGAATGAGCTTGCTTCGCTTCATGGTGAAGTAAATACTCCGACGGCGGCTATCGAGTTGCAAAGTGCCCGGACCGTACATGGTCCGATCCAATTGGCCGCTGACAGCCAGGATGCTATCGCGGATGACCTCAGCCGAGAGGCGGCGCACCGGTTGATACCATACCAGGCGATTCTCCGGGTCCTTTTGCAGTTTTTCCAGGAAGCGTTGGGAGGAGCGGGCATAGGCCTCCGAGGTGACGATGAGTCTGTGGATCGGCTTGAGTTTCCACTGGTGGCGGATCAATTCACGGGCGAGGAAGTCGAGGAGGTCGGGGTGGGAAGGAGGTTCGCCGCGCAGGCCGAAGTCGCTGACTGTGCGGACCAATCCTTTGCCGAAGTACTGCTGCCAGAGGCGATTGACGATGACGCGGGCTAAGAGAGCACCGGCTCCTTGATCGGCGTCGGTCAGCCAGCGCGCAAGAGCTGCACGCTGGCCGCTGGTCCGGCTGCCCTTGGGCGGCGGCACAAACCACCGCTCCTGCGCTTCAGGATGCGGCATGAGCACTTGCAGGAAGGACAAGCGGGCGACAGCGACCTTCTGATTCGGGTCGCCCCGGCGGAGGAAGTGGGTCACAGGCAGGTAGTCCTCTCCCTGGGTGTGCAAACGCTGGGGCGGCACTCCTTCGCTGCAAATCAAGGCTTTGACCGTCTTCCGCTGCGGAGCGCGGGCGGCGTGCTCCTGTTCGGCTCGCAGCAACTGCTGGTACTGGGCATCCTGGGTGGCGAACCAGCGGAGAAGGGCGTCTCGCTGGGCCGGGGAGCGTTGCATGGGGGGAACCTTGAGGGCCTCCGCTGCCGCTTCCGTGATCCAGGCTCCCCGCAGATCGGTCCCCGCTTGCGCACTGAGCGACAGCCGCGGACGGCCCATGCCATGCCCTGTGTTGTTGCGGAAGGACAGGGTGATCCGCAAGATGCACCCCTGGCTTCCCCCTGTCACCGCTGGCTCCAGGTCAAAGACAGCGGCATGATCCTCCCCCATCCGCGGATCGATCGCCCAAGCGCTCACCGGATCACTGTCAATCGCGGCGGCAACTGGCAAGCCCTGCTGCTCAAACGTGGCCCGCGGACGGACCAGGCGGACCTTGACTTCCTTCCCCCCTGCTGTCCGTGGCAGAACAGTGACACTCAGATCGGAGAGGGCGAAGTTTCCATTGCTCGCCCGACCTGGCCCGCCGTGAACCAGCCGGCTGTCCCGCAGGGCTTCGATGCGCAGACTGCGGATTTCGGACAGATGGGTTTCCACCTCGAAAGTCAGGGTTTCCTTGTCCGGGTTTTTGCCAGTAATGAGTACGCTGCCATCGGTTTGCTCCTGTAGGGTGGCTCCACCGGCAGATTTCATACTGCGGATGCGGGGCACGAACCAAACGAAGCGGCCCGGTGTCGCTCGGCCCTTGTCTGCTTCCCACTCGGCCAAGTGCCGGGGCAATTGCTCGCGCTCGTATCGGTTCAGAGCTTCGCGGTAGGGCCGGTGCTCCGCCTCGAAAGCGGCGTAAGCCTTCCGGTAACCTTCAGGGTCCAGATCAACGTCAAAGTCGCTGCGGACCGTGGTCGTGAAAGCGGCAAGCATGCGGTAATAGTCCCGGCTGGGAATCGGATCGTACTTGTGATCATGGCAGCGGGCGCAACCGATGCTCAGGCCCAGGAAGGTCGTGCCGATGTTGTTGACGATGTCGTCGAGTTCATCGTAGCGGTGCTTTTCCACTTCATTTTTGGTGATTTGCGTGCTGTGGACGCCAGCCGCCAAATACCCCGTGGCGAACCATGCCAGCGGCTCATTCGGCGCCAATTCATCCCCAGCAATCTGCCAGCGAACGAACTGATCGTAAGGCATGTCCTGGTTCAGCGCTTTGATCACGAAATCCCGGTAGTGGTACGCATGGGGGCGGTCGTAATCGTGCTCAAAGCCGTGGCTTTCCGCGAAGCGGACGAGATCGAGCCAGTGCCGCGCCCATTTTTCGCCAAAATGGGGGGAGGCGAGCAATTCATCCACGACTTTTTCCAGCGCTTGAGGGGAGTTGTCCTCGGCGAAGGCTTGCCACTGCTCCGGCGTGGGGGGCAGGCCGATGAGGTCTAGATAGAGACGGCGCAGCAAGGTGCGCTTGTCCGCTGGCGGATTGGGAGTAATCCCCGCGGCCTGGAGCCGGGCGTTGAGAAACGCATCGATGGGATGAACCGCAGTTTGGGAAGCGGTGTTGGGAACTGGGACGTTCTGCGGCAACGGTTGGAACGCCCAGTGCTTTTTCGCTTCCGGGGGAACCAAGGTGTGAATCCAGGCATCGCTTTCGGCAGTGAAAGGCCGATCATATGGCGCGCCGCGATCGATCCATTGGGCTAAGGCTGCGATGTCGTCCTCGGAGAGCTTAGGCCGCTCGTAGGGCATGAACGGCTCTCTTTTGTGGGCGGCCAGTTGCCAGAGCAAACTTTTCTGGTGGTCCCCAGGAACGATGGCGGGACCTTGGCGGCCTCCGCGCAGCAATCCCGCCCGGTTCCCTAAGTCGAGGTCGCCTTCCAGGCGGTTGCCGCTATGGCACTTGATGCACTTGTTCTGCAAAAGGCCCCGAATACGGGTGCGGTACAATTCCAGCCCTTGAGCCATCTGCACGGCATGATCCGCCGCCACGCCGGCGACCGCCGGAGCGGGTGAAGTGCCGGATGCAGCGGACTGGGAAACACTCGGCGGCTTTCCCCCTGCTGATGAAGGACGAGCTGGAGCGGTAGCATCCCCAGCCACGGCGAAACCGAATCCCACTAATAAGAGTGTTGGGATCAGCACAACGCTTCCCCAAAACATCCCGCCATAACTTGAATTGCTGGGATGGCGGGAGCAACGCTCGCTTCCCGTCCTTGTCTTTCCATGACGAACCACTGTCACTGCCCGTAAATGACCAGCCGGGTGCCTCATGAGGGAACTCCACCGAAAAGCGAAATCCAGGCGGGAATTCAAACGGATGCCATCACGGAAGGCAGGCTCACATCACTATTAGCATGTTACCACCCCGTCTTTCCCTGACAACAGAAAATGCCCAACTTGGCCAGCTCGCAGAGAAAAACCACTATCTGGCAGGCACGATTCCGATGGCGGCGGGAGCGTGAGGAATCCGATCGCCCCGCGCTCTCACGGGGACTAAGCAGTCGGCGGCGGCACAAACCATACAACATTCGCTGGGAGGTTTCCCGACTTCATCCGCAAATGAGGGTCAATGCAGCCGGAGTCGAATCGATTTGGCGAAGCGGGGCCGACGAGTCGGGTCCCACTTGAAGGCAAGACGACCTGGGAGGTTCTTCATGGGGAAAGTGCTCGTGCTCTACGACTCGGCCAGTGGTAATACGGCGAAGATGGCAGCTCTGGTGGCGGAAGGAGCTGCAAGTATCGCGGGGATCGAAGTGCGGCTGCGGTCCGTGGATCAGGCTCAAGCCGAGGATGTCCTCTGGTGCGACGGCCTGGCCGTGGGCAGTCCCACCAATATGGGGCTGCTGTCCTGGAAAATGAAGCGATTCTGGGACGAAACCATGGGACCCCACTGGATGAAGGTGGACGGCAAAATTGCCTGTGCCTTTTCTTCCTCCGGCGGCTGGGGAGGCGGTACGGAATTGGCCTGCCAATCCCTGTTGACGGTGCTGATGAACTTCGGCTTTTTGGTGTTCGGGGTGACGGATTACGCCAGCAAGCTTTACACGGCTCATTACGGAGCCATCGGAGCACGGGAACCGCGGGAGGAAGGGGTTCGAGCAGCCTGCCGCCTCCTGGGCAAACGCTTAGCGGAATGGGTAGCGGTCTATTGCGATGGCCGGCGCCAAGAGCATCCGCTGGCCAAGCCGCAGGAGCGCCGACGACCGGACGAGTGATGAGGCGTCCGCCGGCGTCGTAACTTGTAGTGAAGAGCGAATGGCTCGGCCCTTCCTGGCCGTTAGCTTTCCCCATCGGGGGCGGGAGTGCCCTTGACGGAACGGCCCGCCTTTGGCATAGGGTCGGAATGCCCAGAATAGCGGGGGATCACGGGGGACTCAGCGGGGGAGGCGGCCTCATGCCCAGAAGGCGAGAATCCCAGATGCCCAGGCAACCGACCCAGCCGCTCGCCATGCACCAGCGCTGGGGGAGATGGCTTTGGAGCAGTTGGATCCGTTGTGCCGTCCTCTGCGGAAGCAGCGGATGTGCCACCGCCCCACCCCTGGACAATCCCATGCCACTGGCCATGCCTGTGCTCGCTGAACAGATGCCCGTGGAAAATCCGGTTTTGGTCTCGCCGGGGATGCCCACGCCGGAAGCCTACCGGGAAGTGTTTGAACGGGTGGTCGATGTGCTCAGCGATTACTTCGAGCTGTTGCCGCCTAACCCTTACGATGGCCGGATTGTCACACTGCCGCGCATCGCACCGGGATATGAGCAGTTTTGGAAACCGGGCAATCCAGACCCGCGGGGGCGGCTGCTCGCAACTTTCCAGACGGTGCGGCAACGGGCCGTCGCCGAAATCCGGGCGGGCGAACGCGGCGGCTACCTGGTGTTCGTCATGGTGGAACGGGAGCTGGAAGATTTGCCACGACCCACCCAAGCCCGCATCGGCAACGCCATCTTCCAGGAAGCGCCGACTGTGGATCGCCGCCTGGAAGTCGTGACCGCGGACGTCTCCCCGGATTCGGGGTGGTTTGCCATCGGGCGGGATTACGCCTTAGAGCAGCAGATATTGCGCCGCATACGCCACTGCCGCTAAGGCGGACTGCCGAGCACGTCGCGGTCCGCCCTGCGGGGGAAAGGGGGGCCACGACGGAGCCTTCACCATGACGGAACGCATCCTACGCCAACGGGTCGGCCTCTTTGTCGCCGCTGGGCTTGCCATCCTCGGCGGCCTGGTCCTCTTTTTCGGCCACACTCCCGAATGGTTCTCCAGCAAAGTCCCCTATGTGATCACCTACCCCGAAGCACCGGACATCGTGCCGGGCACGCCGATCCGCAAATCGGGAGTCCGCATCGGCGAGGTCCGAACGGTCGAATTGGACCCAGAAACGGGCGAAGTCCAGGTGCACATCCGCGTCGACCGTCGGTATTTGCCGCGGAAAAGCGAGGAGGCTTTCGTTTCGCGCGGCATCCTCAGCGGCGACACTTCGATTGAATTTGTGCCCAAACTCGATGACAACGGCAAGCCAGTTCCTCGCGGGGAAGTCTGGCCGCCAGGTTCGGTCATTCCAGGCACGCCGCCGATCACCGCTCGCAGCTTACTCACTCCCGCGTCGGGCGTCCTGAGCAATGCCCAGCAGTCGCTCGATCGCATTGTCGCGGCCTTCGAGAAGCTGGAACGCTTAGAACGTCTGGGACCCAAGGTGGAAACGGCCCTCGATGAGTTTACCCTTCTGGCCCGCGACGCCCGCGGCTTGATTCCGGAACTGCGGAACACCGCCCGACGCTTGCAGAGCCTCATCGGTGCCGAAGAGCCGCCGCCAATCGCGCCCCGCGCTTCCACCGCCGGACCCCTCTTGCTCACCGCCTGGCTGCAACAACCCCCGCCCCCGCCTGGCGGACAGGCTCAAGAGGACGCCAACCTCAAGGCCCTGATCAAGGACATTCAGGAACTGGTCCGCGCCGTTCGGCCCGCAGCAGAAGAACTCCGCGGCATGATCCGCAAACTCGAACCTGAGGTCACCGCCACGGTCAAATCGGCACGCCAAGCCTTCGATGAAGTCCACGATGTCCTCAATCCCGAAAATCGCAAGCAACTTGCCGAATTGATCAAAAACATCAACACGGTCTCCGGCTACGTCGTGCGGATTTCCACTTCGCTAACCAATCTGCTGGAAACGGCGGAAAAAACCTTGCGGAACATCGACCAGCAGATCACCGCTGCCGGCGCGATCGTCGGAGACATCCGGGCCGTGACCCGCCCTTTAGCGGCGCGCGCGGAAGCCATTGTCGCTTCAGTGTCCGACTCCGCCGAACAGTTGAACCGTACCCTGGCGGAAGTGCGAACCTTGGTCCGCTTGCTGAGCCGAGACGAAGGAACGCTCCAAAAACTGTTAGTGGATCCCTCGGTGTACCAGAATCTGGATGCGGCGGCGCATGCCCTGGCGCGTGTCATGACCCGTGCGGAAAAGATCAGCCGGGACCTGGAAGTGTTCGCAGACAAGGTCGCGCGCCGCCCGGAATTGATCGGTCTCGGCGGTGTATTCCGCCCCAGTGCAGGATTGAAGGAATGGCCGCCGGCTCCGGTGCCTCCCGCCGCCACGCCAGCATCACCCTGGCCGCCGTCGTCGGCTCCGCCTCGCTATCGTCCTGAGGATTCCCCTCTCCCCCTCCCGCCGCAGCCGCCGGCGAGCATTCTCCAACCCCCCGCGCCGCCGCCACCAATTCAAGGCTATCCTCCACGCTAAAAAGGCTATCCTCCACGCTAAAGCGGGAAAGAGTTGGCCTCACATGAGTAGGGCAAGTTTTTCAAGAGAAGCCATCTGCGAATGCGGAATGCGAAATGGAGTAGCAGAGGGCGACTTGCGTCCAAAGGAATTGACCATAGCAAGTGACAACGCTCTATCACCCGCTGGAAAGCGCCCCGGTTCGGCGCCCCAGTTTCTTGCTCCCTCGAGAAGCGATGCCCTTAGCTGCTCGCTCTATGCGGCGGCCCGGCGCTGGGCTGTGGCTTGCACGAGAAACTCAGCGGCCCGCTGACAGGCACCAGGTTGTGCAACACGCGCCCGCAACTGCTCGAGCCGCAAACTGAGCTGATGGGCCGATTCGGGATCGTTGAGCCACGCTAACACCTGCTCGGCAATCCGTGAGGATTCATCCCGGCTGCTAACCACCTCCGGGTACAATCTTTCTCCCGCCATCAGGTTGACCAGCGTGATGCTCGGAAGATGAACGAGCTGGCGGGCCAGCCACAAAGCTGGGGCGCTCATCCGGTACACAATGACCGTGGGCTTGAGACGGTACATCAACTCAAGGCTGACCGAGCCGGACACCGCGATACAGGCTTCCGACAATTCGATGATCTCCGGGGTGCGTCCCACGTGGACTTCCACAGGTATGGCATGGCGGGCGGACAGGTGCCGAAGGTAGGCGGCGTGTTCTGAGCGATACGCCGCGACGAGGAAGCGCACATCCCGACGTTGCTCTTTGATTTTCTGGGCGGCATGGAGCAGCATCAAGCCGTTGGCGGATACCTCCTGTGTCCGCGATCCCGGAAGCAGGCCGACGAGGGTGCCGCCGCGCTGCTCCTGTTCCCGCAGGAAGCTGGCATCCAGGGATTGGCGGGCCAGAGCGTCGAAATACGGATGCCCGACGTGACAGGTGGAAACACCCCGCCGGCGATACCACGCCTCCTCGAAGGGCAGGGCGGTCAGCACGGTATCAATCCAACGGCGGACTTTCCGGACTCGTCCTTGTTGCCACGCCCACAATTGGGGTGGGACGAACCAGTAAACTGGCAAGCCTCGTGCATGCGCCCGTTCGGCCAAGCGAAAATGGAAGCCGGGATAGTCGATCACCACCACGGCCTCGGGAGGCTTGTGCCGCCAGCGCCGCTCGGCTTGGTCCAGCAGCCCCAGAAATGTCGGCAGGTGGCGGAAAACCCGCCGCACTCCCATCACTGCCAGGTCAGTCAGCGGATAGTGCAGTTGCACTCCCGCTTCCGCCATGCGTGGGCCGCCGAAACCTTCGGCCGCTAGCCCCGGCACCTTTTCCGTCAGTGCCCGCACCAGATTTGCTCCGTGCAGGTCCCCGCTGGGTTCTCCGGCACTGATAAAGATCCGCATCGTCCCGCTTCCTGCTGGGCATATTACTCCGAGACTTCCGCGTCCCGGCGCCCCTATTGTGCCTTTGGCTCGGCCGACGGAGCAAGATCGCTTCCCGAAGCCATGCCGCTCCCAGCATAATCGCGCTGATGAATTGGGCGATTAGCCTTTGGGCGGTAGGGCGTCCGAAGGATTGGAAGAAGTCGGATTATTCCGCTCGCGCTTGCCGGTGGGCAGGGGAGTTGGCTCAGCCACGCGGCGATACCCAAGCGAACGCAGCACTTCCAATACCTCGCTCCACGTCGGGAAGGGGCGGCGGTTCTCCCGCTTGTAGCGCTCCATCGCTTTCATAAATTCCAGCTCTTCCTCCGTGTAGTCCCGCTCGCAGGTCGTGGGATCGATCAAGCGCCGTCGCTCGCTGTTTTTGCGCTTCTCCGCCGCGTTTTTCGCACGCCGATCGAGAGCCACCGGGATATTCCGCTTGCGCCGCTCAAACGGCACACCTGGTGCTACTCCTTCCTCCGACAGCGTCTCGCCTGGCGCCTGGGCAGCTTCTTTCGACACCGCGGGCAACTCGCTCATCGTCGCCTACCCTCTCTTGCGATGAAAGGAATTTCCATCCGCTGGATGAATCGTTGCGGCTATCCGCAGGTTAGTTCATCGCGGATCCGCGGCTCGGTCCCGGCATCCTTCGCCGAGAGATTGTTGCCCCAGAGAAAATGAACGGGCTGTGATAAACCTACCTGACGTAAAGAGCCTGTCAACCAGTTTTCGGCCCGACCACACTTTCTTCAGATTTTTTCTCATGCCGATATTGGCGAATGCGGAAAATTGGCAAGATAGGCCTAGTTTGCAGTCTTGCCTCAGTTGAATTTTTCACAGATCCAGTGAAGGGGTGCAACGGCCTTTCGCTTCACCGCCGATTCCCCGGAGCCGGCCGGTCGGCAGCCGATGTGTAAAATACCAGCATCGCCCCGAATTGTGCCAGCTCATGACACCCAACACACCTGCTCCGATCAACCTGATCCGCGTGTTCGACTTCTATCTGGCGCTCATGTTTTTGATCAGTCTGATGCGCCGCTGGAGGGTATATTACGATGCCTTGCGATTGCTCCTGGTGGTGCGGGGGCGCTGGCCGAAATTACTCCAGCGCTTAGCAGAACACCGCAGCGAGCTATTGAACTGGGCTTTCTTCCGTCCGGTGCTGGCTGCCCTCCTGACCATGAGCTTGCAACTGATCGCCTCGCGCTTGATCTGGCCCCAGGCCACACTCACGTGGGAACAACTCCAAGCTGAAGTGTGGCTCATCCCCGTGCTGCTGCTACCCCTGCTGCCGATGCTGGCCGTCGATACCTACTTCCTCATCCGCGTGGGGCGCTTCGACCACGACGAGACGGTCCGCTATCTGAGCCTGGCGGAGAACTGGCTCGGCTGGAGAGGGCGCCTGGTCCGTGCTGCCACCTTGGGATTTGTGGACCCGCGGCGCATGGTGGATGCCGAATTGTGCAAAACCCTCCGCGAAGCCCGCACCACCTTCTCGCTCGCCCTCTGGTGGGTCGCTCTCCAAGCCGCCCTGCGCATCCTCTTCGGACTGACCCTCTGGCTGATTTGGGCCGCCCACGGCTGACACCCGCCGATCAAGGCCCACCCCTTAGACGAACTGTCGCGTCGGTCCGTTCCGTTTCCTCCCAGACAGGGCGTGCGATAACGACCTCGACTCATGGCTTCATCCCATGAGCGATTTTCGGCCAGTAGACGTAAAGATTGAAGTAGGGGTCATTGTCATGGTCATGGCATTTCATGCACATGCTGGCGACGCGTTCCACCGTCCGCCGTTGTGCGGGAGGTAGGGCCTGCTCCGCCTGCCGCTGTTCGACCAAGGATAACGCTGCCAATTTCTTCATCACGTCCACGCTCGGCAGCCGATCCGTCGCTTCCTGCTTCCAGGGAGACATGAGCAACTGCAAGCCGGCATGCTGCGGATTGGTGGCGTGCCCGCTGCCAGGACCATGACAGCTCTCGCATCCCACGTGCTTCAAAGCCGGTGTCTTGGTCGCGCTGACAAAGCCGCTCTGATATTCCAGGCCGACGCTATGGCAAATCACACACTCCGGATCGAACTGCCGCAAGCTCGGCCGCCGGGCCTTCTGCTCGAGCGTGTCCAAGGCATGGCTATGCGCGCTACGCTCCCACAGGCGGTAATCAGCCGCATGGCAATACTGGCAGCGGTGTGAACCGTAGTAACTCAGATTCAAATCAGGATGCTGGATTTGCACGGGATGAGGCCGCTTGGCCACCGCTTCCAACAGATTCCGATCCCGAACGCGCTCCGCGTAGGTCTGCAAGAGGGGCAAAACGGGATTATTCCGCAGGGCATCCGCCTCGCTCCCCGGCGTGATGTAATACTCCGTCAGCGGCACGAGCTGATACTGCAATTGCCAGCTTCCCCCGCGCTGGGGGAACGCGCCCACCACTCCCACATAGCGCCCCTTGTGCCCCACCTGGACGATAAGCGTGGCCCCATTATTCACCCGTGTGGCGAACTGCGGCGGCTCCGACTCCTCGCTCCGGCACACAATCACCTGGAACTGTGGGAAATCGCGGGCCAGCAGTCCCGCTTCCTCTGCACTCCCTTGGTATAGCAACACCAACAATTGCGGACGCAAAGGGTGCTGCTGCACCGCGGGCAAGACCTCGCGCAGCACCGCGCCATTGTCAATCTTCCCTTGCCCGTTTTTGACGAACGTGATACTGGGATCGAGTTTTTGGCTTTCAATCTCTTCTGCCAATGTCCGGCCGATCAAACCGACGATGCCGACGCTCACTTCTCCGACCTTTGCGACCTCGAAGCGTTCGACGAGCGGCCGCTGCAAACCGGCGGGCTGGAACCGCTCCTGACGCGAGATCGCCTTGCCTTCGACTTGGCCGAGCAGGTTCGCCGCCAGCACATACGGCGGGCGATCGTGTTGCAAGGCGTACGCCGTCAGAAGTTTATCCAGCTCCGCCTCGATGTCTGTCTTCCCCACACCGACCGCCAAATAACCCATGGCATGCAGGGCATGCATGATCGTTTCGTAGCGGAGCAAACCCTGCTTACGCACATACATCTGCTGAGGATAAATGTCGCCCAAATCGACTCCCGCCACTGGCCAACCTTTCGCCTTCAGGGACTGCACCAGTTGGGCACGCCGCTCCAAGCCTCCCAACTGCGGGCGGGTGCAGCCGCAAGGTTGCAGAAATCCGTACGTCTGGCCACTCACGACCAATACCGCGGCCGGACGCTGATCCCTCGGCCAATCCGCAAACAGCGGCAGCCCGCCAATGCGCGGCTCTTGAGGTGGTTCGGCCGCCGGAGGCGCCGAAGTCCCGGATGCCACTAACAGGCCCAGCAAAACCCCCGCTGCCGCCACCCGCCATACTTGGGTGCTCACCGTGCCAGCTCTGCTCGGTGTCTCCGCTACGCCCACACTAAGACCGACCCTCAAAATGCCATCACTGACATCGCAATGACCATGCACCGTGTCCATTGCTCCTCGCCCTCCTGACGCCCGACGGGAAAAGCCCCCGTCTCACGCCGCCTTCTGCTCGAAGAAACCCTGCCGTCTCTGTCCCATCTAACTGATTCGTCCGCCATCCCCTGCGTTTTCACCCCTCAGCTCTAGAAAATGAAGCCACTTCAGGACCCATCGTCTCGCTGCCCCTCCTTCGGACCCTAGCAGGGCTGATGCTTGCCGCTGGTTTCATTCTAGCGGCGCAACTCCTGAATACGGTAGGATGCTCACTTGCGAAGCCCGAATTATCGCGCGGCACCCCCTTCGGCATCCCGCCTGCTTTGCAGGCCAAGGGAAGCGTGCGTTTCCTCCCATCGGCACTTCCCCTTGGCCTGTCCATCCCAAACGGAGCAACTCCCGCCTTCCCTCTCTTTGGACGGGAAGGGTTGTGCAGCGTGTGCGGATTCTGCGGTGGCGAGACTTGCGCTCCGAACCTTTCCCGGCGAGGGAAAGCGTAAGGGCAGGCCGGCAACCCGCGCGCCTCAAGTGCAGGACTTAGCCCCACTCTCGACGGAAGGCGGCTGCCTTGCGACAATGGTGAGCAACCCCGGATCAGGATAGCTCGGATCCCTGGATTCCAAAACCAAAGCTGGATCCAGAGCCGAGCTGAGACCGCCGGTGTGGTCCTACTATGATGACATAACGTTAGCATTGAGAAAGGAGGGGGTCATGGCTACCGACAAGAAAGTGCGTGTTGCCATCATCGGCTTGGGCTTCGGCGCGGAGTTCATTCCGATCTATCAGGCTCACCCGAACGCCGAGATGTATGCCATCTGCCGGCGGAATAAAGTCGAGCTGGAACGCTGTCAAAAACAGTTCGGCGTCCCCAAAGCTTATACGGACTACGACGAGTTGCTCAAAGACCCCAACATCGATGCCGTGCACATCAACAGCCCCATACCCGATCACGCCCCGCAGACCATCAAGGCCCTCAAGGCCGGCAAGCATGTTGCCTGCACCGTGCCCATGGCCACCAGTAAGGAGGAAATCCGCCAGATCGTCGAGCTGCAACGCCAAACCGGCAAAGTGTACATGATGATGGAAACTGTCGTGTACAGCCGCGAGTATCTGTTCGTCAAAGAGCTGTACGATCGAGGCGTCCTGGGCCGCATCCAGTTCCTGCGCGGCAGCCACCAGCAAGATATGGACGGCTGGCCCGGCTATTGGCCCGGCTTGCCCCCCATGTGGTACGCCACCCACTGCGTCAGCCCCTGCTTGGCCATTCTCTCCGATCCCGCTAAGGGAAAAATTGCCCTGGCCGAAAGCGTCGTCTGCCACGGTTCTGGACGCATCCGCGAAGAGTACATTCCCAAGTACAACTCCCCCTTCGCCGTGGAAACCGCCACCTTCAAGATCAAAGACCATGACGTCGTCGCGGAGGTCACCCGCTCGCTCTACGATGTCGCCCGACAATACCGCGAAAGCTTCGATGTCATGGCTAGCAATGTGAGCTTTGAATGGCAGCAACTTGACGGGGAAGAACCCGTGTTGCACATGCGCGGCCTGCCTGAACCGCAAATCCCCCGCCGAATCAAGGTGCCCGATTACGCCGGCCGGCTCCCCGAACCGATCCGCAAGTTCACTGGGGCCATCCACGATGCAACCCACCTGAGCTTCGTCCAGGGCGGCGGACACGGCGGCAGCCATCCCCATTTGGCCCATAACTTCCTCATGGCTGTGCTCGGCGAGCAACCCGCCTTCCCGGATGCTCCCACCGCAGCCAACTGGACCCTCGTCGGCATCTGTGCCCACGAAAGCGCCATGAAAGGCGGCGAACGGGTGATCATCCCGCAATACTGATTCCTCCCCCCTTGGCGCCCGGACTCCCGCAGCCTGTAAGAACGCTCCCGGCAGGCTGAGCGGGGGTTTTGCCTCGCCGGAACACCCTCCGCTTCTGTCTCACTTCCTATTGCTGCCAACATGATGTCATCATGAGTCAAGCCTTACTCAGGGCGAGTACCGCTACACGTCCTGAGTGATTCGGGGCCGCCTTCCGCAAGCGGACAAACTCTTGTACTTTGGATTTGACAATCCAGACTATTGTGTCCATAAATCCAGTATAAAAATGGAAAAAAATGGAAAAAGGCTCTTGACGGGTGAACATATCTGTTCATAATATCAGCAAGGTGTCGCGCGATCACCTGGACTCAAGCGGCAACATTCGGCGGCAAGTTGTCCGTAAGAGTCCATCCAGCCCTGTTGGACCCCGGTCATCACCCCGGTGGCAAACATGGCTAGCCACAAAAATGGCACGGACGCATCAACGCTAACATGCCAGGAAGGCCCTGGAATGTGACGGCGATGGGTGCTTCCAAGCCCCATCCCCGCAAGCGCAGGATGCGATCAAGGGCGCAGGACGCACAGCCTGAAATGGTGCCATGGCACGCAAACGATGATCCGCAAGGATGGAAAAAAGGATCCAAGATAATGACGAACAGCAAGGAATGCCAACAAAGGAGCTAAGGAAAGCCCAAACCAGAGCAAAGGAATGCCCGCAATCGTTCGAGCTATGACTCGACGCAAAGAGTTTGCCACCGGATGATGGCTGGGGGGAGCAGGGTATTGACCCTGAGCATTCCTTCATTCAAAACGGATCAGCAAATCGCCACTCTCGACCTGCATGCCGGGACGGACGAGGACTTCCGCGACCCGTCCCGGTCGTTCCGCGTAGAGAGTGGTTTCCATTTTCATGGCTTCAAGCGTGAGGAGTTTCTGCCCGGCGGACACTTCTTCTCCAACTCCAACGGCGACGCGGACCACGGCGCCTGGCATGGGAGCGGCCAGTTGCTTGGGGTCCTGGGGATCGGCCTTGGGACGCCGGGCGGTCTTGCCCTCTTGAAGAGAACGATCCTCGACGAGCACTTCCCGCGGCTGGCCGTTCAACTCGAAGTACACGAAGCGATAGCCATCGGGTTGTGGATCCCCTGTGGTCATGTATTTGACGATGAGCGTCTTGCCGGGTTCGATGTCGATGCTGACCTCCTCGCCCGGTTGCAGTCCGCCAAAAAATACTGGGGTGGGCAGCACGCTCAGATCGGAGTAGCGCTCGGTGGCGCGGGCATAATCCAGGAAGACTTTGGGATAGAGGACGTAAGAGATCACCTCGTATTCGGAAGGCGGTCGGCGGAGTTTTTCCTCCAGCTCTTGGCGCACCTGCGCGAAGTTGACCGGCGGGAGCAGGGCGCCGGGGCGGTCCGTCAGGGGTTTGCGTCCGCGGAGGACCCGCTGCTGCAACTCCTTGGGGAAGCCGCCCGGCGGCTGGCCGAGCTTCCCCTCAAAGAACTCCACGACCGATTCGGGGAACGACAATTCCCGCTTCGGGTCGAGGATATCCTCCGGGGTGAGATTGTTGGCCAACATGAAGAGGGTCATATCCCCGACCACTTTCGAGGTGGGCGTGACTTTGATGATGTCCCCGAAGAGCTGATTAACGGCAGCGTAGAGACGGCCGACTTCGTGCCAGCGGTCTGTCAGTCCCAGGGATTGCGCTTGTTGATAGAGATTGGCGTACTGCCCGCCGGGCATCTCGTGGAGATAAACTTCGGCGGAACTGCCCAACTGTCCGGTCTCAAAGGGGGCGTAGTAACTGCGGACCGCCTCCCAGTAGTTGGCTGTTTCTTGCAGGGAATCGAAGTCGATCCCGGTGTCGCGCTCGGTGTAGCGCAGGGCTTCGACCAGAGCGTTGAGACTCGGCTGGGATGTTCCTCCTGCCAGGGGAGCGAAGGCGCAGTCCACGATGTGGACGCCCTCTTCGGCGGCTTCCAGATAAGCGGCGATCTGCCCTCCGGCGGTGTCATGGGTGTGGAAGTGCAGCGGCACGCCAACTTCTTCCCGCAAGGCCCGGAACAGCTTCTTGGCGGCATAAGGCTTGAGCAGCCCGGCCATGTCCTTGATCGCCAACAGATGGATGCCGAGTCTTTCCAGTTGTTTCGCCAAGTCCACGTAGTATCTCAGGGTGTATTTGTCCCGCTTAGGATTGAGGATGTCCCCGGTGTAGCAGATGGCGGCTTCGCAAAGCGCTTCGGTCTGGTTGAGCACGGCGTCGATGGCCACTTGCAGATTCGGCAGCCAGTTGTTGGCATCGAAAATTCGGAAGACATCGATTCCTGCCTGAGCCGCCAAGCGTACGAACTCCACGACGACGTTGTCTGGATAGTTGGAATATCCCACAGCATTTGCGGCCCGCAGCAGCATCTGGAAGAGGATGTTGGGGATGCGTTCCCGCAAGCGGATGAGGCGGTCCCAGGGCGACTCCTTGAGGAAGCGCATGGCGGTGTCGAAGGTGGCTCCGCCCCACATTTCCAGGGAGAAAAGATCGGCGTGGTGCTGGGCGTAGCGATCGGCCACTGCCAGCATATCGAAGGTCCGCATGCGTGTGGCCAGCAGCGATTGGTGGGCATCCCGCATCGTCGTGTCGGTGACAAAGAGCCGTCGGGATTGCCGCACCCATTGGGCGAAGCGGGCCGGTCCCAATTCCCGCAGTTTGTCGCGGGTGCCGGGCGGAACCTGGCGGGGCTTGCCCGGCAAGGGGTGTGCCCACTGCAAGGCCCGATCCCAGCGGTCGCGGCGGAGAACGGAAGGGTCCGGCACATCGGGATGACCGTTGACGATAACATCGGCAATGTAAGACAGTAGCTTGGTGGCGCGATCCCGTCGCGTCGGCAGGCGGAACAACTCCGGGGTTTCATCCAGGAAGCGGGTGGTCATCTCCGCAGCGAGGAACTGGGGGTGCGTCACCAGGTTAATGAGGAAGGGAATGTTCGTCTTGACTCCGCGTACGCGAAACTCCTGCAAGCAGCGCTCCATCCGGTTGGCGGCTTCCTCATAGCTCAGGCCGCTGGTGATCACCTTGACCAGCAAGGAATCGTAAAACGGCGTGATCACAGCACCGGGATTGGCCGTACCGGCATCGAGTCGCACACCGGGGCCGCCCGTGGAGCGGTAGGCGCTGAGCCGGCCGTAATCCGGGACAAAATTGTTCGCCGGGTCTTCCGTCGTCACTCGGCACTGAATGGCGTAACCCCGCGTGCTGATCCGCGACTGTTCCAATCCCAGGCAGGGATCGCTCAGACGGTAGCCGGCCGCCACGAGGATTTGGGAACGCACGATGTCCAGGCCGGTGATCTGTTCCGTCACCGTGTGTTCCACTTGAATGCGCGGATTGACCTCGATGAAGTAAAATGTCTGGGCATCGACATCGTAGAGGAACTCGACAGTGGCTGCATTGTCGATGCGGCAGGCCCGGCCAATGGCCAAGGCGGCGTCCAGGATGCTTTGCCGCACGGAATGGGGTAGCTTCGGAGCCGGCGCGATCTCCACCACCTTTTGGTGCCGCCGCTGGATAGAACAATCGCGTTCGTAGAGGTGGACCAAGCCGCCATGCCGGTCTCCGAGGAGTTGGACTTCGATGTGGCGCGCTCGCCGGACATATTTTTCCAGGAAAACATCGGGGATGCCAAATGCGCTGCCCGCCTCTCGCTGAGCGGCCGTGAGAGCATCCTCCAGTTGTTCTGGAGACTGCACCACACGCATGCCCCGACCGCCTCCTCCCATGGCGGCCTTGATGATCACGGGGTAACCGAGCTTTTCCGCCAGAGTGCGGGCTTCGTGGAGACTGCCCACCGGCGCATCGCTACCAGAGAGAACCGGGACGCCAGCTTGGCGTGCCATGGCCCGTGCCATGACCTTGTCACCTAACTGCTCTAGCACTTCCGGACGCGGGCCAATGAAGGTAATTCCCGCTTCAGCGCAGGCCTTGGCAAAATTCGCATTCTCCGACAAAAAGCCATAACCGGGATGGATGGCATCCGCCCCCACATGCCGTGCCAACTCCACGATCCCTGCAATGTCCAGGTAGGCACGAATCGGTTCCCCCGCTTTGCCGACTCGATAAGCTTCGTCCGCTTTGAAGCGATGCAACGCAAAGCGATCCTCATGCGAATAAATCGCCACTGTACGGATGCCTAATTCGTGAGCCGAACGAAAAACCCGTATGGCAATCTCGCTCCGATTGGCCACTAGTAACTTTTGAAATGGCGGTGCGACACCTGCTCTCATAACACCTCGACCTCTCGATTTCTCTCTAGCACCTACATCTTATCAACGAAAGGCCCAAGGGACATGGCGCGGTGGTGTCACTGGGGTACCAACGCAGACTTGGACCCAGCACGCCCAAAGTCTCTTGGTGTCCAGAAACAGCAGAAGGTTGAGGGGATAAGCAATCGGCTTACAGAGGGATGGGCAGTGGAAAGATGGCTGCGGGTTTTATCGCAGCCCTGCCAAAACTGAGAGAGGTGGGAGCAGCATGGAGTGATGCCGTTGGTCGGACCAACCTTTGCAAAGGCGGAACCTTAGGGCGCGATGTTGGGAGCGCGGACAATAACGGGAATGATCGGTTGCTTGGGGTTATCGGTGTGAAACTCCAACGTCCGGTGCAGAGGTTGGGGGCCTTGAGGGCGCACCGTGATGGAGATCGCATGGGATTGGCTTTGCCGGTCGGCATCGAGGGTGACCTGCACTTGCTCATCCGCACCGCGGACCCGAAGGATGCGGAAGGGACGATCGGCCTCCAGCGTCAGGCGTTGTTCGGCAGTCTGGCCTACTGATAGGCGCTCGAAGGTCACCGTTTGAGGCCGGGCAACGACCACCGGAGGCGTCACCACCACCGTGACAGGAAGTCGCAGGTGCGGCGTGCCGGGGTGATTCGTCCGCAGGATCAGCTCGCAAATCCAGTTCCCCGGCGGGCAATCCTTGCTCAAGATAGTAGTGAGAGTGTAACTGACGCGGTGGCCTTGGCGCTGCGGGGGAGACAACTCAGCCTGGACATAGCCTCCCGTGCTCGCTACCGACGTGATCTGCCAATTGGCATCGCCTTGGAAGGTGATGGTCGCGGTGCGCCGTCCTCCTTGTCCGCTGGGGAGCGTGCCGAAATCGATGGTGTCTGGTGTGATACTCAGGTCATCCCGTGCGATGGTCTGCACGCGCAGTGTCACCTCTTCGACAGTTGGACTCAGGAAGGGAACGTAGATGGTTACGCTCTTGATGGTATTGGGTGTGGGAATCTTACGGGTATCCATATAGGCAATCACCGCAGCCGTTTCGCCGGGACCAACCCGCTGGTTGCTGAGTGCGACGGAAACACAACCGCAGGAAACCCGCGGAGTGCCCAAAACCAGCGGCTGGCCTGTCGTGTTCGTGAAGCGAAAATAATGCACCAGCAAAACGCCTCGCGGTGAAGCGCCGAAATCTTTGACCCGTTCGCTAAACAGATCGGCAGCTCCACCGGCCCATACAGGCGTGATCACCCCCACCGTCACCACAATCGAACTCAGCAGGCGCAGCATGTCAGGTTCCCCCATGTTGTGGGGCAGAACTCCGCCCCCACGGAGTGCCTGCCCCTGTGCTGTTTCATCGAATGCCACAACCACTATCCCCCGATCAAACTGCCATCCTTGCAGCAAATCGGGCGGTATCGACAGAAACGACCGGTGTTTTCGGCTTCCCTCCTATTTTCTCTCCATTCGGCATGCCACCTCCCGGCCGTACCCTTTCAAGCCCGCGCCAGGATTGCCGCATGGACCTCCTCGGCACCAGCTCGGCGGAGACATTGGGCGATGGCGGAGAGTGTCGCCCCGGTCGTCATGACGTCGTCCACCACCAGAATGCGCTGCCCCTTCAAGTTTGCACCGGCTCGCAGGGAAAAAGCCTGCCGCACATTCTGCCAGCGCGCCGAGGCGGAGGGTTGCACCTCCTGAGCCGCTCCGTACCGGCGGCGCAGAAGATGCGGAACATACGGAAGATGCAGGCTTTGAGACAGGCACCGGGCCAAGCGGTCGGCCTGATTGTGGCCACGCTGCCACCGCCGATACCAGTACATCGGCACACATGTCACCAAATGTAACGATTTCAAACGCAACTCCTCGCCTTTGACCTCGGCCAGAAGATGTCCCATCTGCTCCGCGAGTCCCTCGCCCATCGGCGTCTTCATCATCAGAATGACATCCCGCAAAAGTCCTTCATAAGGCCCCAAGCGCACTGTGCTATCGAGGTGCAAGTCCTTCGCACGGCAGGTGGGACATGCTTGATCCCCCTCGGTGAAGGCACCAATCGTGGCGGCACACCGGCGACACCGATGATGAGGGTCCGAGGCCACCTCTTTCCAGCATGAGAAGCAAAGCCCGTGCCGGATCGGGCCGCCTTCTGCCTCTCCAGCCAAGCAAACCCAGCAGCGGTTGGGAGTGATCAGCTCCGTGACATGGAACAGCCACCGGTGCCCAGGCCAGGCCATCGCTGCCCACCTACGAGAAGAGGGAAACCGATTGCCCATTAACGATAACGAGAATCCAGGAAACGCACCAGGTGTTGGATTTCTGGCACACTTTCCCATCCGAGGGATTTGCGGGAAAAGCGAGTTTGACGGAGGGATCAGGGAATGTACATTCTAAGCCGATTGGCGCAGGAGAGCCGGCGGATCGACACAACGCGGCAGGGAAATGCGGAAGCGACCCGGTGTTTCTGGGAGGGGTTCGTAGCGGAGATTGCCCTCATTTTGCTGCAATAGTCTCCAAGCGAGGGGCAGTCCCAGGCCGCGCCCGCGCCCGGCTTCGCGTCCAGAGTAGAAGGGGTCAAAAGCATGCTCTGCCGCGGCGGGCGAAAGCCCTGGCCCGCTATCCTCCACGAGGATGTGAAGCCAAGCCGGAGTCGCTTCGACGCGGAGCCGCACCCAGCCCCCTGCCGCCGCAGCTTCGACCGCATTACGCAAAACCGCCCCGAGGCCTTGCAGCACCTGCTTAATGTCAATGTTCAACCACAATGCGGGATCATCGGCCTGGATTTCCAGGCGGACCTGCGAGGTCTGGAGCACTTCATGCAGTTCCCGCCGCAAAGCCAAAAGCAGTTCGGTCAAGGGGACGGGGCTACGTTGCGGGCGCGGCGGACGGGCAAAAGTCATGACGTCCTTGAGCAGGTCGGCAATACGCTGGGACTGCTTCAGGATGACCTGGAAGGCTTCGCGGCGCTGAGTGTCTGTCTCCTTGCGGAGCAAGTTCTGGACTTGCGCGGTGATAATCGCCAGGGGGTTGTTGATCTCATGGGCTGCACCTGCGGCGAACTCTGCCAAGGCCGCCAATTTGGCTTGCTGGAGCTGGGAGGCTGCTTGGCGGCCGGCGCGTTCCAATGCCGCGTGGAGTTGATCGACCTCGTTCTCGAACCGGGCGATGACCGTCGCGCCCTGCTGCTGCCGGTGGCCCAACGCTTGCCGCAGCAAGGGCAAGAGAAGGGGTACTTGGTAAGGGTCATCGGCGGTACTGCCAGCGGTCAGACATGCAGGATTCTCGGATTGTGACGATTTACCGTCATCAGGGTCTGAAAGCCGGGGAGCGCCCTCCGCCAGAGCCTTCGGAGCGAAGGGGGGTCCATCCGCAGATGAAGAAGTGACGGTCAGGACCTCCGTATCGGTTTCCGGCGTCAAACCCAGCGCCGCGGCGGCAGGGTCGGCCCGTTCCACTTCCCGCCAGGCCCACTGCACGAGAGGAACCAGCGGCGGCACCTCGCCATTCTCCGCGAATTGGGAGGCGAGGGAAGAGGGCAGGTGGAGTTTCCCCACGATCTCGGAGAGCCAGGGAGGTAGATTCCAGCGGAGGGCCAAACGCCGGGCGATGGCGGCATGATCCAGTCCCCACGTGGCCTGTTGCCGAGTCCGCGGAGCATGCTGGGCTTGCGGGTCATGAAGGACATCGCCGAGAGCCAGCGGGTCAATGGCCGCGACGGCATACCAGCCCAAAGGCGCCAAGAGGGCCGCGAAATAGGCTTGGGAGGGAGACACCCGCCGGGATTGACGTGCCGCCGCCGCAGCCTGTCGGGCCGCTTGACAGGCCCATTGCCACAGGCGTTGCCAAGCATGGCTGGACCAGGGGAGAACGCCACATGCTGGCCGCTGGAGGTAAGCGAGAACCCAAGCCGGCAAGCGCGGGGAAGCGAGTTCAGCCACGGTCCAATTTTGCGGAAACGAGAGGCTGGGAGCAAGGCGCAGTAGAAGCAGGGCGAGGGCCGGGTCCAGCTTAGCTCGCTGGGGAAGCGTCTCCGGCTTGTCCGCCAGAGCGATCAAATTGTCGGTTCGAGGGCACAGCCAAGGGAGATTGGCTGCCGCCATCCCGACCGCCATCCCAGGCACGCGGCACTCCTTCCTTGGAGCCACTGGTTCTCTACAGGTTCCATTGGGCGAGCAGGTTCATTTTCAGGCCTGCTACCGCAGGAGAATCCAGAAGCGGTACATCTCCTGCGGCTTTCCCCACCTTGCAGACAAGGTCACACCAGCATGTTCGACTCCATTCCGAGCTGAGCGCACATCTTCTCAATCAGGACGTCAATATCAAACGGCTTGGCGAGGAAGTCATCCGCACCCGCCAGTTTCAGCTCCTGGACCTTGTCCTCTTCAATCATGCCGGAGATGCAAATGATGCGCACATCTTCCATGTTGGGGTCGGAGCGGACGCGGTGGCAGACTTCCCGTCCGTTGATGTCCGGCAGCATCACGTCCAGGATGATGATGTCGGGGTGATATTCCTTGACCATCATGCCGGCATCGAAGCCGTTGGAGGCGATGCGGACCTCAAAGCGGCCATCCTCTTGCAAAGCCTGGCTGATGGTCGCCACCAGGTCCGGCTCGTCATCCACCAGCAGGACCTTGCGCTTGCCGCTTTCGAGGGCATCGGTCGGGATGCCGTGGTCCTTCATGAACTTGTACAGAGCTTCGCGGGGAATCCGCCGGAACTTGGAACCGGGCACGCGGAAGCCCTTGAGCTGGCCGCTGTCGAAGCAGCGGATGATCGTTTGCTGGGACACTTTGCAGATTTTCGCAGCTTCTCCCGTGGTAAATACAGTCTTCATAGTCAACCCACCTTGCCGGCTTGACCGGCGTTGTGCGGTCCCTGTCCGTGCGTCACTGCCGTTGGGGACCGGAATCCCTTCCCAAAAACTTACCGCATTCCCGAAATGAGGAGCCAGAGGTCAAGACTTTCTCTTGCCACTCTGGCAGGACGGCGTGTGAGGCGAGGCGATCCGAGGTCTGGCCCCACTGACGCGTCGGTCTCTGATGGCATCCTAACGTGAGAGAAAATGTCGGCCAAGCGGGATTGCCCCAAGAGTCAGCCATGCTTCGCTCTCGGACTGCCACGCTCCCCATTTTCCTCTCACTCCCTTCAGGTTTGCCAGAACCTCTAGTACCTTCACCTTACCTCGTTCGTCAAGTTCTATCAGTCTTCTAGCATAGCCTATCCCGCGGAGTCGATCATTGTTGTTATCGGCAGCCTGATCGGTCCTCCTCAATCCAAACTCGCCAGTTTGCCTGTTTGGTGTATTTTGGCTGCACCCAAGGGTATCCGGCTGTGCAGGAGGGACCTCAGGGTTGGTCCTTCCGTCTGGCCCAACCGTTCAGCCCCCTGTCAAGGAGGATAGCCTCCGGGGACCGACTTTTGCGGGATAGCATGGCCCTGACCACTTGGCAAGGTCAGGATGGGGACAGCCATCGCCGCTCTTCCCAAGAATAGGTCCAAGAGGGAGGGGAAGAGGGCCGATGCGCGCCACGGGAGGCGGGGTAGGGTGGGGTATTTGGCGGCTGAGCCGAGAACGAACCCGCGCCCGTTACCCCGGTTTCCCTGTGTGCGGGACCCCTCATAGCAACTCATTCCAAATAAAACAACAGCACTGCGAGGTCGGCGGGGGTGATGCCACTGATCCGGCTTGCCTGGCCCAGACTGGCTGGTCGAATCCGGCTCAATTTCTCACGGGCCTCGTAACGCAACTGGGGCACAGCGAAATAGTCAAAATGCGGGGGGATGGCCTTGTTCTCCAGCTTGCGGAAACGCTCGATCTCCGCCGCCTGCCGTTGAATATACCCGCCGTACTTCGCCTCCAGGCATACCTGCTCCACCACCTCTGGGTATTGTTCCCAGACCCGCAAGGGGGGATGGCGTTCGCACAGGTCGGTCCAGGTGATCTCCGTGCGACGGAGCCAGGCTTCTAGGGTTATCCCGTCGTGGGAATGCTGGCGGAGATACTCTTGCAGCTCGGCGATCCGTTGTTCTTTGCGTTGCAAGCGCTCCCACGTCGTGGCATCGACGGAACCGATGCGATAGCCGATGGGCGTGAGCCGGCGGTCCGCATTATCATGGCGGAGCATGAGGCGGTACTCCGCTCGCGAAGTGAACATGCGGTAGGGTTCATCAACTCCCTTGGTGACCAGGTCATCGATCAGGACGCCAATGTAGGCCTGGCTGCGATCGAGGATGAGCGGGGGCTGGCCCTTGAGTTTGAGGGCGGCGTTCAGCCCGGCCATCAAGCCCTGAGCCGCCGCTTCCTCGTAACCGGTAGTGCCGTTGATTTGTCCGGCGAAGTACAGCCCCGCGACCCGTTTGGTTTCCAGCGTCGGGAACAATTGCGTGGGGGGAGCGTAGTCGTATTCAACGGCATAACCCCAGCGCATGACTTCCGCATTCTGCAAGCCGGGAATTAGCCGGAGCATGGCCGCCTGCACGTCTTTCGGCAGACTGGTGCTAATCCCATTGCAGTAGTATTCCCAGGTGTTGAGACCCTCCGGTTCGAGGAAGATGGTGTGGCTGGTTTTGTCGGCGAAGCGCACGACTTTGTCTTCGATACTGGGGCAGTAGCGCGGGCCTCGGCTGCGGATTTGGCCGCTGTACATCGGGGCGCGATGGAGATTGGCCCGGATCAGCTCATGGACTTCCGGCGTGGTATGGGTGGCGTGGCAGGGAAGTTGGGGCAGGGTCACGCGCTCCGTCCGGAAGCTGAAGGGGCGCGGGGTCTCTCCCGGTTGGATTTGGCACTGGGAAAAGTCGATGGTGCGCCCGTTGAGCCGGCAAGGGGTACCGGTCTTGAAGCGGGACAGTTCAAAGCCGGCGCTCGCGAGGCTTTCGCTCATTTTTTCCGCCGAGACATCGCCGGCCCGACCTCCCGGCGTCTTGGCCTCGCCCGTGTGCATGATCGCCTTGAGAAAGGTCCCCGTGGTGAGGACCACCGCCTCCGCGAAGTAGTGCGTATCTCCCCGACAAACTACGCCGCGAACCCGCAGGCGGGCCGGTGTGGATGAGTCCTGATACGGCTCCAAGATCAGCCCTTCAACCAACTCCTGGCGGAGAGTGAGATTGGATTGTTCTTCCACCAGGCGCTTCATGGTGAACTGGTACAGTTTCTTGTCGCACTGGGCGCGGGGAGAATGCATGGCCGGCCCTTTGGAAGCGTTGAGCATGCGGAAGTGGATGGTACTGGCATCGGTGCACAGCCCCATGACTCCACCCAAAGCGTCGATCTCCCGGACGATTTGGCCTTTGGCCACGCCGCCGATCGCCGGATTGCAACTCATCTGCGCCACCGTGTCCGCGTTGAGGGTGAGCAGACAGGTGCGCAATCCTAGCCGGGCGCAGGCCATCGCCGCTTCGACGCCCGCATGCCCGGCTCCCACGACCACCACATCGTAACGATATTCCAACCGACTCACCGCTATCCTACCTCGCACTCGCTCCTAGCCTGGCTCCGAACCTGTGACCTCAGCTTCCGATGAGGGCGGGCCGGACCGCGCCGATCCCCCCGGTTCCAGACAGAGCACTCGCGTCGTCGGAATCGTGGCCGCCCGGCATGCCCCAACAGTTTCTACTCATATCCTATCAGTAACGGTGTCTTCTATCAGCACTAGCGCCGTGTCGTATCTTAGGATCAGCGGTGTTTGCGACCTTTCTGGGGAGCAAAAACAGGGGCCGAACATGAACGACTGGCTCGAAGCCGCACGAGCGGGTTTCGCTTCGCTAGAGGTGGATGATTCCCTGCGGCAGCAGGCTCTGGGCTACTTGCAACAATGGCTGACACAACCGGAGTTCGCCCCCTACGTGCCGCAGCTTCAGTGGCTGATCGAAAACGGACGCTGGTCCCTATTACTGGATTCCTTCTACCAGGTCCTGCCCTTTGGGACCGGCGGGCGTCGGGGTGCGGTGGGAATCGGCCCGAACCGGATGAATCTGTGGACGCTCGGCGCTTCGGTCCAGGGGCATTGCGACTATTTGCACCAGCGCTTTCCAGATGTTCGCCCATTGCAAGTCGTGCTGGCCTATGACGTGCGGCGCTTCGAGGACCGTCGGGGGGTGTACAACCCGCAGTTGCCGAATCCGGTGCTACATCTGTCCAGCCGGGATTTTTGCCATTACGCCGCGGGTGTATATGCCGCCAACGGGATTCACGTCCACATTCTGCCACCGGATTCACCCCGTTACATGGCGACGCCGGAGCTGTCGTTCACCATCCGCCACCTGCGGGCACACGGCGGGCTGAACATGACCGCCAGCCATAATCCTCCGGATGACAACGGGAGCAAGTTTTACAACGAGGCTGGAGCCCAGCCGGTGCCGCCGGAAGATCAGATCATGAGCGAATGCGTCGAGCAAGTACGGGTGATCCGGCACATGCCGTGGGAAGAGGCGGTGCGCCAGGGGAAAGTGCATTTCCTGGACGACGGCCCGCACCGAGCTTACATCGCCTTGTGCCGCAAGCAGTCGCTGATCCCGCCGCCCCGGTTCGATGAAATCCGCGTGGTATTCACGCCGTTGCATGGCTGCGGCACCTTCTGCGCCGGGGAAGTGCTGGAAGCCCAAGGATTCCGCCCCATCCCTGTGCCAGAGCAAATGACACCGGATGGTCAATTCCCGAACGTAACGAAAACTCCGAACCCGGAGGTGCCGGAGTGCCTGGATCGGGCGGAAGCGGTGGCCCGCGAGCACGCCGCCGACCTGGTCATCGCCACCGACCCGGATGCGGATCGCCTCGGCGGTCTCGCCAGTACTCGGCCTGAAGGCGGACCGCCGTACCACTTCCTCACAGGGCAGGAAATCGCTGCCTTGCTGACCTGGTTCAAACTGGAGCAACTCGCCTCCCGCGAAGCGCTGCCGAACGCCCCCATCGTCATCACCACGCTCGTGACGACGGGCCTGATCACCCGGATCGGCCAGCATTTCGGTGCCCAGGTGATCAACGACTTGCTGGTCGGTTTCAAATACCACGCGGATGTACTGGCACGCTTGGAAAGCACGGGACAATACGGCGACGTGCGCGGCAGCCTGGAAGATTTCGTCATTGCCACGGAAGAAAGCCACGGCGTACTGGTGACCCCGGAAATCCGGGATAAGGACTCGGCAGGAGCGGCCTTATTGCTCGCGGAAGCCGCCTTGGACCAAAAGCGCCGCCAATCCACCTTACCAGCCCTGCTGGCAGAACTGCATCGCCGCTTCGGTTACTTCCGCAACGAGCTACGCAACATCGCCCTTACGGGAGTCGAGGGGAAGCAGCAGATGCAGCGGATGATGGATCAACTGCGCCGTTCGCCGCCGGCCCGCATCGCTGGCTGGAATGTTTCGCGCTTCGAGGACCTGCTCGATGAACAGGGACGTTTAGGCCCCTACCAGGGCGACACGGATCGCGCCGCTCGGAACTTCCTCGTCTTTCTCCTACAAGGTGACAGGGGAATGACAGGGAAGATCTGCCTGCGGCCCAGCGGCACCGAACCCAAGGCCAAGGCCTACTTTGAGGTTAGCACGCCGCCATGCCCGCCGGAGCTGTCCGAGACGGAGTGGGCAGCCTGGCAACGACAAGCCGATGAGGCCAGCGCCACCCTGGCCGATCACTTCCTGCGCTTGGCACTGGGGCATATCGGTCTGACACCATAAGGGACCTGCCTGGGAACACAACAGGAGGAGAACGAGTTATATAGACCCTACTGCCTCGCTCCAGGAAGATAGCTCGATACTAAATGTCGAAAACACGATGATATACCGTGTAGATTCTAGAGATTTCTCATGGGATAATTGTGTTGTGGTCTTATTATTGAAGTTAATATGAAGCATGCAGTGAATAGGTATCTCAGATGCTGGAAGTAGAAATTCGCTACCGCCTGACCGATGCCGATGCCTTGCGCCAACGCTTGGCGGAATGGGGGGCAGAGGAGCCAAGCGAACGGATCGAGACGGACCACTACTTCAACGCGCCGCACAAGGACTTCCGCAAGACAGATGAGGCGTTGCGCTTGCGCTGTGTTGGGGAGACCAATCGCCTGACTTACAAGGGTCCGCGGCGGGATTCGCAGACGAAAACCAGGCCGGAAATCGAGGTGCCTTTGGCCAATGGCCAAGAGACGGCCCGGCAGGCGCGGGACTTTCTCATCGCCCTCGGCTTCCGCTACGTCGCTACGGTGTCCAAACGCCGCCAGGTCTATCGCTTGCAACGGCGGGGGTTTCCCGTCGAGATTTGCTTTGACGATGTATACCAAGTTGGCTCATTTGTCGAAGTGGAAATCCTGACAGAAGATGAGAACTACGAGCAAGCTAAAGCTACACTCTTGCAGATCACCCAGGAATTAGGATTGCACCAGCGGGAATTGCGTTCGTATTTGCAGATGGTTTTGGAAGCGCAAACCCAGAATAACTTAGATCATGCTCAATCGAGTCCTGATGCCAATGACTCTAAGGTGACATCATGAGTGTCGGTATGAATGGTCCCCGCAAGCCGTTGGTAGTGGAGCGGATCGAATCGGTGCGCCAGCAGGTAACTCAAGCCCGGCGAGCAGGGCAGACCATCGGCTTCGTTCCGACCATGGGAGCGCTCCACGCCGGCCATGCGGCTTTGATCCGCGCAGCCCGGCAAGAGTGCGGCTATGTGGTGGTGTCCATCTTTGTCAATCCGACGCAGTTCGGACCCCACGAAGACTACGCCCGTTATCCGCGCACCCTGGAGGCGGACCAGCAGCTCTGTGGGGAGGAAGGGACCGACTTGATTTTCGCCCCCTCGGTCGAAGAGATGTATCCGCCTCCCTATCGAACCTACGTCGAAGTGACGGAGTTAGATCAAGTACTCTGCGGCGCCAGCCGACCGTCCCATTTCCGCGGCGTGTGCACTGTCGTCTTGAAACTGTTCCAGATTGTTCAGCCGGACGTGGCATATTTTGGTGAGAAGGATTACCAACAGGCCCGGATCATTCGCCAGATGATCCATGATCTGAATCTTCCCGTGCAACTGCGAACTTTGCCGACGGTGCGGGAACCCGATGGCCTGGCTTACAGTTCGCGCAACCGGTATCTGACCGCTGCCCAGCGTCAAGTCGCACCGCGGATTTACCAAGCCCTGTTGGAGCTACGCGCACGGGTGCAACAGGGAGAACGGGAAGCGGCCCGCCTGGAGTCAGACTTGCACCAGGCCTTGTCCGCCATCCCGGAGGCGCGGGTCGATTACGCCAAAATCGTGGACGCGGATAGTCTCCAACCCCTGGAACAGATCGACCGCCCGGCCCTCGCGGCCGTGGCGGTTTTCCTGGGCACGACCCGCCTTATCGACAACATCCGTCTGAATTGAGGCGGCGCGATCCAAGCGGGCATTTTGATTCGCAGCGTTTCAACCTGCTTGGCCCGCAACGTTTGCACCCGCAGGGTTTCGCAGTTCCACTGGACCTCGACTGCGTCAACGGAGAGCGATCATGTCCCATCCTCTGTTTAGCCCGGAAGTCAAACACATGTTGCAAGAGCAGAATGCTTTGGGTCTCAAGGCGTTTTGCGAGTCTTTGCACCCAGCGACAGTAGCGGAAGCTCTGGAAGGGGAGTTCACCCCGGAGCAGATTTGGGAGATTCTCAGTCATGCGGACCTGCGCAAGCAAGCGGCTATCTTCGAGTATCTGCCTCCCCATTTGCAAGTGGAGATGGCTCGGAAGGTCCGCCCGCAACTGGCGGAGCTGATCGCCCGCATGTCCCACGACGACCGGGTGGACTTGCTGCAACGACTGACGCCGGAAGTCCGCGAAGCCCTCCTGCGGCTGATCGACGAAGCGGAGCGGCGGGATATTGCCTCCCTCTTTCCCTATGCCGACAACACGGTGGGCGCCTTGATGACCACTGACTATGCTTGGGTGCCCGCACATGTGACGGCTGCCGAAGCAATCGATCTGTTGCGCGCGCAAGCGCCGGATAAGGAGACCATCTACTACATCTATGTATTGGATGAACCGGTCCGTCGCGCGGACGGCAGCCTTTCCCCGCGCCGCCTTTTGGGCGTTCTGTCACTGCGGGACCTGATCCTTGCGCCCCGTCAGGAACTGGTCCGCGATCTGATGGAAACCGAGGTGGTCACCCTCCGCCACGACACCGACGTGGAAAGCGCCGCTGAGACCTTCGCCCGCTACGACTTCCTGGCCATGCCGGTTGTGGATGACAAATTCGGCATGCTCGGCATCGTCACCCATGACGACATCCTCGACGTGGTCACCCGTGAAGCGACAGAAGACTTGCAAAAACAAGCCGGTGTCGTGCCAATCGAAGAAGGATATCTGGAAGCCCGCTTCACGCATGTGTGGAAGAACCGGGCCAAGTGGCTGGCCGTGCTCTTCATCCTCCAAATGTTCACCATTGAGGCGATGGCCCACTTTGAAACGCTGCTGGAAACGGTAGCCTTCGTGATGGTCTTCGTCCCGCTGTGCTTGTCGGTCGGAGGGAACGCCGGTTCTCAGGCGGCCACGCTGGTCATCCGTGCGTTGGCCTTGCGGCAAGTGCGGACGCGGGATTGGCTACGCGTCCTGCGGCGGGAGATCGTCATGGCAGCGGCCCTGGCGGCCTTCCTCGGCCTTCTGGCTATCGCGCGCACCTATTTCGCCACGCCTAACGCGATCCTGGAAAAAGTCCCGGCGGAAAATTTCTGGCACCTGGTCGGCGTGGTGACAGGAGCCGTGATGGGCATCTGCATGACTGGCGCGCTCGTCGGTGCCATGCTGCCGGTGCTGATCAAATCCGTGGGAATGGACCCGGCCCTGATGTCCGCCCCTCTGATCGCCACCCTCTCGGACGTCCTCGGTATCGTGATCTTCTTCCAATTCGTCCGCCTTTTCTTCTTCTGAGTGCGGGACATTTCGCTGAGGAAGAGTGATATTCCCCTGTCCTGTCATCTTGCGGACACAAGACTGCCCGCTACGGCGAGTATTAGGAGCACCGATGCTTATGAGATTTCCTTTCTGAGTTTAGACCGAGCTGAGGTGCGTATACTTTTCCCCTCTTTCGCACTCTTAGCAAACTCTTATGGCTCCGTTTTGGATTCGAGTGAAAAATTCGGTTCAGGACAACAGGAAGAGAGCGTCGGCGGTGCCAGGTCCTCGGATTTACAGCGGTTTTTTCTCGAAGCCAAGTTTTGCGCACTATGCTCGACATGGAGCAGTTATTGTTGATAGTTGCTATCTGTCCTCAACATTTGTGAGAAGTGAGTGTCGCCATGCCTGTGTCTCCCACATCTGTGTCGGAGTTCTGGGACTTATTACGTAAAAGCGGCATCCTGACCGAAGAGCAGTTAGGACACTTGAAGCTGAGAGACTTCCCGGAGGAACCGCAAGCGGTCGCGGATGCCCTGGTGCAGCGCGGCATTTTGACGCCCTTCCAAGCCCGGCAACTCTTGGCGGGGCGCTACAAGGGATTCCGCATCAACCAATATATGGTGCAGGACATCATCGGCCGGGGTGGCATGGGCGCGGTGTACCTAGCCGAGCATGTGGAACTGCACCGCAAGGTGGCGATCAAGGTGCTGGTGCCGGCGCAAGGGGAGGATCAGCGTTTAGCCTTGGAGCGGTTCATCCGGGAAGCGCGGGCGGCTGCCGCTTTGGACCATCCCAACATCGTCCGCATTTTCGACGTGGCCCGGCATAACAACGTGCCTTATCTGATCATGGAGTATGTGGACGGAGAGACGCTCCAACAAGTATTGGAACGGGATGGGGCGTTACCCTACGAGGTGGCGGTGGAGTACATCGCTCAGGCGGCTGCTGGCTTGCAACACGCCCATGAGCGCGGCTTCATCCACCGGGACATCAAGCCCGGCAATCTTATGCGGGACAAACAAGGAGTGGTGAAAATCCTGGATATGGGGCTAGCCCGTTCTCACAACACTGCCGACAATTTGACCGAACGCTTAGACAAAGGCGCGGTGGTCGGAACCGCGGACTTCATAGCGCCGGAGCAGGCCCTCAATCAGCCGAACATCGACGGGCGAGCCGACATCTACTCCCTGGGCGCGACTTTGTTCGCCCTAATCATTGGCAAGCCGCCATTCGAGGGGAACACCACCCAAAAGTTGCTGCAACATCAACTCCGCAGTGCGCCGCGGCTCAGCAGTTTGGACAGCCGAATTCCGAAGGAATTATGCGACGTGGTGGCACGGATGCTGGCCAAGCGGCCGGAAGATCGCTATCAGACGGCCGCTGAGGTGATCGCAGCATTAGCACCGTGGACAGCGGGAAGCACACGCGTGCTCGCGGGCATCTCCCATACGAAGATCGGCCAGGAACCGGAGGTCGCGGTCAATCTCACCGGCGGAAACCTCAGTGGCAGCTCGGTGCGCTTAGGGGAGTTGAGCCAGACTCGCTTGGCAGGAGTTGAGACGCCGCGTACGGGCAACTCAGCGTTACAGCAGACCCTGCCCCTGTCCGGACGCCGATCGGGAGCATCGTCTCTGGTTTCCGCCTTAGCGAGTCAGGCCGGTTTGAATCGAGGGACGTCCGCCGAGGGAGGGAGTTCCGTCCAGCAGCGGAACACGTGGCAGCGGCTCTGGCCCAGGCAACGGCGTGGGATACTTCTCGGCGCGGCGGGATTAGCGCTGCTCCTGGCCGTGGGAGCCATTGCCGCTTGGCACCTGGGTGGCCGCCGCGAGCCAGTGGCGGGTACGCCCGTGACCCCACCGCTCAGAACAGAACCGCCGGGCCAGCATACACCACCGCCGGCCCGCGAGAATCCGCCATCTCCACCGCCCCTGAGTAGCGGGCGTGTCATCTACGAATGGAAAGCAGCCGATACAGCTCCCTTCCGGGTGCGGCTACGTGGGGGGCAAGTCCTCGAAGGGCAACGCCCGCGTTGGCCCGCCGGTGTTGCCATCTACGCTCTCAAACCGGAGACCGAGGCGGAATTCACGCGGACCGCGATCGATGGCAAAGACTGCCTGACCATCGTTCGCCATAGCACGGCCACAGGGGCGCAGATCGCTTTCGAGCTGGAACGGGACGCGGGGCAGGGAGGACTCGGCTTGCAACTCGCTCCGTCCGGCAAATACGCCTTGCGGATCGACTACCGCACCACGGGACAGATTCAAGCCTCGGTGCATACGATCAAGGACTATCGCAGTGCCGGCTTTCGGATCTTTCCTGCCACGGGCACGCAATGGATGACCGCCGAGCTGCCTTTCACGCGTCAAGCAGAACCTTTGCGTTGTGCCATCGAAGCAGCGGGGAACGCGCTTGTTCCTGTAGCCATCGCCGCGGTGCGGATTGTGGAGCTGGAACCTCCTCCACAGCCGCGGGAAGAACGCACCCTCTTCCTCATGGATTTGCGGCAGCAGCGCCCCTTCCGAATTATCTGCGGCCTGCGACAAGACCCCAACACGAATCAGCGGCACTATCGGGAAATCTCCCGGGAAGGAGAAGCTCCGTCTGGCTGGCGCGCCCGGCCTTGGCGTGTGGAAACCGAGATGGAGTTCACACTGGCCGAAGATCAAGGACGGCCCGCGCTCAGCATCCGCAACCTCAAGGGACGCGGTTCAGCCATGCTCTTCACGCCCGAATTTGAGTGCCCCACCGGTGTGTGCCGCCTGGAGCTGGAATACCGCTGCACTACTCAGCCCCAGCAATTCAACATTCGCTTCAAGTCCAACGATAGCCGGCCTGCTTGGGATGTTTACCGCCCCCAACCGACGCAGGGAAGCTGGAGGCGGGAGAGCATCATCGCGGACCTCCGAGGTGCCACCGGCGGCTTCTTTGAATTCCACAACAACGACGACAACCCTCAAGCCTACGTCCAAATTCGGGACCTCAAGGTGACGGAGTTGCCCTCCGCCACGGTCACAGAACCGATCCTCTTCCAGCTCCGGGCGGCTGACCTGCCGGAATTCAAAAACGTCAAGCAGGGGCGATCGATCACCAGCGGCGACGAAGACCCAG
This sequence comes from Thermogemmata fonticola, assembly GCF_013694095.1. Taxonomy (NCBI): domain Bacteria; kingdom Pseudomonadati; phylum Planctomycetota; class Planctomycetia; order Gemmatales; family Gemmataceae; genus Thermogemmata; species Thermogemmata fonticola. Next base: position 242,692 of record NZ_JACEFB010000001.1, on the reverse strand, counting down.
CCATTGCGGGGGTGTACTTCGGCGGCTGGAAGCCCGAAACCGTTAGTGAATGGACTTGTACCACCGTGGCGGGAAGCAAGGCGATCGGGATCGTCAATGTCAACGAAGTGCTCTCCGCACAAATCGGCATCGAGCTAGAAAAGGCGGTCGGGGTGAAATTGACCCCTGGCCAAAGGGTCCGACTGCGCGTGGAATACCGCACGGCTGGTTCTGCCAAAGGGCACATCTACTTCCAAAACTACGAGGATTGGAAGGTCCCCTTCCGCACCGATCTGCCCAACTCGAATGACCGCTGGAATACCGTGGATCTGGTGGCCACCCGCGGCGAGTTGCCGTTGCGCTGTCTGGTCGATGCCAGTACGCCCGGTCGCGGCAATATCCTTTTCGTCCGTTCGGTCACGATCACGGATGCGGGACGAGGAACCGCGCCCACAGGGTTCCGTAATCCTCCACCGTCCACCTCAGCAGCTAGCTCTCAAGATGATCCCAGCCGCTGGCCCGAAGGACCGCGTGTGTACCGCCTCGACGTGGCCGCTATCCCCCCCTTCCGCGTCGTCAAAGAAAAATTCCAGCGGATCAACGGCGAGACCGAGCAGTTGCCGGATGGCATCGGCTGCCAGTGCTGGAAAGACGGCTCCATTGGCGAGTTCCGACGCGCTCTGGTCGATGATGTCCCCGCCTTGGGACTGACGGGACTGAATGATACCATCTCCGCTCAGTTCTACTTCGACTTAGAAAGCCGCATGAAACTCCCTCTCGAACCCGGCAAATACTACAAGGTGAAGGTCGCCTACCTGACCCACAATGACGGTCGAGGGCAAGCCATTGTCCACTTGGTTCCTGGCTACAAAGGGATTGCCTCTGTCCGCTTGGATGACAGCCAAAATCGATGGCGGACAGCCACCCTCATCTTCCAGCGGCCACCGGCCAGCGATAACGTTCACGTCCGGATGGTGATCGACAACACCACCGTTGGGGAAGGGAACACTCTCTGGATTCGCGAGGTCGAAATCGTGGAATTGGTCCCGCCCAAGAAATCGTCGTGACCGCAGGTTCCGCAACAGCGTAGATCGCGGCGCAAAAAACCGGGGCAGGGGTGTTATGCCGCCCCTGTTTTTTATGCCGATGCCGCTCGCTGCCTTCTGCGGCCTCAATTCACCGCGCCGAGGCCATTTGCCGACCTTGACCGCTGCCATTCACCGGCTGCCGGAATAGCTGGATTGCCCGCGTCATCTAGGATTCTGTTGCTAGATTCCTGGAGGGAATGCGGCGGGAAAAGGGAACGACGTCGTAAAAGGACGCTGTTTTTCCTCGCTTCCATATACTTTTCCATATGCACGTGGTTCTTTTCGACATTGATGGCACGTTGGTACGCACGGGAGGAGCGGGCAAAGCCGCGATGGAGGAAGCCCTGCGTTCGGTCTTCGGACTCCGCGAGGTGAAAGACGGCGTTCCCTACGCGGGGCGGACGGATCGGGCCATCGCGCGGGACTTGCTAGCGCTGCATGGGATTTATCCGCAGGAAGAGAACATCCGCCGGCTCCAGGAGGCTTACCTTCACCTTTTGCCGGAGATGTTACGGCAACGAGGCGGCACGGTCTGCCCTGCTGTTCCGGAGGTCCTCCAACAATTATCTGCAACACCGGGAGTGCTTCTGGGCTTGCTCACGGGCAACATCCGTCAGGGAGCGCAGCGGAAACTCCAGCATTTCGGACTGTGGGACTATTTCGCTGGCGGCGGTTTTGGCGACGATCACGAAGATCGCGATGACGTGGCCCGCGCCGCTTTGCAAAATCTGGGAGTGACGGCGGGCGCAGCTCATGGCTCGACGCGAAACATCTGGGTAGTGGGAGATACCCCCTTGGATATTCGCAGTGCCCGGGCCATCGGTGCTCAAGCGGTGGCTGTGGCCACCGGCTGGCATAGCCTGGAAGCCCTCGCGTACCACAACCCCGACTGGCTTTTCCCGGACCTGAACCACGCCAGACCTCTTTTGACCATCTGGTGTCAGGAGTCATATGCCATAGAGTCGGACCGGGACAATTTCAACCACCTGCGGAGGGCCGGACCATGCCTCGAACACCATTCTGGAAACTGAGCGCGGTGGGAGTGTTCCTACTCGGAGGGTTTGTGCTGATGGAAGCGTGGGGACAACGGCAACCAGCCCTTCAATATCCCGAAACCCGAAAAGTAGAGGTGGTCGAGGATTATCATGGCGTGTCGGTGGCCGACCCATATCGCTGGCTAGAGGATGATGTCCGTCAGTCGAAGGACGTGGCCGCTTGGGTAGAAGCGCAGAATAAGGTCACCTTTGCCTATTTGGAAAGCATTCCCCAACGGGAAGCGATCCGCCGCCGCCTCACCGACTTGTGGAATTACGAGAAAATGTCCGCCCCCGTCAAGGTGGGGGGACGCTACTTCTTCACCCGCAACGACGGCTTGCAAAACCAAAGCGTGCTCTACGTCCGCGAGCAGTTAGATGGGCCAGCCCGCCTGTTGCTCGACCCCAACACCTGGAGTAAAGACGGCACCGTGGCGATTTCCGGCACCGCTTTGAGCGACGATGGCCGTTACCTCGCCTATGGAGTCGCTGAAGCGGGCAGCGATTGGACAACCTGGAAAGTGCTCGATGTCGATAGCGGGAAGATGTTCCCCGATGAGCTGAAGTGGATCAAGTTCAGCGGGGCAAGCTGGACCGCGGACGGTAAAGGCTTCTTCTATAGCCGTTTTCCGGAACCTCCGCCGGGCGCCGCCTTCCAGGGCCTGAACCTGAACATGAAGCTCTACTATCACCGTTTGGGAACTCCGCAAAGCGAGGATGTTCTCGTTTACCACCGGCCGGACCAACCCCGCTGGGGGATCAATGCCACCGTGACCGAGGATGGCCGCTACCTGATCATTTCCGTCAACGATGGCACCACCAGCCGCAAAGTGCGCATCGTCTACAAGGATTTGCAGGAACCTTACGGTTTGCCTATCGAATTGATCGACAACCATGACAATAAATACTTCTTCATTGGTAACGATGGCCCAGTTTTCTATTTCTTGACGGATTACAATGCACAAAAATACCAAGTGATTGCCATTGATACTCGCAAGCCGGAAAAGAAGGACTGGAAGACACTCATTCCCGAAACAGCCGACACATTGACGGATGTCAATCTCGTCGGCAATGTCTTCATATGTATCTACCTGAAGGATGCACGCACTCAGGTCAAGATTCATGACTTGGAGGGCCGCTTCATTCGTGAGGTGGATTTACCGGGGATCGGCACGGCGAGCGGCTTTTCCGGCAAGCGAAGTGATACGATCACCTTCTATACCTTTTCCAGTTTTGCCACACCGCCGAGTATATACTCCTATAACATCTTGACGGGTGAAAGCCGATTGTATTGGCGTGCTAAGGTTAAGTTCAATCCAGATGATTATGAGGTCAAGCAAGTTTTCTACACCAGCAAAGATGGTACGCGTGTGCCTATGTTTATATCCCATAAGAAGGGGATCAAACTCGATGGCAATAACCCAACCTTGCTGTATGGTTATGGCGGATTCAACATACCGCTGACACCAGCATTTTCTGTAAGTCGTTTGCAATGGATGGAAATGGGCGGAGTGTTCGCTGTCGCCAACATCCGCGGCGGAGGGGAATACGGCGAGGCCTGGCATCGCGCGGGCACTCGGTTGCAGAAGCAGAATGTCTTTGATGACTTCATTGCAGCGGCGGAATACTTGATCCGGGAGAAGTACACCCGCCCGGAGAAGCTCGCCATTCAGGGGGGAAGCAACGGCGGACTGCTGGTCGGAGCGTGCATGACGCAGCGGCCGGACCTCTTCGGCGCCTGTTTGCCTGCGGTCGGCGTCATGGACATGCTCCGCTTTCACAAGTTCACCGCGGGGCGCTATTGGGTAGATGACTACGGCTCCTCGGAAAATCCTCAAGAGTTCCGTGAGCTGTACCGCTACAGTCCCTATCACGCCTTGCTGCGGAATGGCCCGCGCCGCTATCCGGCGACGTTGGTGACCACGGCAGATACAGATGATCGCGTGGTGCCCGGCCACAGCTTCAAATTCGCGGCAGCTCTGCAAGCGATGCAAACCGGCCCTGCCCCTGTCCTCATTCGCATCGAGACGAAAGCAGGCCACGGGGCAGGTAAACCCACAAGCAAAATCATCGAAGAAATCGCCGACCAGTGGGCCTTTCTCGTCAAAAACCTAGCTTTTCAGCCTACCATTCCGGATTGACCCGTTTCGGTACGCAGAGCAACGCCCGTCTCCGGCCAGGGGGAGAGGGACAGTACCCCCTCCTTCGCCGCTATGCGGCATGGATTGGTGGTACCCCTTGGCCGGTGAGATGGCAGGAATAGAGCAGCCTCGATCAACAAGGGGGCCGACTCAAGCAGGGGTTGCGCTGGTTTACCTGGCGGAAAACACCCGCTCGATGCGACTGATATTCCCCTGTTTATCTTTGACCGCGACGATGATCCGCCCTCGCGGTACGGTCACGGGCGGATTGAGCGTCAGTTCATAGACACCATCACCGCGGGCGCGGAACAGGGGGGCGAGATTCTGGCCAGGTGGCTGCCCTTGGAGCGGGAAGTCAGCGATGACGGAGAAGCTGTCCAGGTCCAAGCCGCTGCCGTAGTCGTGCATACCGACGAGGATGCGTGCCAGCGGCGGGTTGTCCCCGGCTTTGGGGATGCTCAGGGTGAGCGTGGGACGCTGATCGTCAAGCATCCAGCCATAACCGGGGTCTTGGGGACGTTGAGGATCGTAATCGAGATCGATGGGGCATCCCAAGTCAATCCAGCGGACAAGGGTCAGTTTATCCTCGTCGGACAAGGGCGCCGCTTTGCCGCTGCGGACAGCCTCCGGTGGCGGCATGATGCTACCGGTGAAATCGAGATCAGCACGAGCACGGTTGGCTGCAGTATTGGGGACAGGCTGGCCTTTGAGTTGGAGGGTGCTAGGGTCGCCGGGCTTGGTTTCTGTGGGAAAATCATCGTTGCTCCAGCCGTCGAGGCGTTCGCCGTAGATTTTCCAAATGAGCAGGCTGCGGCGTGATTGGAACATGCGGATGTAACGGGAAGCATTCGGAGCGCGCCAAGCTCCGGCGAGGGGTTTGTACCCGAAGCGACCGGCGTGATCCATCGCCAAGCGGTAATAGGTGCCGGGAACATCGTCAGCATCAGGCAGGCGGACGGTGCGGAAGTCTCCCAAGTCGAGTTCCGCCGCTGGTTTCGGCCCGCTGTGGCAGGGGACGCAACTGCGTTCGAGGATCGGCTTGACATCCCGCCAGAACTCGACGTTGTGCACGCGGGGGACGTAACGCAAGCCGGTGGTATCTGTGGCATCCCAGCGCTGCCCGCTTTGATCGTGGGCCTTGCTGGTCAACAGCGGCGTTTGGCGGGTCAAATCAAAGACCTGGTAATCCGGCCGAGCGGCGTAGGTGCGGGCAAAGTCCGTCGGTTTCTGGCTGTGGGCATGGCAGCCGCCGCAGTCATGGCGGACTTCTCCCGGACGCACCTGATGCCACGTCTGGGCCATGTTGAGGACCATACCGCGGCGATCCAGGGTTTGAAAGGTGAAAGCCACATCGGCGGGAATCCGGGCCAGGAAACTTGTGTCCGGGTGACCATCGGGATCCAGAGGCTCCTGGCCGTTCGGTCCGCGGCCGATCTTACGCACCGGGATTTCGCCGAGGATGCGGAGCCGTTCGTTGGCATGACTGCGGAACGTCCGCCCACTCTTGGGACCCTTCGCGCGGTCTGTGGTCGGTTCCATGACCAGGATACGAATGGCGTGAATATCTTCGTTGCGATACCGTCCGGCATCCGCTCCTTGATTGAACCAGTTCCAGGACAGCGGCTCATCGCTCAGGAGATTGAACGGGTCGAGGTCCTGATAACCCGTGGGGTCGGAACCACCGGCGAAACTGGCCGTCACCTGACCGGGAGGCACGCGGCCATTCGGGTAACTTTCCCGCTTGTACAAACTGGAGGTGCCGACGAGACCGAAGGGCGTGCCGGCAGGTAGATGCGGTGACCGGGAGCCGTCATTGGCCAAAGGGGGGAGGCGTTTCGGCTCATCTACACCGTAGATGCGTCTGTACGGCACGACCGCTCTCGGCCACTGCTCATTGTAATTCGGATCATTCTTAATCAGCAGCAGTTGACCGGGAGAGTCTACCGGCTGGGATTTCTTAATGAGATAGATGCCGCCATCCGGGGCGGGGACGTGCACGGTGTAACCGCCGTTGACCGGACCAGGCGACCAAACGCACAGGAGGTGATTGTCCGGAGCCGCCGCGGGGTGAGTCACTTTGCCCAAGCGCGGTCCTGTCCGTCGGCCCGGCATGGCAAAATCGGCTGGCCCTTCATCCGCCCGAGCAAAGCGAGTCAGCGACTCGATCCCGAAGGGACTGAACGGCAAGCGGCGAATGCGTGGTTGGCCATTGTCCTTGTGCCCGTGAACCAAGGGTGGATTGCGGGGGTCTTCAGTCCAAGCGGGACCGAACGCCGGCGTGCCGGGAGGCAATTCCACCGGGAATTTGACAAAACTCCCAAACCCGCTGCTTGTTTGGTTGTAATACTCCTCGGCGACAATGGAACCGTCGGAAATCTGAGTTTGAAAATGCCACGCCGTGGGACTTGCACCCGGAAGGAAAGCACTGGCCAGCGGCCCCCAATTGGTGCCATCGGGATGGATGACCCACAAACCCCACAAGGTTGAGGCCCGTAAACCCTGGGATTCCAGGGTCGAGAACATAATCCGGCCATCGCGCAGCACGACCGGATGCAAGGCACAGCCCAAATTGAGATGCCCAATGCATTCCACATTGGAGCCATCATCATCCATGATGAAAAGCTGCAAGGTGTGCGGCAGCCGTTTGGGAGGCCGGAAAGCGTGGCGATTGCTCGTAAATACCACTTTGCCGCCGGGAAGGGGGCAGGGGCCGAGATTCAACACCCCGTAGGGAAGCCAGTTCTTGCCTTCCTGGGGAGTGCGAAAGTCGTCCGACCAGTTCGCCGCCCCGGTGTTCGGAGCAAATTCCTGACGTGTCAGGCGCACGATCTGGCGCGTCTTGAGGTGAATCTTGTAAATATCCGCGCCGCTAGCACTGGCACAGGAGGGGCTGGCATCTCGCAGATCATGAAAGAGACTGTAATAAACCCATTCTCCATCGAAGGAAACCATGGGGTCCGTCACGGAACCGTTCCCGCCGCGGACCAGCACCTCTTCCGTGCCGTCCGGATGAAGCAGGACCAAATCCCCGCCGGGATCCATAAAGTGCGGGTTGGAAATCTCCGCCCAATTCGTGCCGACACGATCCCCCTTACGCGGTGTGCGGACGTAAACAATGTCGTAATCGATCTTGACCTCCGGGTCCTCTCGGATGGGCCGCGGTTGAACTGACGAGGAAGCCGTTTGCGAGGCCGGCGAAGCTTCAGGTCCCTGCAACAAGCCCCAACCTAAAAGACCTCCGAGGAACAACCAACGACCTAGGCCGCGCATCATGGTGTGCCTCCCGGCATCTCCTCCGCTCTGCTTCTGTCCTCACCCACACTGGGGATATTATGCGTGCTGCTGCCCATCCCGTCCGCGTGCCTGGACCTGTCCCGTGCTCATTTTCCCGAATCTGTTTTCAGACCGCCGTCCTGGACCTGGAGGCATTCCGAACACGCGATTTGCCGATCAGCTGAGCGAATGGATTCCGTGTTGCGATATTGTCCAAAAAGACACCGAAGAGACTTGCTCCTGGGACGAGAGCATGTCTCCCCGGTGTGAGAAAAGCATCGCAAAGTTGGTCGGTGCGAAACGCGAAGGGAAGGGCCGGTTATTTGAGGGCTTCCTCCGCTGCCACAGCAATGTCCTTGGCCTTTTCCGCAGCGCTCTTCGTGTCCTTGAAAGCGAAGTTTTTAACGATGGTGCCGCCCTGTTTGTACACGAGCACCGTTACCGCCGCTTCGGGGTTGAGCTTGTAGCGGCTCGGTCCCTCTTTCTCCTCAGCGATAGTCAGAGCGGTGGTGAGCTTGTGTGTCGCCTGCAGCTTCTCGAAGTCGGAGGCTTCCACGCCCCGGATGCCCACCACAACGGTGCCGAGCTTGCTGTTATTCTTCTGCACGGCGTCGACCGCCTTAACCAGCTCCGCCAGGTGGTCATCCGCTTTCTGAGTGAAGATCAGCACCACCGCCGGCCGGGCTTCCCCATTGAACTTGCAAACATAGCACAAGGATTCCCCTTTCTTCTCCCCCGTAATCGCCTTGACGAAAAATGCTCCGCCAATTTTGTCGGTCGGCCCCGATTTGATCTCCTCGGCTCGGACACCGGAGACGCCCACCACCAGTAGGGCTGCCGTCAGGGTGTAAAACAGACGCATCGCCACTCTCCTAGAGAAAACCCCAAGATCCCGAAGTGGAACCTCTCCACTTCTACCCTTTGGACGGCGAACCTCCCCGGATTATTCAACACTCCCACGGCAGGACTGCACGCAGAGACAGTGCGGAAGCCTGAAGGAAGAGTCGCTTTCATCATCCCTGAGTGAAAAGAAAGCATACCCTACCCAAGATAACCGGAGTTGATCAGCGGCGGCGGGAAGCGTAAAAGCGGTTAGCCAAGATGGCTTCCGTGGCATAGACGGCAAACAGGACTAGGAGTAGCCAGGGAAATAGCTCGATCGGTCCGCCAAAGGTGCGCTCAATCATCTCCCGTAGAGTGCGGTTTTTGTCCAAAGTGACGACGCTGTTGGGTCCTGTGAGAGGCTCGTAAAGCTGGGGTGAGAGGCGCTCCAGGAGCGATTCCTGGGGAGGAAGGTTAAGACTGAACGCTTCGCGCCAGCCCAGACTTTCCAAACTGACCGTGTAATGTCCCGGCTGAGAGACGCGCGGCGGTCCCAAGCGCAATTCCGTTTGCTGTTCGCCCAGCTCCAGGAGTTGGTCGCTTCCCACCACACCCGGCCCTTGCAGGATGGCCTTGCTGCCGCGGGGGATGGCGGTTTTCGGCAGCGGCAGAATGACGACATCTCCGCAGGTGTAGTTGAAGTTGGCATCGGCGATGTCTCCGGCCAAATACCGGGCCAGCCAGTAAGGGAAGACGACGTACCACTTGGAACCTTCGGTCTCCCAGTAATCGTTCCAGGGGGGATGCTCGCTGCTGGGCACGTCCAGGCGGGTGGTGAGCAACAGGACGCGCCCCTTGATTTTGCCTTCCTCTTTGGGATCGGCGATGCCTCGTTCCAAGACGGCAGGCCGCTGCTGATTCGGATCTGCATGGTCGTTGTAACGGACGATGACGGCAGCCTCCGGCGCCGGAGTCACGGAATAATACTTCCAGGTACGCCGGGGATTGACCACTTCCGTGACGTTACCCTTTTGCCGCCAGAGTTGCAGGTCTTTCAACAACGGGTGCTGTAAGGTACGGTCATCGAGGCGCCATGTGACTCCGCTAGTGCCGTCGCGGGGTTCCGGCCAGCCGGGTGCCGCTTGGGGGGGCGGTGACGGGTCTAATTGGCGGGTATCGATCACCTTCCCAATCTGCGCCGGCATTAGATCCACGGCACTGTTGTATTCCTCTGCCTCCAGCTCCGGTCCAGGGATGATCAATAGTTTCCCCCCCGCTTGCACGTAAGGGCGCAGCTTGTCCCATAAGGTTCCGCCTCTACTGGATAGACCTGGATGGCGGACGTTGAGCAGTGTGATCAAATCAAAACGGCTCAACTCTTCCTGCACTTGAGCCTTGGGATTGCCGGGATCGGGATATTCGACCAGGACTCGTCCGTCGGCGTTCCGGCGGACTTGCTCCGGCGTGACGACCAGGCAGTCGAACTCTCCCTTGGCAGCATGAGCCGCTTGCCAGAACAAGGCATCTTCTGGCCGGTCGCTGATCGTGAGGATATTCCGGTCGGCTCCTACCTGGAACGTCAGATAGCGGCTGTTGTCCGCTATAAGGCGGTCGGTGTTTTCGATTCGGAAGGTAGCGTTGTGCAGGCCGGGAGCGAGATTTTGGAACTCGATGCGCAGGGGGCGGGATTGACCATACGGCACGCGCAGGGTTTTCTTTTGGACCTGTTGTCCTTGATCGAGTTCGGCGCTGACGACGATCTCCGGAGCCTCTTCCCCGGCAGGACCGGCAGCTGTGACGGTTAAAGTGATGATGGCCGGTTGATTGGCGGCAATAATCTGAGGCTTCATCTGGGCCGAGGTGAGGGCAAAATTGATCGGCTGAGGGACGCCGACATCGATGACGGTGTGGACCGGTTTGGGGTCCGGCAGCGAATCGCGCAAGCGAGCCAAGTCCTCGGTGCGCTCCGGGTCCCAGGAACCCGTTGTACAGTCCGTGTAAAGCACAATCAATCGGCTCCAGGCATTGGGATCGTCCCCCTCTGGCGGTTCGACTTTAGCCAGCAGTTGGTAAGCACTGGCTAGGGCGGCACTGACTGAACCGCTGGAAGCAACCGGCTGATCCAGCCCTTGCACCAGAGAACGGGCTTCGCTGATGTCGGTCCAACGGCCGTGAGGATCATCGGTGGTCAGAATGGCTACGGCGGAGCGCGCCGGTAGCTCGTCGAGGAACTCTAGAGCGCGGCGGCGGGCTTCCTCCAGGCGCGTCTTGTCTTCGTGGAGCAAGCCCATGCTCGGACTGGTATCGAGAATCAACACCGCGGCGACCGGCTGCTCGCCGAAGAAGTGGATGCGCTCGCTGTACAACACCGGTTGGTACAGGGCCAGGCAGAAGAGAGCGATCAGCCCCATTCGCAAAAGCAGCAGCAGCAGGTGCCGCAGGCGCAGCTTCCGCTGATTGGTCCGCAGTTTCTGGGTGAGGAAGTGGTAGGCGGGGAAGCGCAGACGTTTCGGCTCCTGCCGCAGGAGTAGATGGACGAGGATGGGCAGCCCCACCAAGGCCGCCCCGGTGAGCAGGATCGCGTTCATATCCCCATTCTATCCGCCGGTGGGGTGGGAAGGGGGGCACGCGGAGTCACCTGTGTCTCCAACCGGCTGCCTTGACGGCGGGGGAAGAGGCTAGCCAGGGTCCACCCACCCCAGGAGCAGAAGCCAGCCAGGGTCCACCCCGGCGGTTGGTCAAGGCGCCCCGGTCTTTCCAAAGCAAAACAGATGCGTCTCGCCGCGGATATAGAGCCGGGCATCGGCGGCAGCAGGAGTCGCAATCACCTTTTGACCCAGATGGCCTTTCGCCAGCTCCTCGTATTCCCGCTGGGCCTTGAAGACGACGAACTCCCCAGTGTCGGCAATGGCCAGAATGCGATCCCCCATCAGGATCGGCGAGGCGGACGATTCCTTAATCATGATCTGCTCGCTGAAGAGGATTTTGCCCGTTCGCGGGTCGGCACAGGTGGCGTGGGAGCCGCGGTGATCGCCGATCCAAAAGAGCAGGCCGTCCCGCGTGAGCATGCAGGGAACATAGGGAAGGGTGCCCCGTTGCAGTTCCCAGGCTTTACGCGGAGTTTGGCCGCTTAGGTCCAAGGCGATCATGTAGCGCGCGCCGCTGCCATCACCGCATGCCATGATCAAGCGATCCTCGACATAAATCGGATGGCCGATGACGCGCAAGGGCATCTGCCCTTTGGGCCAAGTCAGGGTGTAGTCCCACTTCACCTGACCACTGGCGGGGTCGTAAGCGGTGATCTGATGGGTCGTGCCGACCACGAGTTCTTCATCATGGCCGGGGCGGCGCAGAATGAAGGGTGTGGAATAACAGGCTCGTTCCTTTTTCCGGGGTGCTATCCATTTCCGCTCTCCCGTCGCCGCATCCAGGGCGATCAGCTCGGCATGCTCGTCGTCATCCACATTGGCATAGACCATCCCCCGATGCACGATGGGGGAAAATCCCGGACCATGCTGGCTCACATAACCGCCCAAGGAAGTATGCCACAACTCCCGGCCTTCCAGATCGTAGGCATGGATGGCGACACCGGAACCATCCCACCAGACACAATAGATATGCTTGCCATCACTCGCTGGGGTGCTGGAAGCCAGCGAATTCTTGACATGGGTCTTGGCAGCGCTCCCGCGATGAGTCTTGGTCCATAACACCTTGCCATTGGCAGCATCCAAGCAGATCAAAAAGCGATTCTTTCCATCGGCAGAGGCACTTTGCAGATACACCTTGCCCGACACCACAATCGGCGAACCGTTTCCTTTTCCGGGTATGGCTGTCTTCCACAAAGGTTTGGCAGGGTCAATCGGAGGCAAAGGTCCGTCGGCGATGCCGGAACCGTTCGGACCACGGAAACGGTCCCAATCCGCCGCGGACGACAAGCTGGCCAAACTAACCACAACGATTCCCAGACCCAACAAAAACCATACGCTTCTCATGGCAGCCGTTCACTCCGAAAAGACAGGGGACATTAAGCAGGGAGGACACTCAAGCGGCAACCGTGGGGTTGCCAGCGAACCGGCGGGTTCAGCCATCATCATACCAGTCTAGCGTCGCGAAGCCAAACGGTACGGAGCTTTGATTTTCGGTCGGACCGCGGGCATCTGGTGCACACCCTCTTTCCCGAGGGTTACTCACGGACTTCCAAAAGCCGAAGCCGATAATATCAGCGGAATGACATCGATCCAGACAGAAGGAACTCAAGCATGCAGCCTGTGATAGCCGTCACGATGGGCGATCCCGCCGGAGTGGGTCCAGAATTGTGCTTGCGCCTGCTGCAACTCCCCCACGTCCACGAAATCTGTCAGCCGATCATCTACGGGGATCGCTCTCTCCTAAGCCGGGTTGCTCGGCAGCTCGGTTGGCCTGAACCGGCGGCGGAGTGGGTCCGTGATATTCCAGGCTTGGACGCCGTGGCGCCGGGCCGTATCGCAGCCCCCTGCGGCGAAGCCTCGTATCGCTACGTCTGTCAAGCGATCGAGGATGCCCTCGCAGGTCGCGTAGCAGCGATCTGCACCGGCCCCATCCACAAAGAGGCGTGGCATCAGGCCGGCGTCCCTTATCCCGGCCACACGGAATTGCTCGCCGATAAGACCCGCAGCCCCTTCACGTGCATGATGCTGACCAGTGAGGCGATCACCTGCTCCTTAGTCACAGGTCACGTCGGCTACGGAGAAGTCCCGCGCTTGTTGAGTGTTGAATCCATCCTCCAAACGATCCGCCTGACGGCCCGCGCAATGCGACGCCTCCGCCAACGGGAAGTTCGCCTCGTGGTATGCGGTCTCAATCCCCATGCCGGGGAGCACGGCTTGTTTGGAGACCAGGAAGAGGAGCGCTTCATTGCTCCGGCGGTATCACAGGCCGCTCACGAAGGGTATCGCGTCGAAGGTCCCCTCTCCCCAGACACCGCTTTCATTCGCTCTCTCCGCCAACGCACAGATGCCTACATCTGCATGTATCACGACCAAGGGCTTATCCCCCTCAAGGCTCTGGCTTTTGAGGAAGCGGTGAATGTTACCCTGGGACTGCCGATTGTGCGGACTTCAGTCGATCACGGCACGGCCTTCGACATCGCCTGGAAGGGCGTGGCGGAGGTCAGCAGCCTGGTGCGCGCAGTGGAATTGGCAGCGCGCCTGGCCGAAGGGCGGTTGCGGGACCCATTTCCTAGCTCCGGAGTATAAGGGGGGAAAAATCCAAACACCGCGGTCAGTTTCGTCATCCCGTCATCACCCGCCGCTGGGGGGAGTCGTCTGCTAACCCGATGAGCAACTCGGCCTGGGGGTTCTGTCAGGTTGGCTCCGTGGCGGCTAGCCATTCTTGGACGGCGGCATCGCTGGGCATCCGCCAATCCCCGCGAGGGGAGAGGCTGACTGTTCCGACCTTCGGTCCGTCCGGCAAGCAACTTCGCTTGTATTGCTGGGCGAAAAAGCGTTTCAGGAAGGTCCGCAACCAGTGCTTCAGTTCCTCCGGCGAATAGGGGCGCGAGAAACGAGCCTGACGGGCCAGATAGAGGATTTTCTCCGGTGAGGAACCGAAACGCAGAAAATGGTACAGAAAGAAGTCAATCAGTTCGTAAGGCCCGACCACCTCCTCGGTCAATTGCACGATGTTCCCAGAAGCATCGGGAGGCAACAACTCCGGCGTGATGACAGTATCGGCGATATCCAGTAGTATTTTCCGGGTATTCCCCTGAAATTCGTGCTCGGCAGCCCAGCGGACCAGGAAGCGAACCAGCGTTTTCGGCACACTGACGTTGACGTTGTACATGCTCATGTGGTCGGCGTTGTAGGTGCACCACCCGACGGCCAGTTCGGACATGTCCCCCGTGCCGATGACAAAACCGGTATTCATCAACAGAGAGGTTCGCACACGGGCCTGTACGTTCTCAAAAACGAGGTCGTACCGCCGGCTGGCCGGCAAACGCCGCAGCTTGTCGCTGAACGACTCCACGGTTTCTCCGGTCAGGGGGATGCCGAAGGGCGCATGGCCCAGAGCACGCATTTGTTCCAGGCATATTTCCCGAATGTCGATTTCCTGGGCCGAGACGCCCAACGCCTCCATCAAGCTGCGGGCATTGGAGAGCGTCCGCTCGGTCGTGCCGAATCCTGGAAGGGTGAGGGCGTGAATGTGGCGGCGGGGCAGTTTCAACAGATCCGCTGTCTTGCAGGCCACCAGCAAGGCCAGGGTCGAGTCGAGGCCGCCGGACACGCCAATGGCGACTGGCGGCGTGCCGGTCTGCTCCAGCCGCCGAGCCAGGGCGGAAACCTGGATGTGGAAGATTTCCCGGCAGCGTTCATCTCGGCTTGCCGGGTCCGCGGGCACAAAGGGCTGCGGATCGATCGCGCGCAATAACTCCGGCGAACGGGGTGACAGTTCCAAGGAAAAGGGGATGCGCCGCCACTCTTGCGCATGGGCCAAGCGATTGTCATGGAAACTGGTCATCTGGCAGCGGTCGTGCCAGAGATGTTGCAGATCGACATCAGCGGCAGTCAAACCTCCCGTGTACGAGAAGCGGTCGCTCTCCGCGAGGAGCGTTCCATTTTCCGCAATCAGAGCATGCCCGCCGAAGAGCAAGTCCGTGCTGGATTCCCCAACACCGGACGAGGTGTAAACGTAGGCAGCCAAACACCGCCCCGATTGACTCACCACCAGTTGGCGGCGATAAGACGCCTTCCCCACCAGATCATTACTCGCCGACAGATTCAACAGGATCATGGCGCCCGCCAGAGCCGCAGAAGAGGAAGGCGGAATGGGAACCCACAGGTCCTCGCAGATTTCCACGGCGAAAATTAGCTCCGGCCACGAGCGACAGCAGAACAATAGATCGGCTCCGAAGGGGACTTCCTGCCCCTCCCATGAGATCGTCCGCCGGAGAGCGTGCCCCGCGGCGCTGAAGTAACGCCGATCATAAAACTCTTTATAAGTGGGCAGGTAACTCTTCGGAATAATCCCCAGAATCTCGCTTCCCTGAACCACCACTGCGACGTTGAAGACCTGGCCATCGACTGCCCACGGCGTGCCATAAACTGCGACTCCCCGGTAGCGTCGGCTGCCCTCCCGGATCAGGTGCTGCAAATGGGTCAAAACCCTCCGCTGCAACGTCTCGTGGTGGAAGAGGTCATGGCAGGTGTAACCTGTGAGGTGGCACTCCGGGAAGACGAGGAGATTGACCCCCAGCGCCTCGGCCTGTTCGAGGAGCAGTAACGTTTCCGCGACGTTCGAGGCGACATCGGCCAAATGCAAGCGTGGCGTCGCGGCGGCTACCCGCACGTAACCATAGGGATGCATAAAGCCATTGTATGCGATCGCTGCTTGGCTCCACTTGGCCCCCTGATCCTACTCGGCACCCGCAGCCTGCCGGCTTCGCGGAATTTGGCGATCAAGCCGGTTATATCGTCATGTTCGGATCGAAGGCCATAACAGCCAGGCCAGAAGTAATAACAGGGCGGCACCCGCCAAGCTGAATGCTATCAGGCAGCCGAGCGAGGGGTCCGGCTGAGCGGCGGCGTCCGCCTCCTCCTGCTGGGCTTGGCTCTCGCGGCGCTGGTGATACCACACGAACAGAAGCAACACAAAGCAAAAGAACAGATCACCGGCGAGCAGGAGCAGGAGAATGACAAGGGCTGTGATCACTCGTCGTCATCCACTGTCAAGGAAGCGAGTATGGCGTCGAGGACGGGTTCGTTTTTTTGGCGGTCGTACTCGCTGACCTGACGCAAGATCAACAGCGGCCCCGCCGGTGTATCCACGCAGCGCGTCCGACAGATGCTGAGTGTGTCGATGGTCACAAAGTCAATATCATGCCCGACCGCCATCTGCCCCGCCACGGTTTCGACACAATCTTCTGCGTCCAATTCCTGATATTCGGAACGGATCGCCGCCAGGGTTTCATCGGCGAGTTGCACGATACTGTGAGCATCCGGCCGCAGGGCAAAAAGGGCAAAGGCAGTCTGCGGACTGGTGAGAGTCACCGTCCAGCCTCCGCTGCCGGCGTCCTCGTCCAGCTCCAGTTTCCAGTTTGCTGGATAGCGGAAGTGGATGCCATCCCGGTCGAATTGCCGCAGGTCTTGCATGATGAAGCCCTCAGAGTCGAAGGGCGTTTTCTCTATTGTATCGGGCGGTGGCTCCTCCTCCCAGGCTATTGTCCAGCGTGGCCAAGGGGGTAGGGATAATTCGGAGTCGGAATAAATCCAAGTCAGCCGCCGGATTTGGGCAGGTGCAGCAGAATGAGGCTTGGGCGTGTACGGGCCAGGCCGGGAAATACGGGCCAAGCCGGGAAACGCCGCCTTCCTCGTGAGTGGCGTCCTATCGAGAACGGGAAGGAACGACCAGGACCAGGGTAGTTATCTGGGCCGTGATGGGAGCTGGCCCAATTCCGCGCAGTGTGTGTACTCCTCATGCGGCGGCGTATTTTTCCCGCATTTGATCCAGGAACTTCTTACTTTGTTCCGTCACGTTCCAAGCGTCAGGCCAGAAACACAAATCGACGCACCACCAGTCGTGAGGCACCCCTGCTTGTCGCAAGGCGGGCAGCAGTTTGTCGAAATTGAGCCGGCCGGTACCGAAGGGATTATGCGTGCTGGTGTTGTGCTCGTTGAGGGTACCGTCGGAATCGATGAGGTGGACGTGGGTGATCTTCCCCTTGAGCTTTTCGAGAAGTTCCAGTTCGCCTCCAGGCAAGGTTTCGCGCGGTCCCACTTGGTTGGCTCCCACGGCTGCGCACATGTGCGCATGACAGGTGTCGAACAGGACGCCGAAGTTGTTGTTCCCCCGGCTGCGGACCATGTCCACCAGTTGCAGGATTTCAGAGGGCTTATTGAAAGCGAAGCCTGGCTCGAACTCCCAGCACACGTTCAAGCCGAAGTCTGCCGCCATTTTGCTCGCTTTGTCCCACACCGCCGCGATGCGCTCCAGGCCCTTTTGGCGGCCGATTTTTTGGCCTTCGGGGTCCTTCTCGAAGTAATCCGGAGCCACCACGGTATCGACGCGGATGGTCTGTGCTCCCACATCCGCCGCAAAATTGCACCAGCCGAGAAAGGCCGTCAGGTACGCGGAGGGCGGGTCATCCAGGATCGACGTTCCGGGATTCTTGAAGGCCCAGAGGTCAATGGCGATGCCGGAGAGAGCTAAACCATGATCGGCGATCTCCTGCTTCAGGCGCGCTCGTTGGGCTTTGGTCGGATGAGATGCCGGAGACGGATGCGGCCCGAAACTCCCCAACTCCACGCCGTCATAGCCGAGGCTTTGCAAGCGATGCAGGATCACATGGAAGTCATTCGTCGGCTCTTTCTGGTTGAACAGATAGGCCCACGTCCCGATCGAAATGCGCGCTTTGCCCATGAGCTTGCCTCCTGGAATATTCATTCATCGCGTTATCATACACCAAATATCGTGCTCTGGCTCAATAATTTGCACTTTCGAAGATGACTGCGCTGAGGGTAGACATCGTGCCCTAATCGGTGGGTAGCAAGGTTCTGGGCCGCGACTAAGGGAACCTAACGACTTCGCCATTGACTTGGCTATGCAAAACGAATTCGCGTGACCCTGGTGTTCCATCCATAATGCGTTTGTAGAGCAGGTCGAAGAGATCATCGACGACTTCCGCCTGCACCTGTTAGCTAGCTTCACGAACACAAGTTACTGTGGTTTCTTCCCCCCCCTCTGGATCGTGGAATATTGAGCACGCAGAGCTTTGGATTTCTTTACTTCGTCAGGCTTCTCCAAAGCCGTGTAGGGTGCAATCAGTCGATCGAGGGCTTCAGGAATGCAGTAGACCTCTCGTGGTGAGATCGTCCTCTCGTGGGCTTTCATTCCGTCGTAGCCCTTCAGAGAGTATTTTGAAAGTTCCTGGATGGCCGGGTAGGCCAGAAGAACGCCCAAAGTCCAACCCACCTACCCGACCCACCTCAAGTCTACCACATGGCCAACCCTGCAACCCATCCCTCCCACATCCAAACATCGACGCCCACGCACATGGTCACCACGCCACATCGTCAACGCCATCTTCTCCGTCATCCGCACCGGCTGCCCTTGGCGAATTTTGCCCACAGCCTTCCCGCCTGGGCAGACCGTCTCTGGCTACTTCCGTCGCTGGACGGACAGCGGACTGAAGGAGCCGATCAACGCTGTGCTGGTAGGGCAGGTCTGCCAAAAGGCTGGTCGTCTCCCCAGCCCTAGCGCCGGGATCATCGACCGCCAAAGTGTCCAGACATCCCCCGACCCCGCAAGCGGGGTATTGAGGTGGGCACCCTGGGATTGTGGCTGGTGGTCGTGGTGTACAGCGTAGGCATCCCGGACGTCACCGGCGGCAAGTTTGCCCTGGCATGGGGGCCGAGGGTGGAGACGAGGGCATCGTGGGTGACGTGCGGGTGCAGTGGGGTTGGTGGCTTGACCTTGTGCGTCGACCGCAGGGGGGTGCAAAGCGGGGTCAGCCTGCCTCATGGTGGGGTGGTGGAGTGTCTGTTTGCTTGGCTGGGTTGCTAACGCCGTTTGGGGTGCGATGAGGAGGAGGCGGTGGCTTTCAGCGAAGCTGTGGTCGACTGTGCTAGCATCCGCTGCCTGCTGAAACTGTTGAACCGCTTGACTTTTGAAACACTCTCTCACAGTCTTAGCGAATCATTGAAGGTGCTATTATATTCCTATGCAACCTATTCTAGTCTTTTATGACATTGTGTATCAGTACAATTTGGCGACAATTGGGTTTGTCCAACCAACATCCAGTTGCGATAAGTTGTGCAGAGGTTTGCTTAGCTTATGCCAAACCAAGCCCTTTTTCCTGAGACTTTCTCTAACCGTTTTGGTCGCACGGTAGGCCGCTGGTGGCGTCGCGCTAAGTATCAGTGGCTGAAGAGAAGCTTGTTGACCGATTTAGCTACTGCCATCGTGTTGTTTCTTGCTGCCTTGCTCTTGACATTCGCTTTGCCAAACACGTCAACAAAGCTTGATTCGAGAGGAGAGGTCGTCCTCGCCTGCTTTTTATCGTTTCTACCCCTCCTGATGGCTATCTGTTTTTGTTATGTCTGGAGCTACCTCAAGGCCGAGGCGGCTTATGAAGATCTGCGTTCCGGGAAACGACCGGTTCCTGTTTCTTACTTCAAGTTCTTCCTTCAATTCCCCTTCACGTCGGTGGTTCTGTTCGCCCTGCTAACAGGGGTTACTCTGGCGGCGTGGGGGCTCGGAGATTGGGAATCTGCCGTTCGGACCAGTTTGATTCAAATTACCACTCCCTTGCCGCCACTTACAACCCTCCTCCGTTCAGTCGTTGGGGAAGAAGAATCGCCTTGGCCAGGGTGGGTGAGTATTATACTGTCTCTGATTTACTCCGGAGTCGTGTTCGCCCTCATCGCGGCCTGGTTTGAGCGAGGCAGCCAGCGGCTCAATTATGTGGCCAGCCTGTTCACCGAGGAAGACAGGCCCCCCTCGCCGTATGGGTTTCGTTGCGGAACCTCACCGGATAACCCGCAACCCGAACCCCACGAACAGGTGCTGTTGATGCAGGCAGATCGGATTGGAGCTGCCTGTCTTCCTTACCTGCGAGTGGAACTGTCTAGTACGGAATGGAACCTAGGACCAGTCATGCCCAATCGTTGCCGAGGGGCGGTAGCGGTTCTCGAACGTGTGTTTGGAGAGAACGATCGAGGCTTACAGGCTTGGCAGACAGAGCCGTTAGCCTGCGACTTTATCGCTGATTGGCTTCTGAAGCACCTGAACCGACTGGTTGAGCTAGATCGCTCCTCACCTGACCCGAAATACGACTATTGCCTCGCAGAGACCATCGGTGCAGTCGCTGCTGTGCTGGCCAGCGATCCGTCATTGCGAAAACAGCCTACATTGACATCGCGTGGAGCGTACCATGACCTCGATCGCGTCAATCAGTTCCGCCACCATCTCCAATACGTCTTTTCGATTGCCGCGAAGCGTCCAGCCTTGTTGATTGCTGCTTGTGACGCTGCTGAGCGGTTGGGAACTCCCGAAGACTTGCGCATGCTAGATCAACAAACCCGTCGTCTCGATGTCCAAGCCGGGTTTACCACCGTCCAAACTGATCGAATCCTGCAAGCCCGCGACCGCGTACTGGCGCGTTTGTGGTCGGAGCTTATGGAGAAGCGGTCGGAGCTTATGGAGAAGCTGCTAAGCCGCATTGAAGACCTTGGGATGCAACGCCTTCCAGTACCCAAGGGCAAGCCAATGCAATTTCGCCGTAAGTCGGACGGCGCGATCATGGTCTTGATCGTCGCTGGTTCATTTTGCCGTGGGGCTGATCATGCCAAAGAAACCTCTCCAAAACGGCGAGTACATTTGGGAAGCTACCTCATCGATGTTGAACCGGTCTCCCAAAAGTCCTTTGAGCGATGGGTTAAAAACCAGGGAGGTATCCTGCGGGTCGAACGTGGATTCTTCCCGGTCCAGGGTTTGCCCGACGATGTACCGCAGGACCACCCGTATGCCATTCATGTGACGTGGTTTGCAGCACAGGCATATGCCCAGTGGGCAGTCAAGGGAGGGCATCTGCCAACCGAAGCCCAATGGGAAAAGGCAGCGAGGGGAAGCGTGGACGAAAGGCGTTACCCTTCAGGCAAAGATTGGAAGGAAGAATGCATCTCTCCCTACGGAGTCCACATCTGCCACATCCTGGAGTGGACTCAGGACGCATTCAACAGCTCGGCCTACGACAATAATTTGGTCGTGTTCGATCCAGTTATGGAGCCATCGTCGCAGTTTTGGGAGGAGACCTTGCGTGTCGTTCGCGGACGAAATCCCGAATTCAATCCGAGGGATTACCATTTGGCTCACCGTGTGGGGATGGAACCGATCACCGGCGCCTTCACCGCACCTATAGGATTCCGGGTTGCGGTTGACCTTGGGGTGGAGCCATTGACATGACCGACACGCCTACGACTGGGCTTCGCGATCTGCCCCTGTACCAATACCTCTTACGTGGCAAAAGGTCGGACATTGTCGCCCAGTACGAGGAATTGCAGCGCTTGCGGAAAGAACGGGTAGCGGCCTTGACACTGTTGTCCGTCGGCCCGTTCCGGCTCTTCATATTCAAGAATCAGGAGGAGATGCTACGTAAGATTGGGAAAGATCGCCGTAGTGTGGTGGCTAGCCTCAACCAAGGGCTGGAAGTTGTCGGGGTAGAGCCAGCCGACAGAGGCATCGGTGGCAAAGTAGTCGGCCTGATTGACCAGGGGCGACTTCGTATCGTCCTGAGCCATGAGCCAGAACCACCAGGACCCAGAGACTGGCGACTCCTCAAAGTCGACGCAAGCCCTCCGAAGGGGCATCCGCTGGCTGTGTTGCGCGCCATTTGGCACGTCGATCGAGGACTGAGGAAAGATGACCTCACTAGTGATGCCACGAGGTTGTTAGACCAAATCAAAGAGATCAACAAACAGTACGAAGATTGCGTCAAGAATTGGCAGCCACCTGTGATCGATGCGGGGACACAGGTGCTGCATGTGTCTAAAAAACTGCGGCAGGATGACGCCTTTTCCGACGAGGTGCTCGACGACCTGTTTGCAAGTAACACAGAGGTTTTCGTCGTCAAGCTGTTGACCCATCGGAAAACAGGCAAGACCGGCCTCCAGTTATTTTTACCATCGCATGATATTCTTCTTAACATCTACCAAGCATCCTTTGAGAACACCGATGTCGGACATTGGCTATTAACCTCACTTGAGAGAAAGACTTATAGTGTAGATTTGCTGTGTCGGCTCTCCGCGGTCTGGTTACCCGCCTCCCAAGCTGATGATACAGAGGTTCGAAGTGAGAATTGGCTGGTCCAAATCTCCAACGCCGAACGGGCCTACCACTCTTGGAGGATCACTTGGTCACCACGGGAATTGCATGCCGGTTTCATCCGGTTGTGTGTCTCCGAGCGAAGCAAGGAGGAGTTGCAACAACACAAACTCACACCTGAACAGCTTTGTCAAGCGATGACCCGTGGCCTCCATCTCTACGAGGTCACGGGCCAGGAATCCGATGTCCTCGTCGCGGTGCCGGAAGGGCTGCAGTGCCAAATTCGATTGACACCCCAGAAACCTCTGATAGGCATTTCAGATTGGATGCTTATTGGCACCCGCAAAGCCGATTTAGCGTTATCGCCCTTTGCTCGGATCGTGGCCCGGTGGGAGGAAGGCGTGCCTGGCCGAACCCCGCTAGCTGGGAATGCACCGGAGCTGATCCGCGAGTTGCTGGTGCTGCAAGGCCAACAGCAGGAAATCGCAACGCGGATCAAAACCGTCGAGGAGTGGCTCATCGGCAAAACTCCCGAGCTGTCCAAACGGATCGCGAGTTGGAGGAAAGTGTGCGAGTTGGAACGTGATACACTGGAAGTTGGTGTGACTTGTTTAAAACGTGAGGGCCCAGACTATTTGCTGATTCCCGAGAAGCAAGAAACTGTCAAAGAGTGGATCGACGGCCTGGTGAGCCTAAATCCGGAGGGCATCCATTGGGATCGATATCCCCTGGAGTTGCGAGTGGGTGAGGATTACGCCCGGCTCATCATTCGTTCCGTCCAAGGCACCGAGGATGGGGTAGGAGAGATTGTTTTGAATGTCGGTTGTGACTCCCCTCGCGGGCTGGCGTTGATCGAGCGGGTCTGTGATAGTGCAGCAGCGGAGGATAAGGAACGGGAGAACATTCGGTTATTCCTGCCGGATACCCAATTGCGACTCATCGACAACGCCCTAGATCTCCTCGACCTGGACCAGCAGAATCAGGCGGAGAAGCGAGGCATCGTTGGCGAAGAATTGACTCTAGACGACATGACGCTGAACACCCTCCGGACCATCCTGAGCAGCCCCGAGCAGCTCGACCCGATCACATCACCGTGGCCGCCCTTGCCGATTCCCCCTTTGACGCCATTGTCCGCAAAACAGGAGGAGGCGGTACGGGCCGCCATTTTTGGTCCGGACATGACGCTGATTCAGGGACCGCCGGGCACCGGCAAGACCACGGTGATTCTCGAAATCCTCCGCCAACTCTTTCGCATGCACAGAAAGAATCCCGGCTTCAAGGTGCTGCTCGTCGCTCCAACTCACGTCGCGGTGGACAACGTGCTGGAGCGCTTGGTCACGCCAAGAGGAGGAACAAACCTGGTAATGGAGCTAGGTATCGCCCCCTATCGCGTCGGTTCCACACACCGGATTCCTGAGCACCTCCGAGGCTTCACTCTCGACTGCTTCAACACTGAGTACCGAGAAAAATTAGAACAACAAGTAGGCAAGAAGCTCGAGAAATTCAGGCAGGCTTTGCGACGGGATCGCCAGGTTTGGGACATCCTAGAAGATGGTGCAGCTTGCGATGCGGTATCCTGGTCGTTTGCGCTGCAAAATGGAGAATTGCTGAATCTCGGTCCATGGGAATGTCATCCGGCGCTGGAGCGGGAATTACCCATAGATTTCAACTGTCAGGAAGGACGTGTCCGTGCCTGGCGGCAATTACGGGCGCAAGGGACTCGTCCTGAGGAATGCGTCCGCTTGCTACGCCGTTGGCTGGAATTTCTGCAGAAAAACCCCCGATTCTTCTCCGAACTGCTGATCGCCAACGCCAATCTGGTGTGTGCAACCACTATCGGGTGTGCCACCCACCGCGAGCTTCGTTCCGTGGTGTACGATTACGTTATTGTGGACGAAGCCGGCAAGGAGGAGGCGCGCCGCTTGCTCGTGCCGTTGATCCGCGGCGAGAAGTGGGTGCTGGTCGGTGACCACCAGCAGCTACCACCCTATAGCGACGATGAATTGCAGAAACGCTTGAGACGTGAGGGACTTGACCCCAAGGTAATCACTCGCTCGCTTTTCGAGGAGTTGCAAGAGCCGTTTGAGAAAAGCGGTCGCTACGTTTTCCTCGACCACCAGGGTCGGATGCATCCTGATATATCTGCTTTCGTCTCCCAACAGTTCTACGGTGGCCGCCTGCACGACTTCCCGCATGTAGCCAACCATACGATGCCAAGACCGGCTTTTCTTCCCGACCGTCCGAATCTCCTCGTTCTCGACACACAACAGCTTCCCGACCGTCAGGAGAAGAGACTAGGGACGGGTTATGTCAACTCGCTTGAGCAGGAGCTTGCTGTGTTCATTCTTCGTGCTTTTGCCAAGCTACCAGAGTTCCAAGTTGACAAAGCGGACGACAAAGAGTCTAGCGTCCCCACCCTTGGGGTGATCGCACCATACCGCCGGCAAGTCGAGAAGATCAGAGACCTGCTCCGGAAAGATCAAAAGCTAAACAAGCTGCTAAGTGCGGGCATTCTTCATGTCGGGACTGTGGACAGCTTCCAAGGGCAGGAGCGGGATCTGATTATCTTCACTTGCACACGGAGCAACTCGCAGGGGCGATTAGGCTTCGTTGATAACCGTCAAAGGCTTAATGTGGCGTTCTCGCGAGCGCGTTGCCTGCTCCTTGTTATTGCCGATGGAAGCACTGTGGAACTAGCCCGCAAGCGCAGCGACGTTACTGGCGACGAGGCTGAGACGCGCGATCATCTCCACGCTCTGTTTGTATTCGCACACGGACGTGGTGGTCTTTTGAAGGTCCCGCAGAAATGGCAAACTCGCTGGAGCGGGTAAGAAATGCAACCACAACGGTGGAAAATCGTCGAGCGTCTGATTAGACAGATCGAAGGAACCCTTCAGGGGACGAAGGGGCGACTTGTGCTTGCCATTGCCCCTGAGCCTCTTGAGGTAGTGCTCTATGAAACCCCGGTTCTCGTCAAGGGTCAGCCTCCGCAAAATCCCCTGCGTGGGTTCATTCAGGAAGCAGTGTCGGTCCTCAAACAACCTACCGCCGCCGAGATTGCTTGCCTACTCTGCCTCCCCACCGGAGTTGTCGAAATTGTCCTAAGTGATCTCCAGCAAATGGGCGCTGTCGTCAGCGACATGGCAGGGAGATGGAGGGTCCCAGAGGGTGCTCCGCGGTTTGAAACGGGTAACAATGACCCGCCGATTTGGCGCCGGACACGCCGACTAGTATGCTATTGGCCCGAACGTCAAATCCTCCTTCCCATCTTACCACGTATGCGATTGCGCGATCTTGTAGAGCTAGATATCCACAAGTTGCAGGGCGAACTTGCCGAACGGTATCAAGAGATCGCATCATGGTCTGAGGTCGAAGGCCTAAAACGCGGATGCCCCGCCACGGTGCGGATTTTGCCGTTACGTGACGAACAGCCACCGCCTGCAAACAACACTACCAAGTCGTCCACTTCGCCAGACGCTCCAGTGGCAAAAGAGGAAGTGCTGGTCACCCGCTGTCGCCTGGACGTGATTGCCCTAGTTTGGGCGTCGCTACGTTCTGGTGTCTGGGAAATTACCTCTCGCCTTTGGTCCCGTCCAGTTCCTCCCGAAAATTCCGACGGAGTCCCTTTTGCCCCTGGCGAGCCATTCCCGGGTCTCGCGTTGCTAGAGCAGCTGCTCGTGGGTGGATCGAAAAAACCATCCGTTAGTGAATTAAAACTGGACGATCTTGCGAAACTGTTTAGTCCTAATCCGGAAGCCTGGCGTGCGCTGCTGGATGAGCAAGACTTGGCTTCACAGTTGCGTCGTGATCTGGATGGCGAGTCACCGGCGTTGCTTGTTGCGGAGCAGTCCCAGGCGGCGGAAAGCCGGCGCTGGATCGGGCTACCTACCCGTCTCTCTCAACAAGCCCGCTTGATAGGCTGGATAGAGAACTTGGCTACGACGGTGGAATAACACAGAATCCCAACGGACACACATCAACAACGTTGAGCCCCATCAGAGCTGGAACCGGATTTCAATGGTTTCGGTTCAGCGCAAGGGTAGGGTGCTTTTCTTTCGTGTCCTGCCCCTCGCTCGAACAATAAGCTCGCACCAAGGCATAGAAAAGCGCGTTATGCAAACCGTGACCCAATTTGAGGTGCACCAGTTCGTGTACCAACACCTCCCGGCGAAAGGCGGCCGGCTGCCTCAATAGATCGCTGCTCAGGGTGAGCCTGCCACGGGTGGAGATGCTGGCCCATTTGCGACGCATCGGCCGCACGTGGACTTCCTGCAGGCGATCGGCTACGCCAATGCGCCGCGCCCACGTGTATGCTTCAGCAATCAGCAGGTCGCGGGTGATGGCTTCAGCCAGCGGCGATGGTTGCATCATGAGGCAATCCTCCGCAGCAGGGTGAGCATCTCGTCGGCCCAGGCCACCATCTCCTGAACGCCGGCCTCGATCAGGGGCTTGTAGAGCGCCTGGCGCAGTTCCCGTTCCTGGTGGCTGCTGGCTGCCCAGTGGGGAAATTGCTGGAAGATCTGCTCCACGGCAGCGGCTAAGCACTCGGCTTTTTCTGCACTCATGCTCTTTTGCACCCGCGCCCACCAGGCTACGGCAAAGGCTTGCGCGGAAAGATTGCTCTCCTTGCGCTGGGACTCAGCTTCCCACAGGCCCTGAACCAGGTTCTCCAGTTCGGCCAGCGCTTGCTGACTGTTGAGTTGGCGCGCCTCAAACGCTTGGCGGATGGCTTCTGCTCGCTCACCGATAGGGATGAGATAGGGCTGTTGGCGGCCTTGTTCTTCCATCAAGCGATGGAGTTCGCGCAGCAAATTGAAGACCTTGACCGTCTCTGGCTTCTCCTCGCGAATCAAAGCGAGCAGGGCTGCAGCACCGATTTCGTAAGTAGCGCTCGGTTCACGCAAGGTCCGGGTAGCAGTGTGCTGCTGGACGATCTCCGCGGTCTTGCGCAGAAACGACTTGTCCACTGGCACGCCTGGCTCGTAGGCGCTGCGCAGCAGGCGGTACAACTCCACCAGACGCTGGTAGTCCTCCAGATAGGGCCGCAGGAAAGGATCGGGAGAGAGAATTTCGTAGGTCTCTTCCAATTCGCGAAAGAAGCGGTAGAAAGCCTCGCGTACTTCTTTGTCGCGGAAGTGCAGCAGAGCGGACTCGGCGGCTTTGTCGGCGGTGGGTCCTTGAGCAATGGGCAAGAACTCGGCGCGCGCTCGGGTCATCAGGCGGTCAAAGTGTTCCTGCAGCACCTCCAGCCCTTCGATCACCCCCTCCACGTCCTGGGAATCGAAGGCCAGGGCGCGTTCCAGGTTGTCGAAGATGCCCACGAAGTCCAGGATCAGGCCGTTGGTCTTGCGGCGGCCCGAATCATCCTCATACGGGCGGTTGACGCGGGCGATGGCCTGGAGCAGCACGTGGTCGCGCATGGGTTTGTCCAGGTACATGGCATAGAGGATGGGCGCGTCGTAGCCGGTGAGCAGTTTCTCGGTGACGATGAGGAGGTAGGGCGGCTCGTCGGCCTTGCGGAAGGCCTTGCGCACGGCGGCCTCTTCCTCGTCGCTTAGGTGATAGCGTTTGAGCGCAGGCGGGTCGTTGTGTCCGCGGCTGATGACCACACGGCTCCATTCAGGCGGCAGGTGTCGGTCGAGCGCCTCTTTGTACAGGCCGCAGGCCTCGCGATCCACGGCCACCAGGAAGGCCTTGTAGCCCATGGGCTGAACCACGCGGCGGAAGTGGTCGGCCACGAAGGCGGCGATGCGCGCCACGCGCTCCGGGTTCTTGAGCATGTTGCGAAGCGTGACGGCGCGGTCGAGCACGCGGTTGAGTTCCTCGACATCGGCCACGCCCTCGAGTTCGGCTGCGGCCCAGAACTCGCGCTCCATCGTCTCGCGGTCGACGATCAGGTCGTTGGGAGCCATCTGGTAGTGCAGCGGCACAGTGGTGCCGTCTTCGATGGACTCGCGGATGGAGTATTTGTCCAGATAGCCGCCGGGGTCGCCGCCGCCGAAGACCTTGAACGTGCCCTTGCCGTGGCTCGTCTTGTCAATCGGGGTGCCGGTGAAGCCGATGAAGGTGGCGTTGGGCAGCGCGCCCATGAGGTAATTGCCCAAATCGCCGCCGGTGGAGCGGTGGGCTTCGTCGATGAGCACGAAAATGTTGGCGCGGGTGTTCAGATTGGCATCGGCATCGTCGAATTTATGGATCATCGAGACAATCAGCCCGCGCGTATCTTGCCGAAGCAGCTGCTGCAGGTGCTCTTTTTTTTCGGCTACCCGCGCATGCCCCAAACCGGTGGCCTGCAGGTTTTGGAAGAGTTGCTGCTGCAGTTCGTTGCGATCGACGATCATGAGCACCGTGGGGTTTTGAAAGCGCGAGTCTTCCAGAAGCGCCTTGGCCACGGTGATCATGGTGTAGGTCTTGCCGGAGCCTTGGGTGTGCCAGATCAGGCCACGGCGTTTTTGGGGATCCTGCAAGCGGGCCAGGACCTTCTCAGTAGCGCGCATCTGGTGCGGACGCAGCACAGCTTTGCTCAATTCGCCATCTTTGCGCACAAAAAGGATGTAATCGCTGAGTACTCGCAGCACGCGCCGCGGCGCGAGGAAAGTCTTAACCAGGGTTTCGAAATCGCCGGCCTGTTCGTCCTTCCAGTTAAAGAGCGCTTTGCGTGAGGGATTCCAGGTGGGACCGTAGAAGAACTGAATCAGATGAGTGAGCGTGAAGAGTTGCGCCTGCGCCATCAGTTCGGGGGCTTCGGCGTGGTAGCGGCGAACCTGATCGAGCGCCTCGGCGATGCCTTCCAGGCGGCTGGCAGCCTTGGTCTCCACGACGATGACCGGTATGCCGTTCACCAGCAGCACCACATCGGCGCGGATGCGGAAGCGGCCGTTGCTAAAGATGAATTCATCGGTGACGTGGAAAGCGTTGTTTTCCCGGTGCGCCAAATCCAGCAGGCGCAAGTTCTTTTCGCGACGTTCAGCTTCCACGAAGACGGTTTTCAATCCTTTGAGGTATTCCCAAGCCTCTAAATTGCCCTCGATATCCGGCCGCACGCGCAGCAGGCGGGCAATGACCTCCTCGGCTTTGGCAACTGAATCCACCACGCCGGGGTTGAGGCGCTGCAACTGTGCCACCAGCACGGCACGCAGGACGGCGCTCTCTTCGCCGCCGCGCAGGCGCAGGGCCTCTTCGGGCGGCAGGTAGGTCCAGCCGGCCTCCTGGGCGTAGCGGATAAAGGGGTTCTGGACGGTGCGGCGTTCACTGGGGAGGGTCATGGTGCGTCCTCCTGATCGTTCAGCATGCGCCAGATTTCGCGGGCCAGGGGGTCGGAACCGGCGGCATCAGGATTGTACCGGTCCAGGTACCAGCGCAGGGGGTTGTCGCGAATGTATCGGCGGATGGCCTGTAGGGGCGACCGGCTGGTCACCCCTACATTGTCCCGGATGATGTGTTCGTAATAATTGCGTTGCCAGACGGGCGTGCCGGGCGTGCCGCGCATTTGGTTGATGCGGGTGGTGACGGCAGATTTGAACCCGGCGATGAATGACGATAATGAACGTTTTGCCGGGCCGCGTGGGGGATATTCGTGTAGGGGCGATCGGCCGGTCGCCCCTACATTTGGACCGGTTGCCACCGCATTGTCCACAATCCACACAATGCCGTGGACGTGGTTGGGCATAACGACGAATTCATCGGGGTGCAATTCGATTTCCGCCCGGATGTCTGCCGAACGGAACCATTCTTCGCGCACGATTTCCCCGAAGTCGTTCAATACCATTTTTCCATCCACCACCCGGCCGAATAGATGCGCCCGTTCGTGCGTGCACAGGGTGACGAAATACGCCCCCGGTTGGGTGTAATCGTAGCCCTTCAGGCGGATGGATCGGCGGTGGTGGCGTTGGGGATCATACGGCGGCATCATCTCCCCCGGCAAATTGCTGCACAAAAGCCCGCGGCAGGCGGACTTGAGCCGTCATCAGATGATGCAACAGCGACCGGAACAACCCCTCCAGCGCCACCTTGCGCGCCTCTTCGGCACGGATTTTCTCGTCCACCGCCTGCAGGATGCGGGCGATCTCCTGCTGTTCGGCGAGGGGCGGGAGGGGGATGCTTTGGTTATTAAGAAAATCCGTAAGCTTGAAATTACGGATACCAGTGGTACGTTTCTCATAAATACGTGTCTGACCTTTCTCATAAAGTAATTGCCAATACAGGGAGAAATACTCTGGATAGCAAGCTTTGTTCAACTGCATCCGTTTGACAAAATTACTGAAAGCAATAGGTAAATTACAGTTTTTGATAAGCGCAGCCGTCACCAGCAGCAACCTGCCGGTGGGCTGATCTTTACTTCCGCCAGAAAGCTCTACAAGCACATCACCGACAAACAACTTCCGTCTATCAAGGCTCGTTGGTCTTAAATAGCGGATAGGCACATCGACAAGATCCCCTCTTGCTACACGTGAGAAGTCCGTTCCTCGTAACACATAGGCTGGTAATAAACCACTATCTGATGAATCACTACCCCAATCACCTGTGTCTACTCTGCTTACCACCTCCCCCAACCGCACCACCCGCCAATGCGCCGGGATGGGGCCGATTTGGGTATCTTGTAGGGGCGCACGGCCGTGCGCCCCTACGGACGTTGCCCCAACCGCCTCCCCCACCGGCATCGCCCCAACGGGGACTGGGCCGTAGGTGAACAGATGTCGCATCAGGCTCTTTTTCAATTCCCGCGCTGCGGCGATGACGCGCTCCGTGGCCTGCTTGGCCTCCTGCACCGTCCGCAGCACGTGGGCAATGGCGCGCTGTTCGGCCAGGGGCGGGAGGGGGATGCTTTGGTTATTAAGAAAATCCGTAAGCTTGAAATTACGGATACCAGTGGTACGTTTCTCATAAATACGTGTCTGACCTTTCTCATAAAGTAATTGCCAATACAGGGAGAAATACTCTGGATAGCAAGCTTTGTTCAACTGCATCCGTTTGACAAAATTACTGAAAGCAATAGGTAAATTACAGTTTTTGATAAGCGCAGCCGTCACCAGCAGCAACCTGCCGGTGGGCTGATCTTTACTTCCGCCAGAAAGCTCTACAAGCACATCACCGACAAACAACTTCCGTCTATCAAGGCTCGTTGGTCTTAAATAGCGGATAGGCACATCGACAAGATCCCCTCTTGCTACACGTGAGAAGTCCGTTCCTCGTAACACATAGGCTGGTAATAAACCACTATCTGATGAATCACTACCCCAATCACCTGTGTCTACTCTGCTTACCACCTCCCCCAACCTCACCACCCGCCAATGCGCCGGGATGGGGCCGAGTTCGGTCAAGCGGTAACCGGGGGGCAGGTCCTCGGCTGGCGTGGGCCGCATCTCGTTCATCCTTGCACCTCCGTGCCGTTTAGTCCTAGCGCAGCGAGCACCGCTTTGAGGTTTGCGTCGGCCCGGGCGCGCTCCTCTTCGGCTTCCTGGAGCAGCACCACCGCTTCCTCCAGCGGCAGCGCCTCTTCCTTATCGTTTAGCACCACGTAGCGGCTGGGCGAGAGGTTGTAGTCGTTGCGGGCGGCTTCTTCGGTGGTGATGATGGCGTGTAGGGGCGTACTGCCGTACGCCCCTACGGGATCGCCCCAGGTGTGGTAAATCTCGGCGATGGTTTCGATGTGTTCCTCGGTCAGGTAATTCTTGGGCCGCCCTTTGGCAAAGAGCTGAGAGGCGTTGATAAGTAGAATCTCCCCAGGGTGGCGCTTGCGGCGGTTGATCACTAAGATGATGCCCGGCGCGGTGGTGTTGTAGAACAGGTTTTCCGGCAGCAGCACCACCGCCTCGATCAGGTCAGCTTCCACAAAAGCCCGGCGGATGTCGCGCTCGCGGTTGGAGCCTTGATTGCCGCTGCCGCGACTGACCGCGCCGGTATCCAGCACCACCGCCATGCGTCCGGTGTCGCTCAGCGAGGCGAGCATGTGCTGCAACCAGCCCCAGTCCGCGCTGGACGAAGGCGGCACACCATAACGGAAGCGCTCGAAGGGGTCGTTTTCGTACAAGTCCGTGGGGAACTTTTGATTCCACATGGGATTGGCGGTCACCAGATCGAAGGTCGTCAGACGGCCGGCCGTGTCTTTGAAGGCCGGGTTGCGCATGGTGTCGCCCAGGTGAATCTCGGCCTCCATGTCGTGGATGACGGCGTTCATGCGCGCCATGGCAAAGGTGGAGGGGTTGATCTCCTGACCGTAGAGGCGCAGCGGGGCATATCGGGGAGGCAGTTTGCGCCGGCCGTTCTCCTGGACGCCGTGGGTTTCCAGCAGGCGCAGATGGCACTTGATGAGCAGCCCGCCGGAGCCGCAGGTTGGGTCGTAAACCGTCATGTCAGGCTGCGGGTCGAGCAGCCGCGCCATCAGCACGGCCACCTCGCGCGGGGTGTAGAACTCGCCGGCGCTTTGGCCCTGCCCCTCGGCGAACTTGCGCAGCAGGTACTCGTAGGCCCGCCCCAGGACGTCCGGCTCGGCGTCGTCCAGCCCCAGCCGGTAGCGTGAAAGGATCTCCACCAGCGCGGCGAGATAGTCATCGGAGATGATGCGTTGCCCGGCAGTGGTGGCATTGAAATCCACCCCGTCGATCACCCCGGCCAGGCGCGGATTTTCCCGCGCTACGGCGCGCACGGCGTCAGTGAGGAACTGGCCCAGGCCTGCCCAGCCGCGTTTGCGGATCGTCTCCCAGCGGGCGTTGGCAGGGATGTAGAAACGCACCGAGCCACGTCCATCGGCAATGATCCCGCGCTCTCGCTCATCCTCTATGATTCTCTTAACGATTTGATGATCGCCGTAGTCGGATGCTAGGCGGTTGATCTCATCCGCGAAGACGTCTGAAAGCCGCTTGAGGAAGACCAGCGGCAGGATGTAGTCCTTAAACTTGGGCGCATCCACCGGCCCACGAATGACGCAGGCCGCTTCCCACAGCCAGGTTTCGAGCGTTGATAAGTCGAGCGTCATGTTCAAATCCCTTCCAGCAGACTGATCACCAACGGCTTTTCCTGTTCGATGACCAGCACAGCATCGTCCACGATCTTGCCGATCATCAGCTCTTTCGCCCGATTGCAGGGGTTCGAGAGCGATTATCCGCGGTACCCATATAAAACATCGAGAGCCTGGTACTCAACCGGGTCTTCCGGGTCGGCCCCCTGCGAGCGTTTGGCCTGGAGCCTGGGCTGGGGTACTGCTCCTCGAAAGGCATCGGAGATGTACTTGAGGAAAATCAGGCCGAGGACGACGTGCTTGTACTCGGCCGCGTCCATGTTGGCGCGGAGGGCATCGGCGGTCTCGTACTGGTTTCCCCGTGGTCTCGTTCCCGGCCCCTCGACGTTGCTCCGGCGGATTCTTATCTTCTCCTGTCCCGATGCGTCCCGCAGGGGGAGAGGGCGGGTCCCAACCCCCTTTCCTCCTCCTTCTCGAACATCGGTGTAGGTTTCGCAATGGCCGGTGACAAGGAGCAACAAAATCTGTCCTGGGTAAAGAGGAATAAGCACCAAGAGCCGTTCGGCTGGATCGGATGTGGATGCTGCCGGCCGTTCGGCTTGGATGACCGTACTCCTTGGGCCTAACTCACGAGATGCCAAAAGTTAGGTCTAAGGCCTCAGAGTCAGAATCCACGGAGGGCGAAAGGTTCCTGCCGGAGCAACGAAATACCCTCTGAGGGAAGTTTCCGTGCCGGGAACCAACCCGAAAGGAGATGAAGCGGTGTGTGCCACACGCGAAGGCCGGAAAATCGAGTCCTACACCACGGGATGGATTGTGGAACCGCAGAAGCAGCGGCTCGTTATTGTCGGCTCCATGCCGTGGAGTGGGGAACTGGCAGCGTTGTGCCGCCAAGCTGGTTGGGAGGTGTTCCGCTTGACCGGTTCCAGCGAACTGGCTTGCGCGATTCTTTCCCGCCGGCCGCAGGTCGTGATCCTGCCTTTGCACACGCGGGACGAGAGCGGCTTCTTGATCGCGGCGAAAGTGAAACAAGCCCGGCCCAAAATCCGTATCCTGCTGGTCGGAACGGGGGTTGATCCCGCGGCGGCGCGATTTGCTCGGTTTGTCGGGGCGACTTACGTGAATGGCCATCAAGGGCTGGCCGCTCTTTTGCGGGAAATCTGCCAGTGACAGAGATAAAGCGGGACGGTTGCCGAAGCACACTGGAGCGAAGCTGTCCAGGAAGGCAGGGGACCTCCCTGCTTTATTTTTACAGTTGGAACCGATCGGAAACCCATCGGAATGAGAGGAATCCACCCGATTCCCTTGTCCCGCTCCTAATCAACCGGTGGGAATCCGAGGGATTAGCGACCGGAAGGATTCGGGTTAGCCGGCAGATCGAGAGGACGGGAGGCCACGCGGAGGTTTTCCCCCTGCACCTGCAAGGTGAGGCGCGGCGGCTGTTGATCCCGCCGTACCTCCAGGATCAACCCATTCCAACCGGCTTTGAGGGGGAGCGGCTGCTGGAGCGGCTGGCCCGCCACTTCCCGCCCCATGATCTTTTGCTCCAGCCAGAGGCGGGTCAAACCAGTCCCTTGGGCAATGAGTTGCACGGTTTGATCCTTGGGACTGTGGACATACACGCGCAGGTAGGCCACACTCCGGGGTTCTGGGAGCAGGGAATCTAAGGCCAGATCCCCGTTGGCTTCCGCAGCAATCAGGCGCCAGGAGGAATCAGCGATGGCAGGAGGTCCATTATTCGGAGACGGCCGCATCGCCGGACTGGCTTGTACTTCCACGACCATCCCTCGCAAGGCCTCCTGCTCCTGGCGGTTCTTGAGGAAAGCGAGCAGGTCGATAAATTGATCCAGGCTCAGCAAGGCAACGGCGTTGTCCGGCATGAGGGAGACTTTCAAGGGCGTCAGGGATTCGATCTGTTCGCGGGAAATGCGGATGTCGCGCCCGGTGGACTCCCGGAGCACCACTTCCCGGCCGTTTTCCAGGACTTTCAAGCCCGTGAAGACCTGCTCTTCCGTGGTGGTCAGGCGGTAAGTTTGGAAGCCTTCCTTAATCTCGCGGCTCGGATCGAGGATGGACTCCAAGATTTTGTCCAAAGACATCGTGTCCCAAATGCGGGTTAAGTCTGGTCCGACTGCGCCGCCGACTCCCTCCAAGCGATGGCAACTGACGCAAGCGACCAAACGGGCGTTC
The DNA here is from genome assembly GCF_013694095.1 of Thermogemmata fonticola. Lineage (NCBI taxonomy): Bacteria > Pseudomonadati > Planctomycetota > Planctomycetia > Gemmatales > Gemmataceae > Thermogemmata > Thermogemmata fonticola. Next base: position 207,414 of record NZ_JACEFB010000001.1, on the reverse strand, counting down.
AGGTAAATCTCCCGCCCCCGTTTGGGATTGCCTTTTTCCTCCACGAGGCGGCGGATCTTTTCGATTTGGCCGGGTTCCAAGGACAAGAGCAGCCCGCCGCGCAGGACCTCAGCGCGCAACTTCGCTAAGGCAGGGTCATCAGCGAATTTCTGGAGCGCTTCGGTGATTTGCGGATAGTAGTCTTGCGGAATCTTCCGGGCGAGGTAGCGCTCCGCCACAAGCCGGGCACCCGCTTTAGTGGGGGTCAGAATGGCGATTGCTTCGGCGAGCAGTTGGGGGTCGGCTTCATCGAGCAAGCGTTGGGCGATCGCCTGGGCTTCCGCGGGCCTCATCAGTCTCAGGGCCTGGAGGGCTTCGACTTTGACGACCGCGGGATACCCGCCCTGAACGATGTCCCGCAGCACTGGGGCGGCACGGGGGTCGTTGATCATCCGCAGGGCACGGACCGCAGCGAGGCGATCCGCTTCCGAGTGGCGGTCATGAGTCACCAATTCGATCAACAGGGGCACGACGGGGCGCAAGCGCAAGTCTTCTGCCGCGGTGATACCGACACGACGGGCTTCGGCCCGTGGGTCTCGCAGGAGCCGCTCCACCAGTTGCACCGCTTGCTGGGAGTTTTCCTCACCACTGGCAGCGAACACTTCGATAGCCGCTCGCACGACGTCGAGATGTTCCCCCGGCCGACGCTGGAGATACTCGGTGAGGGGGCGTAAAGACAACGGCGGATCGAAGAGGTAATTCCCGAAGGAGCGAACTAAGGCCGCCCGTTGGGCCACCGACAGATCGGGGCGTTCGAGCAATTGGGGGAGCAGTTCCGCCGCCTCTCGGCTGCGCAGAGCCTGGTACATCTCCACGGCGATGTTCCGCTCTCGGTCCCCGCTGGCAGCCAGGGCGAGTATGGCTTCGATTCCCGGCTTACCTAGCCGCTCTAAGGCGCGGAGGTAGCCATCCTTAAGGAAGGGGTCCCCCTTGAGGTCCGCTAGGTAATTGTTGACCAAGGCTTGAGCGACGGGAGGTCCGCCGATGCGCCCCAGGGCCAGGGCCACGGCACGCCGCACGGCCGGCTCCGGATCGCCGAGTTTCTTGAGCAATTCTTCGAGCAAGCGCGGGTCGGAGCGATCAGCGTAAAGAGCCAAACCCTCGACGACACACCGGCGAACATCCGGCGATGGGTCCTGGAGGCAGTGGAGAAAATAGTTCTGCACAGCGGCATTCCATCCCGCCATGAGCACCCCCAAGGCCGGCAATCGGGCTTCATCCTGATCCCGGAAGCCACCCCGTTGCAGGTACACCAGCACCTGATCCCGCGCCTCGGCACCCCGGCGGACCAATTCCTTGCGGGCTTCCACGCGGTCGGTCAGGTCGGGCCGACCCAGAGCTTCGATCAGTTGAGGCAGAGGCAATTGCCGAATCTTCCACCAGGAGTCCATGCCGCGGCGGGGAAGTGCCGCTTGCTCGGCTGTGCCCTGCCAAGTGATGCGGTAGATACGGCCGTGTTGCCCATCGCCGGAGAGCTTCCCGGCCCCTCCCGAATCCGTGCGCCAATCGCACACGTAGATGGCCCCATCCGGGCCAATGATCATCTGACAGGGACGGAAGAGTGGGTCATCACTTTTGAAAAATTCCATCTCATGAGTGATTTTGAATGTCGCTCCCTCCGGAGCCACCTTGTAAGCTCGCACCAATTTCCGGAAAACATCCGGATAGTAGAGCAAGCCGCGATATTGGGGCGGGATTCGGGTATCATGGTAGATCATCAAACCGGCGGGAGAACCGCGACCGGTCTTGAGCATCGGTGGGACTTTTCCCGGCAACTCCCCGGCAATGGCCCCGCGGGTATGATCCGGGCGGCAGCATCGCGCTCCCAGGAGCAGCCGCCAGCCGAAATCGGTTCCTTCTGCGACATGCAGAATGCGGCAGCCCATGAACTTGCTGCCGTCTTCATTGTCGTTATCCACGTGGAACCAATTGAATTTGTCATCATGGGCCAGATCGCGATAAGGATTGCGGTAGCCGATGGAATACACTTCCATTTGGGAACCGTCCAGGCGGCAACGAAAGACCGCTCCCGTCCGGAGCACTGTCGCCCGGCTTCCATCCGACCCTTCCACATAGTTGTCATCATCGCCACTGGTGATGTAGAGTAGCCCATCATTTCCGATGGTCAGCCCAGAGACCTGATGATGGTGGAAGCCGCAAAAACCCTGAGCGATAATTTCCCGCACGCTCCAGGGATCGTTAGGGTTGACGGGACGTTCCGTACCGGGGCCGCCGATCCCGACCTGGACTCCCTGCCGCCAACGCCGGACTGTACCTCGCCCGGTCACGTACAGCCAGCCATCATGGTACAGGATCGACGACGGCAGCTCTTCGGCGATGATCACCTTGGGAGGATGGAACTTCCCCGTGGCTGGATTGTAGGTGAACTGCTTGACCAGGTCGAAGGTGAACTTCTTCATGGTGGCGACCTGGCGCGTGCTACCGTCACGATAGCGGAACGTTTCCTTCACTTCATACCAGCGGTCCCCCGTGACGGGATCGGGCCGCCATTCGAGGACAAACAGCGTGCCATCAGGAGCGAAGGTCATGCCCACGGGATTGATCACCTCCGGCTCGCTGATGACGATTTCCAGTTGGAATCCTTCCGGCAGGTAGTAGCCTTTCAAGCGCGGATCCCATTGTCCCTGGTCTACCAGGCGGACGGGGAAAGGGGCGGGCCGCGGCGGAGATTGCGGCTGGGCAAAGTCTTCTGGCAGGGGTGAAGCGCTTGAAGGCACTTGCGCCAAGGTCGGCATGCTCCATCCCCACCACGCCAACAGGAACACGATGGCAATCCCAGGAAGTGCAAGTCGCATCGGAAAACTTCTCCTCGAAGGCGGGAAAGCAGTCCAGGTCGAAGACGACAGCGAACTCTATGGTCTATTCCGTCTCCAGCCCAGAATTTATAGCCGAGTCTCTGTCTCGTCGCAGAACACCACCCAGTATGACTGTTTCGTTAGTATTCTGTTCACTCAATCTTGTTTTTTTGGGATTCATCCCGTGCAGCGGATTCGTTTCGTGGATGAATCTGATATTCCGCGGCTGGAGGGTCAATGGTATCGTACCCTAAAACTCAAGGAAGCTACCGGGTACCATGTATCGGCAGCTCGCGTGATTGTTTTCACTCCGGGGTTACTCATACGATATAATTTAGCATGTACGAGTAGGAAGGGTGGCAGAGCGGTTGATTGCACCGGTCTTGAAACCCCCTCCGGGGGTCCGTGGAGGGATGGCCGAGTGGTTTAAGGCAGTGCTCTTGAAAAGCACCGTCGGGGCGACCCGACCGTGGGTTCGAATCCCACTCCCTCCGCTTGCTGGAATGGCCGAACGCCCTGGGAAGCCCGTCGCGAGCGGTATTCCCAGGGGTTCGGCCTTTTGGTTTTCAGAAGATCTGGCCCCTCCCCGCTCGTCCCCTCCAGTCGCCCGATTGAGCATGTTCGCGTAGTCGTCCCTGGTCGCCTTTGCCAGGCGTTGGCGGTCGGGGACGGCGTATCCGGCGGCGTATCCGAGGGGTGGCCCGATTTGTCTGACCAGCACCCCCGGATTCGTCTGACCAGCACCCCCGGACTGCTCTTCCGTGGCCCGTGTACTTTTTATGTGCCCCGGCTAGAATGGTGGTAGCCGGAAGCACCGGACGGGTCTGTCGTCGTCTCGCCGGTGTTCGCGAAGGACTTGACCACGAGCTTCGGGGTCGCCTTTCCTCGCGATGAGTTCCGCACTGACGGTCCGGCTGTCGGTGCGTACTCGATGCGAGGAAAGAGCATGTCTCCACGCACCTCCCAACCAGGGGATCGACCCCCTGCCCACGTTGACCGACTTGACCAAGTTGGCCGAGTTCGTCAACTCGGCCAATCCACTAAGCCGGGTTTCAAGAAGGCTTCCGAGATCAAGACCGCCGCAGTCGAATGGCTGTGGTCCGACCACATCCCAGTCGGGTCGCTCACTGTGCTGGAGGGCGACCCCGGCCACGGAAAGAGCACCGTTACCTACGATATCGCCGCCTGCGTTTCGGCAGGGCTGTCGATCCCCTTCCGGGATTCCGCCGTCGAGCCGGCGGGAGTAGTCATTGTCCAGGGCGAGGACGACACGGAGAGCAAAGTCGTCCCTAGCCTCCAGGCCGTCGGGGCGGATCTCGACCGAATCGCCTTCATCGAATCCCTGATCCTGCCGGACGACCTGCGGGAAGTGGAGTCGGCGGTCAAGAGAATGTCCGCTCGGCTGCTGGTCATCGACCCCATCACCGCCTTCTTCGGCACGAGCCTGAACAACGACCAGTCCGCCCGCAAGGTTCTCGGGCCGCTCCAGGAGATGGCGAAGAAGTGGCGGCTGGCCGTCGTCCTTGTCCGCCATCAGCGGAAGGCCGGCGGGCGTTCCGAGTACCAGGGGGCCGGCAGCATCGGCATCATCGGGGCAGCCCGGTCAGGTCTGCGTGTCGAGGATGACCCGCAGAAGAGGCCCTTCACGCACCGGCTGGTCAACTTCAAAGGCAACCTCTCCCGTGGTTCCCCGGTCTGCTACCGCACCGTGAGGGACGACGCGGGCATCATCACGGTCGAGTGGTCGGTGTACAAGCCGCCGGTCGGCTTCAGTCTGGGGTCGGCCAAGAAGTCCAAGATGCAGGAAGCGGAGGACTTCATTTACCGGCTCCTGGGCAACGGGCCGATGATGTCCAACGAGGTCTTCCGGCTCGCCCAGGAGAACTCCCTCGCCCGGAAGACCGTCGAGCGGGCCAAGCGGAGGATAGGTGTCGTTGACTGGAAGGAGGGCGACGGGAAAACCACCCGGACCTTCTGGGCACTCCCCCGTCCCCGCCTTGGCTTCTGCACGGCGACGGCCCTGGCCGTGGGTGAGTTAATGCGGGCAGCGGTCGTCGGCAGCACCGGCCAGCACCCCCGCGTCGTTGTGGACAACAACCAGGTGCGGGTGGTGCGGATTCATCTGGATGACCGCCCGATTCTGCAACTCGATGTGAACACCGACGAGCGGCGGGGCTGGATCGAGGCAGCGGACGGCCAGGAGGCCGTGACCTTCGAGCTTGACGACCCGGCCCTCTGGGAGAGGTTCCGGTCGATGATGAAGGAGTTCGGGCTGACATGGGCCGATGACGAGTACGCCCGGCTGACCTGCAAGCCCGATTGATCGACCGCAATAGTGCCCAGGTCCATGCCGATCATCTTCTGGGACGTGGCAAGCACTCGCTGAGAGCGAGTGCAGGTCTGCCCGACGTGGGTCTGGCCGAGCAGTTTCGCTGCTCGGCCAGGCCCGGTGCGACCAGACCTGTAGTCACTCGTTGACGGCCTGTTTGCCTCGCGACGACCAGACTGCCCCGCCTCGACCCCGCTCTTGCCCGCCTGCTACAACCGCCGACCGTCCTGGACTTTCCTTAGCCCTCCTCGGCCACGCGAGCCGCCGCGAAGGCCAGCGGGCCGTCTTGCCGCTTCCAGGCCAAAGGAAGCGAACGGAAAGCCCCGGCGGTAGTGACATCCGCCGGCCTTAGGGCACCTTCGACCACTGGCTGTTGACGAGCCGCAACCAGCAGCCGTCGCTGCCACACCGCTCCAGTCGCTCCTTCACCCGGTCGAGGGACATCCAGAAGAGGCGGTTGCCCGCATCGGCGAGCGGCTGACCCGTCCCGTCGAAGAGCCGGACCTGGCTCATTTCCTGCTGGGGGAACGTCGAGTCGGTGGTGATCGCCAGCAGGTAGAACTCCCGCACCGCACCCAGCGACTGCCGCAGTCCAGCCAAGTCTTCGGCCAGGCTGACCCGCCGCCACTGCTCCCGCTTGCCGGGGTCGGGCTGGAAGTGGTGCCGCCAGTAGAACACGTCGTTGGCGAGAACCTCCGGTCGCAACGTGACGTGCCGTTCGTTGATCTCGCCCTGGCCGGCGGAGGCTCGTAGGGCATTGACGAACCGCCAGCGAAGTTCAAGCTGGCCGTTGAGTTTCGAGTTGTAGTCGCGGACCAGGCGGCGGACCAGTCTCCTGCCGTCTGCCTCGGCGAGCTTCGCCTGGATGCTGTCCGACGGCTCTGGCTTTCGGAACGACTTCCAGAACTTGACCGGCTTGCCCTCGACGAACACGAACGAGGTGTTCGGCTGGCCAAGGGCCGTCAGGATCGCTCCGTCCGGGTTGCCGAAGCCTGTGTTACCGAGGCTGAACTCGGTCAGGACGCGGTGCAAACCGACTGGTCCGACGACCTCGCGGAGCTTCCTGCCGGTCCCGTCCATTGCGTTGTCGAGAACGAGCGACAGGTCACCCTCAAGGACCGCGTGGAACAGGTACGCCAGGAGGCCCCGCTCGGAGTAGAACCAGATGCGGTCGTTGCCGGGAGGTCGGAAGAACTGGCCCACCTTCTGGTCCCTTTCGCAAGCGTTGCTCTGGCGGTTCGTTCCCGATTCTCCCTTCCCCGGCACCGGATTGTGACCGGCTCACATCCCACCCCGTTCACGGAATGCGTCGGGCTGCCAAATCCTTCCGGACATTTTCCTCAGCAAAGGGAGGCCGGCAATGGCCGGGAATCACAAGGTCGCCATTTATGCTCGTGTGAGCACCGACGAGCAAACCGTCGATCCGCAACTCCGCGACCTGCGGGAGTACGCGGCCAACCGGGGCTGGCGGGACGTGCAGGAGTTCGTGGACGTGGGCGTGTCCGGGGCCAAGGACAGCCGCCCGGCGTGGAACCGGCTGTGGGACGCGATCCAGAAGGGCCGGGTCAAGGTGCTGTTCGTGCATGCCCTCGACCGGCTCGGTCGCTCCCTGCCCCATTTGGTAAAGATCCTCTCCACGCTGGTCGAGCGGGACGTAGTGCTGGTGTCATTCCGGGAGAACATCGACCTGTCCACCAGCACGGGCCGGATGGTCGCGGGCCTGTTCAGCGTCCTGGCTGACTACGAGTTGTCGATCATCCGTGAGCGGACGAAGGCCGGGATGCGGGCGGCTCGGGCACGCGGTAGCCAGATCGGCCCCAAGAAGCGGCCCTTCGACGCCGACAAGGCCACCCGGCTGCGGGACCAGGGCTGGGGCCAGATTCGGATTGCCCGCGAGTTGGGCGTCGGTGTCGGGCGGGTCAACAGGTGGGTGAAGGAAGAATACGTTCCGCCGGATCGGAGAACGAGCCGGTAGGAAGCCGTAAGTGGGGGCGAGGCGGGTGACAGCCCGCCTCAGTTGTTCTCGGGGTCGCTGGCAGAAGCGACAAGTTGGCTGACGACCGCCTCGATGCTCATGCCGAACGGCCTGGCGTTCCAGCAGACCTTGAACGGGCCGACCCGCCGGATGCGGTCCAAGTTCAACGCGGCTGGCGAAGACGGGTCGAAGTCGTTCGGCTCCATGAAGCCGACCATCGACAAGTTGCCGATCAGCTTCTTGACCTTCTTGAAGGTGTGGCGGACCCCGGACACGAAGGCGATAGGCCGGAACAGCAGTTCGTAACTCGCCGCCCTCGACGGCTCGCCGTACCTTGCGAAATGGGCGGCCTCGAACCGCTCCACCGAACCGACCAGGTTCGGGAATAGGACGGCGACGTAGCGGCCCCGCCGCTCGGCGAAGCCGAGGGCGAACCAGTCGCCGGGCCGGTTCTCGGACCAGACCAGCAGGTGGTCGGCGATGGCGTGGGCCTGCGGCAACACGAAGACCGGGAAGACGCCGCCGTTGTCGGCCATCCACAGGCAGGCATCGGCCAGGCCGCTGGGGAGACGGTCGGCCTCGGCCAACAGCCGGTTGAACTCCTCGTCCCCGACCGACAGCACGCGGCCCGGCTCGCCCGTGAGCAGCGGGACGTAGCTAACCACCACCACGCTCTTCGGGCCATCGCCGTCTCTTCCGGGCAGTTCCACACGCCGCATGGGTCACTCCTCCACAGGACGGCACCCGCCCGTTTGCGGAGCCGATGCGGCCCAACGAGGGGGTGATCCTGGCGTGTGACAAAGCGTCTGCGGCTGGGTAATTGTCGGGCCGAGTGCGGCAGGCCGGCGAAGCCCCCATGCGGGGAGGAATATGTCGTGCCGGAGCCGGGGGACCCGACCAGGGGCCTAGGGGACCCGTACAGCCTCCCCGCCAATACTTAGGGTTCGAGCAGACCGATTGGCGGCTCGGCTATTCCGCAAGGGGTGGCAGCCCGCCGCTATTCTCAGGGGTTTGCCGGGAGAGGGTGCGGAGGCCGCCGCCGGATCGGTATTCCGGCGGCCCAAACGCGGGGATTCCCAGACGGTCCTTTGGGAATGCTCCTCAACCCGAGACAGGTTTTCGATCTGCGGACATTGCAAAACGAGCCGGAGGCGGCTTTATTAACACAAATGTTTGAATCGTCTGCCGGGCAGGAACGAGGAGATGCAGCCCACGGAGCCGTCTGTGTCCGCGATAACGCCGACCACTTTTGAAGCCTTCTTTCTCACGGCCACCGGGGTGAGTCCGTACAAGTACCAATCCCGCCTTGCGGCTGCTGATCCGCTTCCCGAAGTCCTCGACGTGCCCACTGGCCTTGGGAAGACCGCCGCCGTGATCCTCGCTTGGCTGTGGCGGCGGACAAGCGGTCATCCCTCCTCGCCGGTTCCTCGGCGGCTCGTCTACTGTCTGCCGATGCGGACTCTTGTGACTCAGACCGCCGAGGCGGCAAGCCGGTGGACCCACAACCTGTCTGAGGCGAACCTGTTGGCTGAACCCTGCCGGGTCCACGTGCTGATGGGCGGCGAGCAGGCGGATGATTGGGACCTGCACCCCGAGAAAAACGCGGTCATTGTCGGCACCCAGGACATGCTGCTCTCCCGCCTCCTGAACCGGGGCTACGGGATGAGCCGCTACCGCTGGCCCATGCACTTCGGTCTGCTCGGGAACGACTGCCTGTGGGTCATGGATGAAGTCCAGTTGATGGGTTCCGGCTTGGCGACCACGGTTCAGGTCGATGCCTTCCAGAAGAGGTTCTGGCGACCCCTGCTGCCGTGCCACTTCCTCTGGATGTCGGCCACGCTCGGCGAGTCGCTGCTAAGGACGAAGGACCGCGAGGACCTTGATCTGGCCAAGATCGATCCGAAACGCTTGTTCTCGCTCGAAGAACCTGAGAAACAGGAGCCGGCGGTTCGGCAGAGGCTCGCAGCCGAGAAGACCATTGAAGTGCGGAAAGACCCCCCACCGCTCCGCAAGAGAGACGGGTCAGGTGTCCTTGACCGGCACCAACCAGGCCGGATTTCCCTTCTTATCCTCAATACGGTCCCCGTTGCACAAGACTGGTTTCGGCAGGTCCAGGCGGCCATTGCAACCGGAGCGAACGGCGACGGGGATGCTCGGCCAGCGGCGATCCTGCTTCACAGCCGGTTCCGACCACCGGATCGGCAGCGTCACATGGCGAGTTTGCAGCGGTTCGTGGAGCGGCAGGGCAAGGAGACGGGAGCGGTCAACGATCACCCCGGTCTGATCCTCGTCTCGACCCAGGTCATCGAGGCTGGCATCGATATTTCCGGCGTCCGACTCTGGAGCGAGATCGCACCCTGGCCGTCGGACGTGCAACGCCTGGGCCGGCTGAACAGGGAGGGGAGACAGGACGGTGCTGCGGCGACGTTCTGGATGCCCGGCAGCACCGACGAGAACGACAAGGGAGCACCCAACGAGAGCAAGAAGAAACGCGAACGGATCGGCCCGTACTTCAGGCGAGACCTGGAGGCGGCCCGGAAACTGTTGGAGTCGGTACGACAACTGATGGAGCAAGACGGCGAACGCCGTCCCTACCGCGAAGCCCTTGACGCTGTACTCAAGACGGAGGAAAGCCGCCAGGGCCTCGAAGTGGAGTACGAAGCGGTCATTCGGCCTCACGACTTCCTCGACCTGTTCGCGACCGAGCCGGATTTGGCCGGTGGCTTCACTGACGTTTCTCGTTTCGTCCGCGACCAGGACCGGAACGTGGACGCCTACGTTTTCTGGCGGGACGCACGGACGCCGGAACGCAGCGAGCCGGCACCAATGGCGGACGAACTCTGCCCCGTGCCCTTCTACTCGCTCCAGCAGTTCTTGGGGGCGAAAGGGACCGCCCGCGAGTGGGATGCCGAATCGGGCCAGTGGATCACCCGATGGGCCTCTGAAGTCCGACCGGGGATGACGCTCCGGCTCTGGCAGAAGCAAGGCGGCTACGACCCGGACCTCGGCTGGACCGGAAACCCGGCGGACGTTCCGACCGTGCATCAACCGGCAACGGTCTCCGTTCCCGACAAGCTGACGGCGGACGGAACCAGCGAGAGCCATGGCTGGCTGTCCCTCGCCGATCACACCGCCGACGTGATGGCGGAGACGAATGAACTGGTTGAGGCGTTCGAGTTGAGTGACAGGCCCGAGGGAATGGCGTTGTCCAAGGCCGCTCCCTGGCATGACGTGGGAAAAGCCTCTGTCCGCTGGAAGAACGCTATCGACCAGTTCCTGGCGAGCCTCCGACCGAAGGTCGCAGAATGCCGGCAAAAGGAAAGCGACCCGCAGGTACAGGGATTACTTGACCAATTCGCCGCACTGCTGGCCGTGCCGGGTGACGACTGCTGGGCGAAGTTTCCTGACATCAAGTGGCTGTTGGGACAACCAGACCTGCCCGCCGAGCGGAAAAAGGGACTCCGCAAGAGCCTCTACACTCCCTTCCAGCCGCGATTTCGTCATGAGGCAGCGAGTGCCCTCGTTGCCTGGAAAGCCTGGCGGGAAGGAACGGCCCCGTCGTTGAGTGGCCTCGCCGTCTACCTGGTCGCCTGTCACCACGGCAAGGTCCGAACTGTACTCCGCTCGATCCGGGGAACCGACGCGGTGTTCGGCATCCGCGAAGGAGAGGAACTTTCTCCAGTCGATGGACTCATCCCGGCTAGCACACCGATCCCGACGGAACCGAGGCGGTTCGGTGCGAGCGGGCAGTGGGACGACGAGGGCGGCAGGTTCAGGCTCGCGAGTACGTCCTGGGTATCGCTTGTGGAGGACCTACTCGGGACCTTACCCAAGGAGCACGAGGCGGCTGGCGACGGGGCCGACCAGGAACAGCCGGACGCCCTTGGCCCATTCAAACTGGCTTTTCTGGAGATGCTATTTCGTGTGGCGGACGCCCGAGCAAGTGCTCGTCCGGGGAAGGGGAGGAACCGATGACAGCCGATCTTCGCGTCCTCCGGTTCGATGGCCTACACCCGGACACTCTGGGCCACTACTTCGCTGCAGTCGGCTTGCTCGCTGCTGTCGGTCAGCACTGGCCGGATGTGCGGGGGTGCTGGCGTAACCGACGGTTCCTGCTCTTGCACGCATCGCTGACTGAAGAGCAGATAAAGGGCTACCTGCTTGATACATGGCAGCCGACCCGCTACGAGCGATGGTGGGGAGACGCCCAGAAGGCCGACACCAAGGCCAAGTCTTCATCGGAGGTCTGGCGGCTACGCAACAGCCGCTCCGTCCAGGAAGTGCAGGTGCTGGAGTGCCATCTTGTCGGACTGAGCCGCAACCAGTTCAACCCCGTGTTTGGTAAAGGCGGAACCCTGGGACAGCGTGACTTCGCAGACGTGTGGAGCGAGTGCTTGAAGAAAGCTCGCCCGACTACCAAGCCAGCAAAGGGAACGACTGGTACTTGCGGGGCACGAACCGCTTCCTCGGCGAAAAAGAGTAAGGCCCGCTTGAACACGGAGGCGTGGCTGGACGCCGCACTTACGGGGGACGACACTGCTGAACTGCCCAGCGTGTCTGCCGCCGGCACCTGGTTTGTGTTCGCCAACAAGTCTTTCAACACGGGACAGGACTGGTTCCGAGAGGGTAGGCTGTCCCCCTGGCTGTTCCTGCTCGCTGCCGAGGGGGCACTTCTTCTCGTAGGGGATGTCAACCGCCGGCTCAGCATCCGGGCAAGGCCATACGCGGTCTTCCCGTTCGTGTGTGACCCGGCCCAGCCGACGACTCCCGGCGAAGTCGGGATGTCGAAAGAGGGGGAGTTCTGGGCACCACTCTGGGATTGTCCGGCGACAATCACGGAGGTCCGTCATCTTTTGAAGCGTGGCCTGGCTCGGCTCGGGAATCGGTCGGCCCACGCTCCCCACGAGTTCGCGATCGCGGCCTTGGCTGCTGGGACCGATGCCGGTGTCGCTGAGTTCGTCCGGTTCGACCTGCGGCAGACGACCAGTGCCAAGGTCTACGAGGCGGTCCCGCTGGAACACATCACCGTTTCGCGGCCCGATAAAGCAGACTACGTGGATCGGCTCTCGGCCTCCACGCTCCTCTCCTCGCTCATTCCCTGGCTGAACCGCCTTCCGTATGAACCGCGAGACTCCAAGCAACGGGGACGCTTTCGCGGTCTTCGCGGGCCGGTTGAGGCGGCCATCATTCGGGTCAGCGAACGTCCGGACGAAGCGGAGCGGTGGCAACACCTGTTGCTGCTCCTGAGCCGGCAGCAAGCCCGGATCGACCGGAACAAATCGTTCCGCGAAAAGGTCCCCCCGTTGCCGTGGCTTCACCCGGACTGGTTCACCCGAGCCTGGCCCGAGCATCTTCCCTGCCCCGAGGAGGTCTTGCTGGCTCGGGCAATCGCGTCCATCGGGGCGGGCACGGCCTACCCGCTCCTATCGAATCTCTTCGGCGTTGAACTGGACCGCCGGGGAAACCCAACCTTCGTAGCAGGGGATCGGCCACCGCGAGTGGTGTGGAACGATGCGGAACCGCTCCGCGTGTTCGGTCAGGTTCTGTCCCGCCGTCTGCTCGACACGGAACCGGGTAAACCCCTGGCCCTGGGCGGAACATGCCTAGCACCTTTGGAGACGGTCGCACGGCTGCTGAGCGGCGACGACCTGAACCTCGACCAGGCAGCCGAGTGGGTCCTTGCCTTCAGCCTGATTGACTGGAAGGCCGCGAGGCCCAAGGTCCGTCGCGACCGTCTCCCCTTCGCAGGCGAGTTGCTCCTTCTGGGCTTGTTGCGGCCCATCTTCCATGAAAACCCGTCCTGTCTCTTCGACTGGCTCCCGAAAGAGCCGAAGGCGGCCCTGGCCCGACGCATTCTCAACTTGATCCAGTTTGGGTATCTGGACGAGGCGATCCAGGCCGCCAAGGACTACTACCAAGCTGCGGGCCGTTCCGTTGTGAATGTATCGATCGGTCGTTCGTTCGATGACGATCTTCCAGCGAGACTGGCGGCCACCCTCCTTGTCCCCCTCAGAAACCACGACATTCGACGGGGCCTGAGCCGCTGGCTCGTACCCGAAAAAGTGAACCTGAAATAAGGAGCATTCCGCCTATGCCGACAGCCGTGAAAATCTCCGAGCTTTCGACGAAGCACAAGCTGCTGGACCCCAAAGGCCCGGTATGCCTGATTATCCAGGCCCAGATGGGTGTTGCTGCTGGCCTCGACCGCTTCCAACCGGCTGGCTTTCCCGAGGTCGGCCACGTCATCTACGACGCCCCGCGTTCCGACGGGCAGTCCGAGAAGGTCTGCATCGTGGACAGTCCGGCGAGCATGGCCAACCACCTGGAACAGGTGTGCTTGGCCGGCGAGAACGACCCCGACCTGAACCCGGACCTGGCGGGGCTTCCCTACGTCAAGTGTGTGACGGATCGAGACCCGACCATCAACGGCGGGAGTGTGACGCTGAAGCCCGACGACCCGCGTGATCGCGTCGTCACGACCAGTTTGACTGAGGGGCACCGAATCGCTTCCGACTACTTCCTCGACGCGAGGCGGTTGGGGGCGGGAAGCCGGCCCGAGGAGTCCAGTTTCCGAGACGTGCTCCGCAGGGAGTTCCAGATCATCGAGGTGAAAAAGGACAAGACGTACTTCATTCCCCCGGAAGCGTGGTGGTCGATCTACCAGACCCTGTTCAAGTACGATCCGAACTCCCTGGTTCACGGTGTCCTGTTCGCGAAGGAGCAGATCAAGATCAGCCGGATACTGACCGCTCATCTCGAAGCGATCGGGGCCGCTCGGGTCGGTCGCTCCGGCGTGAAGTTTGACCGGCTCGGCAAGACAACCTCCGGCCAGCCGATCTTCGCCGTGGACGAGGAAACGGCACGAGAGATCCGGGCCACGTTCATCATCGACTTGGCCCTGCTCCGCTCCTATGGCCGGGATGTCAACCAAGGAGAAGAGAAGAAGACGCTTGGGCTTACTCGCCCACAGAAGGAGTTCCTGCTCGCTTTCGCCCTCTGGAAGATTCAACAACTTCTCGGCAGGACTTTCTCCTACCGTTCGGGTTGCAAGCTGCAGATGCAGAACGTCTCGATCACGACCGACGAGCAGAAGGAGGGCGACGAGCCACTTCCCGCGGAGTTGCCGCTGATCGACATTCGATCCGCGATTACTGCCGCCACGTTCCCCGCCGAGCCGATCACCCGCGTCTACTACCCCTTCGGGGACCTCTTCAAGCCGAGTAAAGAAGATGCGACGACCGGGACCGACGAGGGCGAGCCTGAAGAGGAAAGCGAGGAGCCAGATGGCCCTAGTGCTTGAACAGTCCTTCCCACTCGGGCGGTTTCATGCGACTCGCTGGAACCAGAACCCGTTTGAAGACCCCTACGGCGAGTGGCCGCCTTCACCCTGGCGGCTGCTCCGTGCTCTCGCCGCTCGCTGGTTTCAGTATAGTCGCGAGACGGGTGACTCGGACGATGCCTTGCGAAATCGAGTCCTATCCAAGCTGGCTCGGCAAGCCCCTTGCTTCCGGCTGCCCGAGAACACTTGGCGGGGGCGTGCGATTCACCAGTACCACCCGGTCGGTCTGGAGGAGCAGTACAAGTACAAGAAGGTTCCCGGCAGTGCGAAGCAGGTACTCGATTACAGCTTCAAGCAAGTCGGGACCACGCTGGTGCAAGACCACTACCGAGTCATCACTCGTCTCGATCCCGTCTACTGGATCTGGGAAGCTACCGAATTGGACTCCCAAGAGGAGCGGCTGTTATCTCAGGTGCTCCAGCGGCTGCTCTACTTCGGGCGTGCCGAAAGCTATTGCCGCTTTCAGATAGTGGACGACGGGCGGACGATCACTCCAAACTGTCGCCTGGAGCGAATTGCCGGTACTGGCAACCCCGTCCTTGTCGCAATTCCGGACCGAGAACTCAACCTGGAATCACTGCTTGCCGTCACTGACAGCGATCAGCTTAAGCAGCGTCGGATTCCGCCAGGTACGGCGTGGTACTACGCGACGATTCCCACCAAGAAGCCTGTTAGGCCAGTTCCTATGACACGGCGGCGGTATCCGCCTGATGTTCGGGTTCTCCAATTCGCTGTTGGAGGCAGGGTCTACCCGCCGGAAGCTCATTGGGTCAAGTTGACCGAGCGGTTCCGCGAGGAGGTAATTCGGCAGCGGTGCTTTCAGGTCAGTGATAGGCGGACCACACGATATGGGGAGTTGACCGACGAGGAACGCGATGCCCTTTCGTTGATCCGGGGCCTTGACGGTGCGGGGAATCGAGTGGATGGGCAGACTACGGCGTTCTTCGCCCTCATCCCTGACGCCGAGGGGCTGGCGACCCGCTTGATCTGCTGGAGAAACTCCCCCTTCACGGATGATGAGATCGACGCCTTTCTGGCGGCTACCGAACTACCTCTGGCGTGGGAACGGGGGAGTATGGACTGGCAGATCCGCTTGGTCGTTCTCCCATTCTCGGTCCCCCCGCCAGCAGACTACTGGTCGCCGGCCCAGGTCTGGCAGTCGGTTACTCCGTTCGTCCTGCCGGCGGGCCGCCAGCGATTTCGGCGGAACGGACGCCGCCGTCCAGGCGAGACACCCGAAGCCTGCCTCCGCAAACTGCTCGTGCGATTCGGGCTACCAGAACCCTTGGTGGAAGGGGTTGAAGGCGGCTCGACGTGGACGACGATCCATGAGACGCCTCCGGAAAGGCAGCGGCGTTCCGAGGAACGGGGGACAAGGATGCGACCCGGCTACCGCTTCCGACTTCAGTTCGGACAGCCAGTTCCTGGTCCCCTTTGCGTCGGTCATTCCTGTCACTTCGGATTAGGGTTGTTTCGACGAGCAACTTGATGCTTCGACCTAGCGGCATGTGGCTTCGAGCCGAGAACTGCTGAGCAGGGAATGAAGGCATCGCGAAATAACCTGCTCCGGTTCGGTTGCACTTTCTCGGCTCGACCGCTGTGCCTCGATGGCGTTCCGGGCCAGCATGACCGTCGCTCGCAGGGACGCGGACGGGTCGTCCTTCGTCCGCTCCAGAAACTCGGCGAAAACCCGGTCGGCCTCCTCCAGGTCGCCCCGCTCCAGTGAGCGAAAGGCTGACGTGAACAGGTCGTTGCGGGTGAGCCAGGTCATGGTCGGCTGGTCGAGCGGCAGGACCGACCGTGCCGGCTCATCGCGATCATCTGGCGGAGACAATCCCGCCGGCTCGTCGCCCTGGTCGGCGTTATAAATGTGGATGATCCTGCCGGGGAAGAGGTCGAAGAACTGGTCGGCCTTCTCGGTGGGCGTCAGGTCGGGGTCGAGCAGGTCCCGGCCCAGCTTGGCACCGTCTACCAGGCCCGGCGGTGCCTCTCCTTCGTAGCGGCTCAGGCGGTCGAAGATCCGAAACGCCGCCTCATCGTCCCCCGTCCTCATCACTCGAAGGCCCTTCCGGAAGAGGGCGTCCGCCTCTTGGGCGTTGCGGGGGGTTGAGGCCGCTGACCGTTCCGACCGCTCGTCGCGTGCCTTCTCTTCCCGGATCGTTGCCAGCCGCATCGCGTGCCCCTTTCTGGTGATTCCTCTCGCTTGCCTTGCCCTGTCGGTACTCCTCGGCGTGGTCGAGCACTTGACCCATGAAGTGGGTTGCCGCCACGAGGTTCAGGTAACCGATGTACTCCCGTCTGCGGGCATGTCGCCTTCCCGTCACCGAGGCCGGAGGCTCAGGCTCTGGGCCGTCGCTGTCCGCGACCAGGCCGGCAATGGCGGCCTTGATGACGAAGAAGGCGATCTTCCTGAGCAGGCCCAGAAAGCCGCTGACAAGCCCCTCCGTCAGGTCGAACTCTCTCTTCACACGCCCGCGAACCAACTCCATGACGTGCCGGAGGGTCTGCTCGTAGAAACCTTCCAGGGCCTGCGGGTCGAACGGCCTCAGCAGGCCGAACAACTCGTCCCACCAGTCATGGTCCTCCATCAGGAACTGGTTGACGTTAGAGATGCCCCGGATCAGGTGGTCGTAGACGGCGGCGGGGTCGGTCACGAGGTCGCCGATCAGCCCCGACAGTAGCTTCTTGGCCTGCCGGTGGACCCGGCTGGTTCGGTCATCCTCGGTGATCGTCTGGAGTCTCATGTCTTATCTTTGTGGCAGGGGAGGGGACGAATTTGGAACCCAGAAGGGAAGGTGAAGGAGAGTTACTCCTCTGCCGTCTCTTCCTGAACCTCGCGGATGAGTTGGTCTAGTTCAGAATCATCCGGGTTAAGCCTCTTCAACTCCAGGAGCGTCTCTAGCCGGTGGTTTCTCCGGATTGGGTTGGCCTCCAGAGACGGACCGGACAGGTGGTTGTCGCCGGACTCCACGGTATCACTCCAGAGGCCGCAGGGCCTGGAGGGATTGTCGCCGGACAGGGCCGCGTCCCTCTTCATTTCCTCGATTCTCCGGTGATGGGCGTCGGCGGAGTTCTGGCCCAGGGGAGAAGTACAGTAGTCTTTGTCCCTCATCCGGCGGACGATCTGATACTTGAATTCCTCCCTGGCTGATCTCCCTGTCTTCAACACCTTGCGGGAAACGAGGAGGCCCCAGGAGAGTTGCTTCAATCCCCTGAACACCTGGTCGTTGGTGGCGTCCGCGATCTCCCAGGGGTCGGGGTGGCGGCCCCTCTCTGTCTCGATCTCCTTCATGAGGGTCACGTGACCAGCAGCAACAGAGTTGGGGTCCCTGGTGGACCGGACCATCGGGTTGTCATTCTCAGAGAGCCGGATGAGTTCAACCTTGGCGTAGACTTCCTCGCTCGGCAGGTATTTGATGAAGTCAGAGAGTTGGGCGTTGTTATCCCATCCAGAGTCGGGCGAGCCAGAATCAGGGGCGGCCCTCGTTCTTGAGCCAGAGAAGGCGTTCCCCTCCCGAGCAGGATTGGGGGAGCTAGAGTAGCCGGGTGAGTCACCCCCTCCCCCCTCCCCTGATCGAAGATCATCCCGGCCCCCGTCTTCGGTTTTCGTTGGGGTTTTAACTGAACGGGTTAGGGGTTTTCCGGCGGTCTTCTGTGTCCGCCGGAGTGGGCGGACTTCTGTGTCCGCCTGGGCGGTCTTCCGTGTCCGGTCGAAAGGGTCTTCCGTGTCCGCCGGAGGGAGCGTCCTCTGCTGGAGACGGATCAAGGCCGGCTCATTGATCGAGTAGTGGTTGCAGTGATTCGCACCGTTGGGCGACGTGATCGAGACGATGCCCAGCCGGAACAGGTCCGTTAGTAGTCGTCGCACCTGCCGCGTGTCGCTATAGGAACAGTCGCGGGCGAGGGTCTCCTGTCGCACCCAGCAGGTGTCATTGGCCCCCTGGTAACGGTTCAGGACCTCAAGGAGCCACTTCTGCTGAATCGGGAGGATGCTGTCGCGGATGAGTTTGTAGCGAGTTGCTGCCGGTGGAATGGTCTTGGACATGCTGCGACTCCCAGGAAAGCGAACTGGCGGGCGAGGGTCCAAGAGCCACCCCTCGCCCGCCAGCTTGTAGCCAGGTCGTAGTCGCCTTCTGGGAGTGCTCTCGGTCGGCTGGCACCATTTCGCTTCGCTACAAGCTCAGTGCCGACCTATCTTTGTCGGAGGCTTATCGCCGCCCGTATCTACGCACCCGGCCACCCAACATCACGCTCGGCTATCGTGAGCGGCCAGTCGAATTGTCTGTTAGGGAGAAGGGGAAGTTGGAGTCGAGGAGGGCCGGCCCCGGTCGTGTCCGGCTGGACGTTGCGGGACCAGTTTACCCATCCCGCCGGTGTATGACCGCGTAATACGCCTCCCCTGTCCGAGCTTGCTGGTGGAGCATCAGTAACGCCGGCAGACTTACCAGACCGTGCGACACGGCTGCGAGGCTCGCGTCCGGGAAACGACATCGGCCCCCGCAGCCCGCCTCGCAGGAGTCAGGCTGCGGGGGCCGATGCTGTTGCGGGCAAGTCAGCCCCCGACCTTCTGAAGCTCCAGGGCCGTCTCGCCATCGAGCTTGCGGTCCAGGAAGAACGCCTGGAAGTCGTCGAAGCTGTCGCAGGAGTTCTCCAGGTCGTACTCGCCGCTGACGAGCGAGCCGAGCCACGCCTGGGATGACCGCGACCCGTACTCGTCGGCGTGGTGCGTGGCGACTTCGCTGGCAAAGTTCAGCAGGTCATAGACCTTGCACCGGACCGGCAGCGTCCGCTGCCGCTTGGCCGACAGGGCGTCGAGGTTCGCCAGGCCATAGAGCCGGCTGGTGTCGCCCGTCATGCGGTGGAAGGCGGCCAGGAGCGGGCTGCCGATCTCGTCCAGGCCGGTGCCGGGCTGCGGGGCCTGACCTGCCATGGCCTCGGTCGCGTGGAGCAGGCGGGCGATGCTCGCCGACCCGACCAACGCCGCCCCGTCCCAGCCCACGTGCCGGTGGGCCAGCAGCTTGACCAGGTGCTTGTAGAGACTCTGGGCCTCGTAAACGCTGGCCCAGGACTTCGCCGCCGCGTCGAACCGCTGACGCAGGGCCGCGAACCCCTCCTCGTTGTTGAACCCATCCAGGGCACGGACGATGGAGTAGTTCACATCGTCATTGCCCCTGCCGATGGCGAGGGAGGAACGGAAAGCCTTGGCGTAGCCGACCGCACCGTTGGTGCAGACATGCCGCAGGAGTGACAGGTAGACGTTCGGCAGGCCGTACCCGTCGATGGGGGTGGCCAGCACGAAACGGTTGCTGAAGTCATCACCGGCGATCTGGAAGCTGCCGGACCCGGCTCGCGGAGCGTGGGTGGACTCCACGATCCCATCCGCGTAGCGGACCCCTTGCCCGCCGTAACGGGTGAGCGTGTCCATCAGGTCGTCGTGGCGGACGATGGGCTTGGTCGGGCTGCTGACGGCCAGGAGCCGGTTCTTGCCGCCGGCCTCGTCCCGCTCGACGCACAGCCGCAGGCGGTCGGACTCGGCCTGGGCGATCCGCTCGAAGACCTCATCATGCCGGAAATACTTGAAGACCGAGCCGTTGAACCCGTAGCGGGCGTAGAGGCTCGTCCAGAACCGCTCGGTTGGCTCCAGTGGCTCGCCGTTCACCAGCACGGCGGCCACGACCGGCTGGCCCGACCGCTCGTCCTGCTTGGTCTGCACCACTAGGTCGTTGACGGCGGAGAAGGTGTAGTCGAAACGCTTGCCCGAAGCGACCATCTTTAGACCTCCAATCGAGAAGGAATCCCCGAAACCTTGGTTCGCTGTGACAAGCTGGGGAGGGGAGTAAAATCCAGGGATTCCCCACGTCAGAACCGCAGCCGGCGGGGGCGGCGAGGCTGCTTCTGCTGGAGGAAGGCGGGCAGTTCCACGACCGTCTGGGCGATGACGCGGCATGCGTTCTCGGCACAGGTTTGAATCTTGGGGTTGATGGTCAGCGACTTCCAGCCGTCTGGCTCCCATAGGAATTGCTGACGGGGCCGGGCCGTTTTGAGGAACGGATGTCGGGTCTGCTTGCATTGGACGACCTGCTTGGCCTCCAGGCCGGGGCACTTCCGCAGGGCACGGCCTGCCATCTGGATCGTCGGGCCGCGACCGGAGGGGCGGACCCAGGCGGTCTGCAAGCTCGGGTCGTCAAATCCCTCGGTCAGCACCATGCAATTTGCCAGCACCTGCAAGTCGCCCTGCCGGAAGGCTTCGAGTTGTGATTCCCGGTCGCTCGTCCCAGTCACCACGTCGCTGCGGACGCCCCGCTCCCTGAGTAGGCGGTCCAGGGCGTGGCAGTCGGCTACTGAGTGGAAGAAGAACACGGACTTGCCCCACCGTTGCTGGTCGGAGCAGTACAGGTCGGCGAGTTGGCCCACGTCCCACTTGGGCACGGTGTAGTGGTCGTACTGGCTCAGGAAGCCGTCCTGGATGAGCCGATGGATGCCGGCGTCCTTCACCGTCTTGTCGAAGCAGAGTTGCACCCGGTCGGTTCGGAACGGCGTGGCGGTCAGGCCGAGAATCCAGCGGGGCCGGATGACGTTGTGCAAATGGGCCATCGAGCCGGCGGCGTCGTGGTGCCCCTCGTCCAGCACCAGCAGGTCGATGTCGGTAGGCGGGTCCTTCTCGAACATCGAGATGAAGCGGATGGGATCGACGCCGATGCCCTTGGCCCGGTTCTCGGCCTCGGCCTGCTGGAGCAGGTTCCGCCGCATGGCGACCCAGCCGACGCGGACTCCGGCCAGGTCCTGCAACGCCCGGGCGACCAAGAGCCCCATGACCGTCTTGCCGCTGCCGGTCGGCGACTCGATCATCACCGACCGGGCCGCTGGCTCGACCTCGCCGGCCCCGTTGCGGTGGCTTCCGAGAAACATCCCGAGCGTCTTGGCGACGATCCGGGCCTGGTAGGGCCGAGGCTCAATGCGGGTCTGCCCCAGGATCGTTTCGACGGCTGCCAGGTCTGACACGATTCTCCTCCTGCAATCGGCGATTCGTGATTCGGTGCCGATGTGTCAGGGGGAGGGGTGCAGTTAATCAGGACCATTCCGACGGGCAATCAACTCCCGGTCGGCTCGACCGGCTCACCGGTGTCCTGTCGCTCCGGGGGCTGTTTTTCGCTGAAGTGCTCGCAAGTGTAGTTGCGGTAGGGAATCTTGAAGAGCTTGCCGTCCTTCTTGTTGGCCGGGTGCCCGCAGCGGACGCCCACGCCGAGGGCGACCCCCCAAAGCATGTGCTCACAGTTCATGCAAACACGCTTCTTGGGGTCTGGTGTTTTTGGCGATGACATCAGACTACTCCAACGGCCATTCCGGGGGCCGAGGGTCGAGGCCCACGTCTCGCAGCCTCTCGGTAAACGCGGCCAGCAAGTCGGGGTCAGCGTAATCCAGTAACCAGCTTTCATAGCCCGACCAGTCCGGCCCGTACTCCCAGCCGATTTGGCACATCGTCCGGGCATTCCAATCGTGGGCCAGGTCGATCAGGATACCCCCGCCATCCGGACTGGTCAGCGAGTAGTAGCCGAACAGCTTGTCGTCAATGGACGCCTCCGGCCAGTCCGAGCACCGCGACCGGGCCAGAGAGGTGAGGGCCGCGTTCAGGGCCTCCATGCTGGACTCACTGCCCGTCACTTCGATCAGCCGCTCCCAGGCGGCGAGGCTTTCCCCCGGCCAGTACATGGCCTCTCGAACGAATGCGATGCCCTCCGTTTCGTGCTCCCGTACCGGTAAGTCCAGGGCCTTCAGCCGCCGCAGGTGTTCCCGCAGTTTGTCCGCGTCCCACACCCGGAAGCCCGCGTCATCGCTCCCCTGCAGGAGGAACCAACTCAACTCGGCCAGGCAGCGAGTCTCCCAGCGACTGCGGTCGTCTTTGTCGCCGAGTTCCAGGTGCTTTGTGAGCAGCAGCCACAGATCGTGGAAGCTCGCCGGCTGCTCGGACTCAGTCAGATCACGTACCTGCCTGTCGATGGCGGCAAAGTCCTCCCAGGCCGGGCGGATTTCGAGGTCGCGATCCCGGAACTCGTCGGTCGCGACATCCCCCAGAGCGGCCCACTCATCGGCAAGGTCTTTCCAGTCGTGGTAGCTAGGCATGATCCCTCCTCGGCCAATCTACTTGCACTTTGGCCTTCGCGTCCACGACGCAGAATCGGCCACGCTGCTGTGTCAGCCGTGATCGATTCTGCGTCGGGAGCGGAGGACAGTCGCGGCAGAAAGGCGACCGCAACAGGAGGAGATGTGCCGAGCGGCTCAGGTGCGGTCTGGGGCCGGTAATCCTGCTACTGCCGGTCCACGGACAGGGGCCGGATTGTGTCCTGGTAGTTGAATTCGCCCTTACCGCACTCGATGCGGGCGGTGGCGTCCTTGCACTGATAGTACAGGTACGTCGAGTCGCCCACGTCCGTGATCTTCAGCGGCTCGCCGAACTGGTCGTAGAACTTCTGCCGGGGCGTCCAGGACTTCGGATCGAAGTTATCGCCGTACAGGCTCTTCTTGAACTCCTCGAACGTCATGTTGACGTGGCCCTTCTGTCCGCCTTTCGTGCCCCCGCCGTCCTTCCCGTTCCCCGACTGACTGCTGCAGCCGGTGGCTACCAGCAGGACGCAGATGAGGAGACAGTAGCCGACCAATGACGACCGAACATCGCGAGTTGCAGAGAAGCCAAATCGCATCATATGAACCCCTCTCTTGTGTTTGAACCCTACCCCTTGCGACTGAGCTTGACGATGATCCCACCGCCCTTGCCGTGGAGGCGGGGTCCAGTTGCCCCAGCCGCTTCGCTGATTCGTGTCGGACGTTCCGAAACGCCCATGAGGATGATGAGTCGATCATTCCCGTCGAAACGGTACTGGCTCTGGACCACGTGCCCGCCGCTTTCGGAGGTCATGTCGATCTTGTCGCCGTCGATGATCTTGTACGTCCCTTTCGATTCCTTGCCGTCCTTGAGCATCTTCTGCACCGACGTTCCGTCCGCGTTGAAGACCCACTCGGCGGTGTCGCCCACCTGCCAGGTGCCGACGATAGCTCGCTTCGGGTCTACGGAGGAACCGCAGCCGGCCAGGAGGGTGAAGCTGATGAGTGCGACGACTTGAAGGCCGAGCTTGACCGCAAACTTCGGCGGCAAGTGAGCCATGCGAACCCCTCCCTTCCAAATGGCGTTAGTCTCTCGGCTGCCGTACCATAAATGGTGGGAGGGGACCGTCCGCTGGTCCTGCGTCGTGTGGAAAGCACTGGCAAGGCCCAGGCAGGACGGCCCCTCCCGTCTTCCCGGACCGCAAGGCCCGGAGACGCAAAAAGGCCGTACACCCGCCCCCAGCCGCAAAAGCCGGAGCCGTGTGAACGGCCTTGCCAGATCGCCCCCGCGAGCGGGGACAGTGCTTTCCAGGGTTGATTTTCGGGGAGCGGCTGCCCGCCGTCAAGTATTCGGGGGAGCGATACCCGGCAAGGCCACCGGCTTGTGGCCGCGAACCGGGCGGCGTTAAGTGGTCAGTCGCTCAGTTCCTCCCAGAGCGTGCAGGCGGTGAGCCGCTCCAGGTCGCCGCCGTAGGCGGTCACGATCAGGGCGGGGTGCGGGTAGCCCGTCCAGTTCTCCTCTCGCTTGCCGTAAGGAACGCCACTGTTCTGCGGCATCCCGGCGTAGACCGCGATGATGCGGTCGGCGGCGGCGTGGAGGGCCATTCGCGGATCGTCGGCCTCGATGAGGACGACCGACCGATTCTGCCCTTCGGCTTCCTCGACGTAGATCGCGTGCTTCATGGGTGACGCTCAACTGCAGGAAAGCGATGGGGCCGGGGTAAGCTGTCCCCCGGCCCCGGCTCGTTAGATCACCCGCTGGCCGTCAGTAGGCGTAGGCCCCGTTGGGGCGGGTGAACGTCCGGGCGACCATCGCCGCCTCCGCCGACCGCCCGGCCTGCATCAGGCGGCGGTAGGTCGCCTTGACCAGCCGGTACGTCCCCCGGCGGCCCCGGTAGGGCGTGCCGTAGGATGTGCGGTGCCCGGCGGCGTTGAGGATGCCGGCCAGGACCCGGACCGGCAGGGGATGCCCTCGCCGGTCGCACCACTCAGCCACTTCCAGGACCGTCTGCATCGCACTCGTCATCGTCTGCATCTCCTTTCAAGGCGAAGGAACCAAGCCAGATCGCCCCCGCGAGCGGGGACAGTGCTTTCCAGGGTTGATTTTCGGGGAGCGGCTGCCCGCCGTCAAGTATTCGGGGGAGCGATACCCGGCAAGGCCACCGGCTTGTGGCCGCGAACCGGGCGGCGTTAAGTGGTCAGTCGCTCAGTTCCTCCCAGAGCGTGCAGGCGGTGAGCCGCTCCAGGTCGCCGCCGTAGGCGGTCACGATCAGGGCGGGGTGCGGGTAGCCCGTCCAGTTCTCCTCTCGCTTGCCGTAAGGAACGCCACTGTTCTGCGGCATCCCGGCGTAGACCGCGATGATGCGGTCGGCGGCGGCGTGGAGGGCCATTCGCGGATCGTCGGCCTCGATGAGGACGACCGACCGATTCTGCCCTTCGGCTTCCTCGACGTAGATCGCGTGCTTCATGGGTGACGCTCAACTGCAGGAAAGCGATGGGGCCGGGGTAAGCTGTCCCCCGGCCCCGGCTCGTTAGATCACCCGCTGGCCGTCAGTAGGCGTAGGCCCCGTTGGGGCGGGTGAACGTCCGGGCGACCATCGCCGCCTCCGCCGACCGCCCGGCCTGCATCAGGCGGCGGTAGGTCGCCTTGACCAGCCGGTACGTCCCCCGGCGGCCCCGGTAGGGCGTGCCGTAGGATGTGCGGTGCCCGGCGGCGTTGAGGATGCCGGCCAGGACCCGGACCGGCAGGGGATGCCCTCGCCGGTCGCACCACTCAGCCACTTCCAGGACCGTCTGCATCGCACTCGTCATCGTCTGCATCTCCTTTCAAGGCGAAGGAACCAATGGGCGGCCCTGTCTTAAGCGGCAGACGGCGACGAGAATGCCCGGAAAATGGCGAAAACTTGCCCGATTTCAGTCTGGCGACTCCGACTTGCCAAGCGACCGGGCCGCCTCGACGAAGCTCTGCTCGCCCAGGTTCCGGTCCCACTGCCCCATGAATCGCAGCAGGTCGGCCACCAGCCGCGACCGCTCGACCAGCTTTTCCCCCTCGACGCTGACCGCCTCTTGGTAGATCCCGAGCGAATCCTGCTGGTACGACACCGGCAGCCACCGATCCTCGGCCTGGATGACCTCTACCACTAGGTCGGGGTCCCGCATGAGGTCGCCGTGCTGCGTGTAGTGATGCATGATGGACAAGAGCAGGCCGCCTCGCGGCCCCGTACCGATGTACTCGATGTTCAGGGGCATGAACCCTTCGACCGTGAGCCGAATTGGCTCGTGCATCAGCCGCTCGAAGCCGCCCAGAAGCTCAATGATCTGTTTGACATTGTTCATCCGCTCCTCCTGTTTGCCGTACTGGCACCGATGAGAGGCAGGGGGCCAGACACTCCTCACGTCTCCGAGTCGGGTGTGGCGGCGAGCGGTTTCGGCGTGAAGGTCCTGGCCGACGATGGGCGAATCGGCTGCGGACTGGCCGCTCGGAAGGGAGCGATTCGTCTGCCTGTCATTCGTCATCAGGGCGAACAGCCTTCCGCCGGCCCCGCCGCTTCGGCTTCGCGGGCTGATCGGTCGTCGCCGCTGCCAGGCAGAGAAGCAGGAGTTGAATTGCCGGAATTTGTACCTTGTCACTGGCCTCCCGCAAGGCTTGGAGCGTCCCCGCCTCCTCCGAGAACGGTAGCCGGGCGGGTCGTCGTTTCCCCCGAAGCCTGCCATACCCGAGGGCCTCCAGCCCCTCGACCAGGCGGGCAAGGTGGTCGGCTACCGCCCCGGCTACGAACGCCGCGTTCGTCTCGCCCTTGGCATCGCGGGCCTTCTGCATCGCCTCGCGGAGTGGTTCGGGCAGCGGAACGACCCGGTGTACGGTGCCTGTTTTCGCCATGTGAAGCCCTCCCGTGTCAGAGTTGTGCAGTGGCATGCTCTTGCGTGCCACTGCCTCGCTGGGAGCGAGTCTTTTTCACGGGAGTTTGGCAAGACTCGGTATCGCGGTTAGCGGCGTCAGCCGGATGCTGACGCGGCGGGTTGCCGCCCGGACCCGACCGAATGTCGGGTCCGGGCGGCAACCCGCCTAGAGTATGGGAACGCACGCGGGCGTGCGGGCGTGCCCGCGTGGGGTTAGGGCAATTCCTTCATTTCGCCGAAGCGGCGGCCCCACTCAACCTCGACTTTGAAGTCGATGTCGGCCCACGGCGGCTGGCGGCAGGCGACTTGCCGGGCAGACTTCACGAACGGTTGCAGCTTCTCTTCGGGAACCTCGTAGACCAGCGAATCGTGGACGGTCAGCACGAGCTTGCAGTCCCGGAATCGGGGCTTGAGGGAAACCTCCCGGTCCACGTTGTTCATGATCCAGCGAAGGTGGTCGGCCCCGGTCGCCTGGCAGAGCGAGTTGAACGCCATCCGCCAGGCGTGGGCCTGCCGGGGGAATAGCCGCCGCAGACCATCGCCGTCCTCGACCCAGCGGATGAGCGAGAAGCTGATGTTGCGGAACGGCGGGTTGTTGAAGTGCGGGGCACGCACGAACGGGTCGGACCGGGCGGCGTAGGCCAGTGTGCCGTCCGGGTTGCCGGCCAAGACGACCTCGCCGCGAACTCCCTCCTCCAACTCGATGTAGCACTGCTCCACGAATGCTTGCACGCCACCGCCCGCCAGGCTGCCGCTCTGGCTCAGGGCGGGTGAGGTCGATCCCAGGGGGATGATGCGGGCGACGTAGGACCGGGGAGTAGGTCGCCGGAGCCGGAAGCGGACCGTGACCGGCTCGGGCCGGGCCAGTTGGTAGTAGCCGTTGATCCGGCGGGGGCGTCCCCACAGGTTTTCGACCTGACCCAGGTGGATCATCTCCAGGAGGGTCAGTTGCCGCAGCGGGATGAGCGTAGGGTAGGAGGTTTCAATGTTGCGGATGGCCTGCTCCGTTTGGGCCAGGCTCCAGCCGAGTTGGGGGGCCAGGTTTGCGGCGGACGCCCCGTAGGCAAAGGCCAGGAATGCCGTCTTGCCTCGATTCCGGTTGTCCTTGAGCCACTTCTTTTCGGACCCTTGAGCGATGGCCTGCTGGTGGCCGGCAGGGTCCATCGCGATCAGCAGGGCGTTGTAGGGGTCGTCGGTGGGCACGCCGTGCTTGAAGACCCGCCAGAGTGGGTCGTCGGTGATGTTCGGCCACTGGACCTCGAAGGGCTGCGTCGGCCTCTTGTCCTGCAACCGCCGCATGGCGGCCATCAGGTCCGGGTAACGTTCCTGCCGCTCCCGACGGGCACGCCGACGCTTATCCAGATAGTCCTCGCTCCTGCTTCGCAAGGCCCGCTGGAACAAGAGGGCCATGTACCTCGGCTCGGCGGCCTTGAGGTCGATGGACACCAGTACGCAGCCAGGCCGGGCGACGAACAGGTTCCGGGTTCGGCTGTACTCCTTGCACGGGTTGGGAAGTTCCCTCTGCCAAGCCTCCTCCTTGTCGGCCTTACCCGGAAGGTTCTGGAGGTTCGGCGAGGACGAGAACCGTGTCGTCACCAGCGTGCTGTCGAAGCGGTCCGGGTAGAGCCGGTCGCCGCTGTAGCGGGCCTTGGCCGGCAGGGTGTCGAGGAACGCCGACAGCCGCTGCTTCATGAGTGACATGGACAGCAGCAGGGCCATGATCCGCCGCTTGAACGGGTCGTTGACGCTCTCGTAAACGTCGAGCAAGACTTCACTGGCGACCGATACCCGCCAGTCCACGCTCGGGTCCGGGTAGGCGGCGAAGGGGTCGTAACTCAGGTCGTCCTTGACGCCCAAGCTCCGCATCACCCGCAGCACGTTCGCCGGAGTTTCGAGCGGCCAGCGGACATTGAGGCTTCGCCATATTTCGTCGCGGCACGCCTGGATGGACCGCTGATAGCGGTCCCTTTGACGGACGGCCTCGGCGGCGTCGATGCCGACGCCTTCCCACATCATGCGAGCCAGCACCAAGTTGTTCGGGTCGTCGATCTCAGCGGCCAGCCGGTACACCGGGTCAAGGTGCCGCCGCAGCAGGTCGCGAGGCGACGGGTTCAGAGGGTCACCTACGCCGAGAACCGCATGGAAGCGGCTGAAGAGGTTATAGGTGTTTACCACGTCGATTCGGCAGTAGTCGGCGACGAGCCGGGGCGGGGCGTTCAAGGTGTTCCGCTCGCCGATCACGTCATGGAGTGTCGGTGGCTTACAGCGGAAGAATACCTGGGTCAGTTCCTTCAACCCGTAAGTCACGGCGGGCAGGTGGTAGTGCGTGGTTTGCCCGCTGCCGAAGGACCGTAGGTTCTCATCGAGTCGGTGGGTAAGGACCATCGTGCAGGAGACGCGGCACCGCACGTCGATCCCCAGGCGGTAAAGCATGCGGACATCGAACGTGGCGTTGTGGGCGACGGCGTGCTTGGTCCGGTCGCGGAAGAAGGGGCGGATCGCGGCGGCGACCTTCTTTTCGGGATAGCGGGGGATGTCCGGGTCGTGCAGGCCGTGGTTGCAGTTGATGTAGAAGACTCGCCGCG
This sequence comes from Thermogemmata fonticola, assembly GCF_013694095.1. Lineage (NCBI taxonomy): Bacteria > Pseudomonadati > Planctomycetota > Planctomycetia > Gemmatales > Gemmataceae > Thermogemmata > Thermogemmata fonticola. The sequence goes on along the minus strand of NZ_JACEFB010000001.1, from coordinate 178,331 downwards.
ATGCCGGGAAGTAGAAGCCGATCCCCGCAACCACCGCGAAGCGGGGCCTGACCCCCGAAGTCTCGAAGTCGAACACCACTAGCTCCGAGCCGGCCAACTCCTGACGAAGCTCGGCCAGGTCCACGTCGAGGGCCTCGGGGACCTCATGCACCGTTTCACTCTGGCAAATTGCAAGACTGCCAGGCAGGGTTGCAAAACCGCTCTCCACCCTAATCCCTCCTTCCCCGTCGCAGTGGATGCCGCCGCCTGTACTCGCGGGCAGCCCGCAAGAGGAGGGAGATGTAGGTCGATCCCGTCCGCTCTGCCTCGGCCTTGATCGCCTCGTCCAGTTCGGTCGGGATGCCCAGCCGGATCGACCGCCGCTCCGGTTCCGGCTGCTCCTCGGGGTACTCCTGCCGCTGCACGATTCCGACCAGTTCGAGCAGGGCCGCGTGACGGTCCGGGATGTCGGCCCGACCTCTCCCGAGGTTCTGGAGCAACTCTCGATCGTCCGGCAAAAGCCGGAACGTCACGAATTTTCTGTCTCGCGGCAAGTCCCGATCTGCCATCGCCTTAGCCCTCCCGTGTGCGGCAGGTTTCACTTTATGCGATGGGGCATCTATTGTCAAGCAGTCCCCCTCTAGGTATGCTGTAATGCGTTGTTAGCGATGCCCCATCGCTCAAGTGGCGTTGCAGGAGAAAACCATGCACAGCGACCGCCCTGAACCCGCGGACGCAGCCAGCCACGCGACGCGGCAAGATCGACCGCCCAAGCCCAGCCCCGCCGACGAGGATGAGCAGCGGGCGTTGAGGCGAAAGCAGTGGGAGGGAGAGAAACGCCGGAGGATGGAAGCCGTTGACAGCCTGCTCGCCCAAATGACGGACCGAGAACTCAAGGACTACATCCAGGACCACCTCGAAGGGTGGGCCGGAGATGAGCACGACTGAGCGATCACCAGGAAGCCATTGGGCCGGCGACGGTCGCCGGCCCACAACCCCTTCCAGCCGATAGGAGGACCGAGATGACCAAGACCGACAACGCCAAGCCCGCCCTGCCCACCCAGCCCATCGTGGAGTTGCTGTGGAAGAACCCGCAGGGCATCCGCTACATTGCCGAGATCAGCGGCGACCGGCACATCCTCGACGTGCCCATCGACCTGATCCAAAGGCACCCCGCCCTGGTGACGATTCGCGGCAAGGACCCGTCGGACCTGTCGCTGCTGCGGGACTCGATGAAGAAGACCGAGGGGCCGGTCTACATGCCCTGCGTCTACATCGAGAAGCTCGCCACGAACAGCCTGGCAGTCTATATCGCAGACGGCCACCAACGACTCCAGTCCGCCAAGGAAAACGGCGACGAACGGATCACCGTGCAGTACATGGCCCGCTGGGACAGTGTGAAGGCCGCCCTGGAGGGTGCGGTCAGCGTCCAGTTTGCCCGCTACGAAACGACCGAGCAGGACGTGGTGTCGCTCATCCGCTCCGGGGAACTCCTACAGGCCCAGATCGCCCGGCTGACCGGCTACGACGAGAGCCGCGTGTCTCGCCTGGCGAAGGTCGCCAGCCCCGAGGTCGAGTACCTCTACAAGGCCGTGCAGAAGGGCGTCATCGGCCTGGGGATGGCGGGCAAGCTGGTGGACGCCTGCAAGGAGAACCGCGACAAGATGATCGCCCTGCGGAACACCTTCGCCCGCAAGTACCAGGAGGCGGAAGGCAAGGCCAAGTTCTGGGAGAACAAGATCAAGTCCAGCAAGAAGAGGTGGGACAAGAAGACCAAGGACAAGGCCCGCATCGCCACCTACTTTCGGGACACCGACTGGTCGGCCTGGGTCGATGCTCTGGAGGACGACGAGGGCATCGAGAACAGGGACGGGCAACTCGTCCTACGCATCGACGGGGCGGCCAGTAGAGTCGGCAAGTCCGGCGTCCGCATCGGCGACGTGAGCGAGTGGTCGAAGGAATACGCCCTGTACGGCCTGTTCGGCAAGAAGATCGAGGAAGTGGACCCGAAGGATCTCGACGACGTGCTGGGTGACTGGGACTACTTGCGGAGCGTCCTCGAAGCGATCCGCGATGGCAGGCCCGTCCCAGCCAAGAACCCCGTGGTCGAGACTCAGCCGCCTGAACCGCCGGCCCCGCAGCAGCCGCCGATGACTGTGAAGCGGTCGAAAGCGAAGGCCCGCTGATCCATCAAGTTCATAGCAGCAGGGGCGGGGAGGTTTCTTCCCCGCCCCGCCTCTTCCAACCAATCCCATTCACCAACAGGAGAAGCACATGCTGACCAAGGTTCGACTCATCAACTTGGACACCGGCGAGCGGCGGCTCTTGACGAACTGGTTCTACCGCTACCGCAACCGCCTCTATCCGCTCGGCACCCCCAACCGCTGGGAGGCTGAGAAACGGGCCTTCCATTTCGGCTGCCTGCTCCGGGCCATCTTCGAGCAGGAGGACGATTCCTTTACCGACGAGGCCCCACTGCCACACCAAACCGTCTCTGGGGAGGCCGCCACATGCTGACCTTCGCAGTACGACGACGTGACCCCGAGGCCATGCCCGACTGGTTGGCCGACGTGGACGTGGCGGTCCGCTTGGGCATCGACCGGGCGACCGTCTGGAAGTGGCTCGACGCCGGGTTGCTACCCGAGCCGAAAAGGGTCGGGGTCATCCGCCTCGCCAACGGCCAGAAGCGGTCGCGTACCACCCGCTGGTTGCGGGCGGACATCGATCTGTTCGTCGTCTGCGGCGACATGACCACGTTCCGCCGCGTCAAGGCTCAACGCGACCGCGACTCGAAGTAATCTCGACAGTCACAAGGCCGGTGCCCCACGGAGCAGCACCGGCCTTGTTCCTTTTGAGGCTGACCACCATGCCAAGTCTTTTCCGACCGAAAGCCAAGCCGAAGGGCAAGCCGACCCGCACATCGAGCGTGTGGTTCATTCGGTACTGGTGCCCTATCCGCCGACGCTCCCACGCCATCTCGACCCGCTGCCGCAACCGGAAGAACGCCGAACGATGCCTGCGGGAGTTCTGCAACCTGCTGGAGCGGGGAGAGGTCGGGCTGGAGAACCCGTTCCTGGTGCGGTTGCGGCAGGAGAGGGAGAAACAGTCGTCTGACCGGCGAGAGATCGAAGCCTGCCTGACTGCCTTCGAGGTTGATCTGCGAGCCGGGAGAATCCGCAAGCGGGGCCGGCGACAGGCGGTTGGCGAGGGCTATGCGGACACCACGATGGCCCGCATCCGCCGCATCACCACCGGCTGCGGCGTCAAGACCATCGACCAGCTAACTGTTGAGATGGTCAACGCTTTCCTCGACCGCTGCCAGGCGAACGGGACGATCCGAACGAACCAGACCAGAAAGCACCACGAGCGAGCGATCAAGGCATTCACACGATGGGGCCAGACCACGGAACGGCTCGACCGGGACTCCCTGAGCCGGCTGGACGTGACCTACGTGGACGAGGAGCGAGACGTGGTACACACCCGTAGCGAGTTCACGCTGGAGGAGATGACCCGGATTATTCAGGCCGCGACCGGGGCAGCCCCGCTGGCCGGACTGACGGGCCGGCAGCGGGCGTTGCTCTACGCCTTCGCAGCCAGCACCGGGTTTCGGGCACGCGAGTGTGCCGCCATCCGCCGGCAGGACTTCACCGAGGACTTCGCCTTCGTCACCCTGTCGGGCCTGTTCACGAAAAATCGTAAGCGGGCCACGCTGCCCATCCCGCCGGGGCTGCGGGAAGTCCTGGCCGAGTACGCGGCGAAGCTCGCCCCGGATGAGTTCCTCTGGCCGTGCGGGTGGAAGCAGAACGAGAAGCGGGAGTGGGTGCCTGACGGCTGGATCAAGGATGGCAGGGCGGGCGACTTCCTGCGGGCGGACGCCGCCCTGGTCGGCATCGTCATCGGGCGGAAGGGCAAGGAGGCGAACGGCGGGCGGGTGCTCGACTTCCACTCGTTCCGGCACACCTACATCAGCAACCTGGAGCGGGCGGACGTGACGGACGGGCTGCGTGGCCAACTGTCGCGGGCGACGGCCCAGGTCGTCGAGCGGTACACGCACCGGGAGCTTGGCCGCCTGGCGGAAGTGGCCCAGCGGCTGCCCACGCCGGACCTGTCCGCCCTCAAGAATAAGCCCGCATAGGCGTATCCCAAGGCGTATCCGAGGTTGCCGGAAGGCTCCGAAAGTGCGAAAAAGACGGTGAAGAACGGCTCCGGAGGGGGTGCTTGCACTGGTCTTGAAAACCGGCGTGGGGTTATGCCCCACCGCGGGTTCGAATCCCGCCCCTTCCGTTGACCCATCACCTTGCCGGTTCCAAAGCTGAGGATTCAGACTGACGAGCGCCCCGTCCTGTTTCCCGAAGTGAGGCCCGGGCCCGCCGAAGGTCTTTCCCCCAGGTTGGTTTGGTATTCCTCCGAAGAAATCGCGGCTTTCCTTCAGCAGGGTGGGGAGGTCCAACGGTTTAATCCCTTATTGTTCTGGCGAGGCTTGTGGTGGAGCCACGACCCGTAAGGGCTGGCGGACAACGACCCCGCGTGCGTGTAGCGCCACCTCGTACTCCCCCGGCGGCAGTTGGCCCAAAGGCCGGAAATACAGGCCGGGACCAGGGATGGTCATCTCCACACTTCCGGAGTGTTGCGGGGATTGATAGGTGAATTTGACTCGTTCGGGTCCCTCACCAGTCAAGTAAAAGGCAGCCACGGGGCCCAGCGGCGGATTGGGAGCCACGAAAGCATCGCGCGGTATGGGAGCCGCTTTACCAGACGGAGGCGGACGATCACGGCGCTCCATCACCGGTACAGGGGCCGGGAAGGGGAACAGAACCGCATCCGCCGTTAGGTGAGCATCTTTCAGCTCTTCCAACGGGGCGATGGGAATGATCCAAATACCTCGCCCGTGAGTTGCTACCACCAGTTCGCGCTCGCGGGGATGAATCACCAGATCGTCCACACGCACAGCCGCCGGCATTCCGACACAGCGCAGAGGATACCAGAATTTCCCATCATTGAAGGTGACAAAGAGGCCGCGTTCGGTGCCAGCGAATAGCAGGTCCTTATTGCGAGAGGACTGGCGGACCACTCCGACCACAGCGTGCAGCGGAAGATTGGAAGCCAGAGCGGTCCAGGTCTGGCCGTAATCTGTGGTCTTGAAAATGTAGGGGCGAAAGTCGTCGTTCCGATGGCGATCCACGGCTACATAGGCCGTCCCGGCGTCAAAATACGAACATTCAATTTTGGGAATGGCGCGCTGCCGGGGAATATCCGGAAGTTTGTCGGTCAGATCGATCCAGGTCCGGCCATCGTCGCGGGTGAGCCACAGCTTGCCATCATCGGTGCCGACCCAGATGACACCCGCTTGTCGCGGTGAGGCTGCCAGACTGAGGATGGTATGCCCTCCGGGAGCCGGAACGCTTCCATCACGTGGATATGCTGTCAAGTCCGGACTGATCTTTTGCCAACTATCACCTCGATTTGTTGATTTGAAGAGATATTGTGCACCGTAGTATATAGTCTTCGCATCATGGGGAGAGATGAGAATCGGTGAGTTCCAGTTGAAGCGATAGGGACTCGGTTCTTTGCGGGTCTTATCTTGCTTGACACCGGGAGGCCGGATACTTTTGTTGGCTCCCTTTCCCGTAGGTCCCGGTGGTGCATCCAGCTTGACACGAACGAGATTGCCATATTGGCTTTCCACATAAACGATGTTGTTGTCTTCGGGGTCCACCGCAGCCTGGAAGCCATCCCCCCCTAAAAGCCGACGCCAATCGGCCAAGGTGATTCCATCTTTGTAGACGGTGGCGCTGGGACCCGCCCAGGAACCGTTGTCCTGCAAGCCGCCATACACATGATAAGGCACACGGGAATCCACAGCCACACCATAGAATTGACTGATGACCAATCCACGTTTGGCCTCGAAATTTTTGCCATCCTTGGTTATATACAAGCCACCATCGTTACCCACAATCATATGTTGAGAATCTTTCGGATTAATCCATAAAGCATGATGATCGGGATGCATGGAGTGACGGAATGGCGGAAATGTACGTCCTCCATCCCTGGAAACATGAAAGGCGACGCCGAGGACATAGATCACCTTATCATCATTGGGATCCACGCGGATTTGTCCGTAGTAGAAGGGGCGCGGGACAAGGTCGTTGACTTTGCGCCAAGTTTCGCCGTAGTCCTCGGAGCGGAAGATACCACCTCGGTTGATCGGTCCAGGCGAACCGGGTTTGCCATCCTTGCCGACAGGGGTAGCGGACTGGCCTACATTGCTATTCTGGCCCGCGGTTTCACTGGTGTGAACGACGGCATAAACGATGCGCGGGTCTTTCCGATAGATGCTGATGCCACAACGTCCGTAGCCCACATTTTCCGGCAATCCACGGGTGAGCTTTTTCCAGGTTTTACCGCCATCGGTGGTTTTGAAGAGGCCGCCAGTCGGCCCCGTTTGACGGATCGGACTGCCTCCGGAGAAGGCGTCGCGCCGCATCGGCCAGAAAGCAGCATAGAGGATGTCCGGATTGAGAGGGTCCATCTGCACGTCGATGCAACCGGTGTTTTCGTCAATGAAGAGACTGTGTTGCCAGGTGACCCCCCCGTCAGTGGTTTTGTACAAGCCCCGGGCGCGATTGGGACCCCATACGTGACCCAACGCCGCGACATAAGCGATGTTGGGATCCGTGGGGTGAACGACGATCCGCCCGATGTGATGCGTGTCTTCCAAACCGCAATGGAACCACGTGCGCCCGCCGTCTCCCGAACGAAAAACACCACACCCCCAGCTCACGGAATTGCGCGGGTTGGCCTCGCCTGTCCCCACATAAACCACGTGGGGTTGGTCCCGGCACACGGCGACTGCCCCGATGCATTGGGTCGGCTGATCGTCAAAGATTGGCGTAAACGATTGCCCGCCGTCGTGAGTTTTCCACACTCCGCCCCCTGCACTGGCCACATAGAAGACATCCGGGTTCGACTCCACTACGGCGAGATCGCAGATGCGCCCTCCCATGTTCGCGGGTCCAATGCAGCGAGCTGGCAATCCCTGAAGGAAAACCTGACGCAGGTCCACGGGGCGCGCCGGCGTCTGGGCCTTCTGAACAGGCGATTGGCCGCGAACTGCAGGAGCTTGCGGGGAACCCACGTAAACGATCAAGCTCAGGAAAGTCACCAGGACAATAGCGGCAGGAAAGCGGAGCATGGCAGCGTCTCCGGGCTAATGAAAGGGTGGACAAGACCTGACACTCGCAGCGAAACACCTTCAGGATAGCTATTCTCACCGTGAGGGTAAAGTTTTTTCCAGATCAAGCGGGAGAGTGTATCCTGGAAAACTGCTCTGGCCAACCAGACTGCATGGGCAGGGGTGCAATTGACCCGTCGCGTGTGGGAAGGGTACAGTGGGAGCATCTCCAAACGAAACCAAAGGAGGAAGAAGGATGCCGGAGTATGGCAGCAGCTCGAAGCGTATCGTGGCGGTCACCGGAATCGAGAGCCTCTGGGGGCCATCCCTGCTGCGAGAGTTGCTCCGGGCGGGAGACACCTTAGTTGCTTTGCTGGGTCAGAGGTTTCTTGCGGCAGCCTTTGCGACGGAAATTCAGCAGGGACGCCTGCAACTGGTCTGGGGGCGCGGAGAAGACTCGGCACGACTTTACTCGCTGTTGGCGATCCATGAAGTGACACTGCTATTTCACCTCGGCACCCTGACGGACGCGATGGGATCGTCTCTGGTCCAAGCCGTACGGCGCTATCACCCTGAGCTTCCTGTCGTCACCCTCCAGCAGCCTTCCCATGTCATGTATGCCCGGCAATTCCTGGAAGCTGCTTCGCTCCTTTACGGAATCGCCGAGGTCGAGGAGCTATTCGGACCAGAACTGCCGTTGACCACGACAGACCTCCAGGAGAAGCGAAACGAGTCAGCCTTGGATTGGCCGGAAACGAGCGGTTCAAAGGAAGAACAGGGACCAGAAGTTAAGCGGGACTATGTGTATGTGAGCGATGCGGCGCTAGCTCTCCGCCTCCTCGCCCAGGAGGTGACAGCACGTCGGCAGTCCATTTGTCTGCCCTTCCGAAGCGGTTGGCAATTCACGACGAGGGAATGGCACACATTGCAGGACAAGGTAGAAGCAGGGGAACCCTACAGGCTTGCCCCGGAGACCCCCATGCATCCTCTTGGCTGGCACCCCCAGCAAACCCTCCGGGAAGCCCTTCAGGCCAGTTTTGGCTCCGATTCCGCCTCTGCTGCCCGTGCACGATCCTCTTTGCCTCGATCCTCCCGACGCCGCGCCGCCTGAAGAGGTACACTTCCAGCGTGGGAAGCCTACAACATGGTCAGCACCGAGTGTGCGTTGGAATGGGCAACACCGGGTGTGCGATCTTCTTCCAAACCTGCTGCGGAAGGAATCCACCAATGGCGGAACCAAGTTCTGCAACAACCACGTTAGCTCAGCGACTCGCGCGGTATGCCGCCACGCTCCGCTTTGAGGACCTCCCGCCGGAGGTCGTTCATGAGGCCAAGCGGCGCCTCATCGATTCACTGGCCACGGCAGTCGGGGCCTTACCCGCTCCGGCCTACGCCAAGGTGAAGCGGTGCGCCTGCCGCGTGAGCAGCCAACCGCCAGCCAGTCTGATCGGCGGAGGGCAGAGCAGCGTGGAGTGGGCCACTTTTGTCAACGGCCTGCTGATCCGTTATCTGGACTACAATGATACCTATCTGAGTTTGGAACCTGCTCATCCCAGCGACAATTGGTCGGCAGTGCTGGCCGTGGGAGAAGCCGCGGGAGCGAAAGGGCCGGAACTGATCACTGCTGCCGTGCTGGCGTATGAGGTCCAATGCCGCCTCTGCGATGCCGCCAGTTTACGCCGACACGGTATCGATCACGTCACCTACGGTGCAATTTCATCCACCTTGGCCGCGGGACGCCTCTTACGCCTGGACAGCGAACGCTTGAGCCATGCCGTCGGCATCGCGGGTGTGTGCAACATCGCCTTGCGGCAGACCCGCTCCGGCGAACTGAGCGAATGGAAGGGATGCGCTTTTGCCAACGCCGCCCGCAATGGTGTTTTTGCAGCGCTAGTGGCTGCGGAAGGACTCACTGGTCCGGCGCCCATCTTCGAGGGAGATTTAGGCTTTTTCCGCCTTGTGACCCGCCAGCCCTTTACCCTGCCTCCCATGGGTGGAGAAGCCGAGAATCGCGATGGTTTCATGATTGGCAAAACTTACATCAAATACTGGCCAGCAGAATACCACTCCCAAAGCGCTATCGATGCGGCCCTGCAATTGCGCCGCCAGCTTCAGGGTAATATCCAGCGGATTCAATCCATTCGGGTGGACACCTTCGAGGCCAGCTACAACATCATCGGGAAATACCCCCAGGCTTGGGCGCCGCAGACGCGGGAAACAGCCGATCACAGCTTGCCCTACTGCACGGCCGCTGCCCTTTACGACGGCGATGTCACTCTGGAAACCTTCGAGGAACGTCGCTTCACTGACCCGGACCTTATCCGCTTCACTCAACGGGTCCAAGTGGTGCATGACCCGGCTCTCGATGCCCGATACCCGCGCGGGATTCCCAACCGCATCACGTTGACTCTCGACGATGGTACCACCCTGGTCCGGGAAGTGGAGTTTCCTAGAGGACACGCCGCCAATCCCATGACGGATCAGGAAGTCGAGGCCAAGTTCCGCCGTCTGGTGGAACCGCATTACGGTCCGGAAAAGGCCCAGGCTATACTCTCATGTTGCTGGAACCTTGAACAGTTGAACTCCGTCACAGAACTGATGCGGTTGCTGGACAAGTCTTGATTGCTGGACCAGTCTTGACCAGAAAGACCGACAATTCGGGACAGGGGGCGACCGACAATTCAAGCCAGGGAACGTGCCGCTTGTCGTGATTCGCACTTCCAGGAGCGTTCAGGGGGCAGTCCTTTATCTCCCGGTGGGGACGCCAGGCATAGGCTCTCAGCGGGGTCCCCCTGCCAGGATGCGCTGGACGAGCCGGGCATCATCGACGCGATAGACGACGACTCTGGGTTGATCCGCGTCGGCTTGCGGCGGCCATTGGTACACCGCTTGGCCGTGCCGGGCCAATTCCTGCGCCTGTTCCCACTGGGGCAAGCGCGAATGGGGCGAAACCTTCCCTTCCTCGACCACCACCCAGGTCCTCTGAGGTCGGCCACGATATTCAGTGGTGCGATAGAGCGTGCGGCCAGCATACCATTCGGCCCAGCAGAACGGATCGACCAGCCAGTCCTGATCGTGCAATTGCCCGGCCAGCCACAAACCGGCGTGTTTATGCCCCTCGCGATGAGCATGGAGGGGTTGAAGAGTTTGGGGCAGAGCTGTCACCACGAGCATACTAGCCAAACCCGTAGGCATAAGATGCGGCCAGATGACTAGATGGCGTATGGCAGGTGCTATACTCAACCATCGGCCCAAGGCAGGAAGGCTGGTGGCGGCAAACAAGCAGCCCAAGCCTGTCACGAGTAAAGTATGCCGTTCCGAGACGTAGCCAATCCGCATGGCCAGATACACCAACAGGCCAAGATAGAGAGATGCCACAGCCAATAGGAGCAGGGTTCCCGGTTCGCCCCATTGAAGCCGCCGATACTGGCAGGCCACTCCCAGAAGCGCCAGAAGGGCCACGGCATAATGCAGACTCTTGAGCATTTCCTTACCGACGGCCTGCATGGCCCACAGGCTGCGCCGGCTCTGATCATTCTGTTGCGGATTCCACCACTCCGCCCAAAGGCAAACGCCATGATGCCTCCCCAAGCCCTGCGAAAGAGGTTGCCCGCGCCAAATCGGGGGCAATTGATCGTCAAAAGGATTGGTCAAGTGTTTCCCCGTCGGCTTATTGGTCAACTTGCCGATCAGAAGCATATACGGCAGACCAAAGGCGGCGACCCCCACCGTCAGAGCTGCCACCCAACCCAGGCGGTAGGCCAGCGGCCGACCCCGCCAAGTTCCCAGAATGATCAGGCTGAGTGGGAGAACCAGCAGCACTCCTTCGGGGCGAACCAGATACGCCGCTCCGATGGCTCCACCACTGATCAAGAAGCGGCCCACCGTAGGACGCCGTACCCCCCAGACCCCCGCGGCCAAAGCGATGCTCATGAACAGTAGATACAACCCTTCCGAAACGCCATCGCTGGTCACATGGGCGGGGACGGGCAATACCTGGAACAACAACGTTCCCACCGCTGCCACCCAGAAGCCGAAAAGCATTCGCCCCAACAAATACAGGGGAATAACGCACAAAACGGCTGCCACCCCGTTAGCGTATTGGGCCGCCTGAAGAGCACGTTCAGCCAGCGACCCCCCGGACACCCCGCGGAGGGTTTTCTCCACACACCAAATGACCAGGGGATAACCCGGCGGTTGCTCGGCTGTGCGGATCACCTCGATCCGGCTGCGCCGTTCCGCCCCCTGCCAACCCGCCTGTGGGTCCGACAGGTTCAAAGCGATCCGTGCGTAGCCCAGGCTGTCCCGTGCCGGTACTGCTGTGTGATGGATCAGCCAGAGGTGAACGGCTATAGCGATCAACAACAATACCGCCAGTGCCGCGTAATCCTTCCCCTTCAGTAGAGGGCGAACCGCGGTCATTTCTAGCCGTCCTCCCACCTCCGCCACCGCACCGGATGATAGACTCACTGGCTGCATGTTGTAGCGAATCATGGCCCATCCTTGCCCTAAACGCCATTCATCCGCGGACCTAGGACATTACGGCAGGCTCCCCCATCGCGTCAACAGCAGCCTGCATCTCCTGCGGACTGGCTCTCGTGGGCCGGTTCTGATTCAGCGGCTCCCATATTGCTTCCAGGGGGAGTCGTGACTGCAACAACTTGCCGAGGCCACACGGATAACTGCCAGGACCAAATGAGCTAATGGTATAGGGCAAAAGAAATCGGGTCAAAGAGCACGTCCTACAACTTCCCAGGAACGACAACCTCATCGGCGATCAGCCGCCGCCTGGAGGTCAGCGAATGATCAGAAATCGGTCGGGAATCGACTGGAAGAGAGGAAGTGGGAAAGGTTAGCCGTCCGTCGGAGAAGATAGGGAACGGTGTACCACCGCGGACTCTTCAGTGCTCTGAACCTTATTGGTCCTTCAACTCCATATCCAAAGTCGAGGCAATGGAACGCAGGAGGGGAGCGACTGGCTTTTGTGGTTGTTGATACCCGACCATTGTCTCCACGGCCTGGTAGCCCATGAGGACGCCCAGGAACATGAAGGGCAGGGCCAGCAGAAGGAGGATAGCCGGCAGCGGTCCCCACGGCACCGGTTGGTACGGAGCGGCGGCGACGGCGGCTAGCTCTTCCTCCGGCAAAGTTGTGGGTACGCCACGCAGTGCTTGCGACGCGGACGGTCCCTCTTCCAGCTCTGCCTCGGCTAGATCCACCTCTGCCTCCGCAAGCTGCTCCTCCGACGTTTCCTCCACGACAACTTCGGACAATTCCCCTTCGGCGATGTCGGTGTCGGTTTCCAGCGCGACGGCTTCCGAGGCTGACCCGCTCTCTTCCAGCGGCGGCACCTCGAAGTCCGTTTCAAAAATGTCCCCCTTAGACTCCTTCTCTTCTTCGCTAGCCTCAACGATCTCGCCGAGTTCTTCGAGCACGGCGTGTTCCATACTCGCTCCGCTGCCGGACGAGTCGTCCAGAGTCAACTCGAATTCGCTATCGGAGTCCGGCGCCGTGCTGGGCTTGGAGGTCAGGCCGCTCAGTTTGATTCCGGAAGCCGCTGTGTTGGAATCCAAGGTCAGCTCGAAATCCAGCTCTTCGTCGCTGGGTTTCTCCTGGGCTGGTTTGGGTGAGGCGGCGGAATCTTTCTCTAAGGAAATGCCACTGTCCGCCGGCTGGCGCAAATTGATGCCACTTGCTCCACGGGCCGGGCTAGCGGGGGCCTCTTGACCGAGCTTCACCTCATCACTCGCATCCGCGTTCAGATTGAGTTGGAAATCATCGCTGTCGGAATCCAGGCTCAGCTCGAACTCGCTGCTATCACTATCGGAGGGCAAGCTCGCAGCCGCTTCTGTGGCCAAGATTTTGCCAGAGGAAGGAGCAGGAGGAACCAACTTGGAAGAGCTTGCCCCCCGGATAATGGCACTCTGGGAACTGATCACATCCACATCGATCTCTTCGGTGGGCACGGACGCGTTTTTGTCCTGCGCGCTAGACGTCCTCCGGTCCGAAGCCTCCAAGCGGACATCGCTATCGGGTTTGCCCTTCGATTTGTCCAACGGGACTTCTTCCTTGGACAGAGAGAAAATGTCAGCGTCATCGCTGGGAGAGGAGGACGGGGATGTCGAGCTGGAATGGAGGAGAGTGGGAACACGGAAATCGTCCGAGTCCAATTCTTCCCTACCCGTCATCGGCGCGAGCATCAGTCCCGGATCACTCGCAGCGCCGAGTTGCCGCGCTAGCTCGTCTACCGCGCTGGCCTTGAATCGGAGCGTCGCTCCATCACGAATCGGCGTAAGAATCTTGAATGCGGGGTCCGTCTTGAGTCGCCGCTTCAACTCGTCCGGTGTGATCCCCAACCGTTCCGCGGCTTCTTCCAAAGTCAAGTGCACAGCGGCCATAGGCTGGCCCTCATAGATTGCAAGTGTCTTGGCGGCGACCACCTCCCTGCTTGAACCTCTCACCGCCCGTTGTTTGCGTTTTCCCAACTCCGTTACTACCCCATTATAAACACTTCCGGCACGGGCACAAGCCGCGGTACACCGTCCAACCCTCCCTGTTGCTTGCGATGCGGTGAAATTGCCGATCCTAAGGGAGAGAGGGAAGAAAACAATGGTACCAATCCGACGCGATGGACTAGCCGGAATATACCACTTCCGCTTTCTATCCCATGCTGACCAAGAAAAAACGGACCTATGCCCGTGAGGGGCTTTAACGGGAGCTTTGGGGGAAGGTGTTAAGACCGTTGTTCCCGCGGCCAATACCACCAGACAATTAGCCAAGCCAAGGCCGGAGCCAAGCCGATCACGGCGAGCACACTTTCGTAGGAATCCGTCCAGGCGATGATCCACCCTTCTAAGGGGTAGATCAAAGCCAAGGATACATGGGCGGAGGCTCCGAGGAAGCCGGAAACCTTGCCCTGATGTTGCAGTGACAAGTCTTGCGATAGGGCGAAGTAGGTCGGGAAAGCACCCATGGCACCGAAGGCGACGAGGAGCAAACCCACAAGCAGAGGCGTCCCCTCCGGCAGCCAGGGGATCAGGAGAGTCGCAAGGGTGGCGATGGACGCCAATCCCAAAGCGACGATCCGGGCCTGACTGACCGGCATCCCCCAGCGGCACAGCACGAGGGTCAATCCGCCTAGGGTCCACGCCCCAATGTCGGCCACGAGGTAGTAAGCTGTGGTAAGTTGGCTCATCCCAACTTCGCTGTAATTCCTTTGCTCTTGCAGGTACAGGGGCAGCCACGCGCGGTAGCCATGCCAGGCCACGTTGATAGCCACCACCAAAACGAGTAGAACCCAAAAGCGGCGATCCGCCAGGATGAGCCGGAAGGGAGGGGGAGGCGGGGCAGTCGGGAGCTGCGTTCGCTGAGGGGTATGCAACCAACGCCGCGGCACGGTGACAAACCAGAGGACGATCCAGACCACACCGAGAGAACCGATGACGCGGAAAGGATACTTCCAGGCGTCCGCCGGAGCTTGGCTGACAGCGGCATAGGTCCCGCCGGTCACCGCGATGACAGCGTGGCGAAAGCCCTCCTGCGGGTCCGCCGAACGCAACAAGGCCAGTACGGTCAAAGGGGTGATCACCGCCCCCAAGGCCGTACCGCTTTGGAAAATCGAGTTCCCCAGCGAGCGTTCTTCCGGCGGCAGTACAGCCCGTGTAGTCCGGATCCCGCAAGGCCAGTTGCCCGCCTCGAATAATCCCAGGGCAAAACGGCAGGCCAACAGCATCCAAAAGTGCACCGCAAAACCGGTCAGCACGCCGGCCAGCGACCAGCCCAACACCATGATGGGATAAACCCAGCGGACACTGATACGGTCCACCAGAATCCCTGTCATCACCGCGCCCAGAGCAAACGCCAGCGAGAAGGCACTTTCCAAAAAGCTGTATTGCTGATGGGACAAATCGAAGTAAATCTTGATGCGCAAGGCCAGTTGATTCAGGGCGAGCCGGTCCATGTAGTTGATAATCGTGGCCAGCATGAGTAGCAGGCACACCCACCAACGCCAGGGAGAACGAAGCGAGGATTCAGGGGCAGTCATGTCCGTCTCGCTAGGAGTCAAAAGCGATTGCTTCCAACGGCAACTGGGCAGGACTTTCGAGGTTGAAAGAGGTTGCGCACAGGAGTCCGGCCCCGGTGATGTTTTGAGGGAGGATACCACCTGCCGAAGGAGTCGTCGCGACCCCTGCGCCGCCCGCCACTCTTTCCGTAGTATAACTGCGCAATCTCTCTGGATACATGAACCAGTGCATAAACCTAAGCAAACAATTTCCGCAGACAATCGCAGGATACTCCCCGATGAGCACGAGTATGCAGAGTAAACCGGGAATTAGCCCAGTGCATCCCTTGGCCCGCTGGGCGTTCACCCTATCGCTGATGGCACTCATCCTCGGCTGGTATGGCTCTCTCCATGCGGAAAAGCACATTGCAGGCAGCCCGTTGCGCCAGGCTCGCGGGAGTGCCGGTCTGCCGGCGCAACCGAACAACTGGTACGAGCGAGTCGTGGACCGGCTGGAAGTGGCCCTGTTCGGCACGCAAGTGGACCGAATCGTACTAGCGTGGACGGAACGCTCTCGCGTGGCTCGCTACTCCCTCCAAGCTGTGGCCTTCTACCTCCCAGGCATTTTGGGGTTGTCGGCTGTCTGGATGGGAAGCCAGGCTATGGCAGTCATTGAACGCCAGCGGGGGCGTTACTCCGGGAACTTCCACAGTGTGTTTGCGATCATGATCGGCGGTTTCGCAGCGATCATCTCCGCCTGTATGATCTTCAGTGTGCATCTCTGGCCGTGGATGCCACAGCTTTACACCTGAGAAAAACAGAACGAACAGGAGTCGTCGGAACAGTCCAAACCTCGGTGTTTGCGTCACTCCGGTGTCACGAGGGAGCGGCGTAAGAGGCGAATTTGTCGGGGAGCGAGCAACCGCTTTTGTTCCTGAGGATACCGTCGAAACCAGGCGGCCACGAGCAAGACGCTGTCCACAGTCTCCAAGCGTTTCCCCTCAAAGACGGAGGCATGTGCCGCACGGAAAGCCGCCCGGCAAAGCCGCAACGCGTCAGTCCAGTCCTCAGCGCTCGAGGGGGCAAAGCAGACAGAGCGGACTTGGCCGTGCTGAATGAGATACCAGCGTTGGCGGCCATCCCATCCTTGCAAAGGATAAATCCAGGCGGGACCGGAGCGAGCCTGGCGCAGCAGGCGCAAGCGAGCATCCAGCCACTCCAAGGCCAGCAAGCGATCCCGCAGAGCGAGGGCTTTCTCAAAGTGCAATTGTTCGGCGGCCTCCTCCATGCGGCGGCGGATTTGTTTCAGGAGGCCCGGATCACGCCCGTCGAGAAATGCCCGCAATCGTTCGACAGCGGCATGGTATTCCTGGCGGGTGCAGGCCGCGACACACGGGCCGAGACAGTGCCGCAGCTCCCAACGCAGGCAACCGGGCGAGAGCGCTTCGGCGAATAATTCTGCTTGGTCGCGAAAATGCAAAGGGATGCGGCTGGAGCAATCCCGCAGTCCGAACCAGTCATTGAGTCGGCGAACTGCCTCCTCAGAGCGGCGGCGTAAGGAGAGGGGACCGTAAATGGCCAAGGCACGGGCGGGCGGCTTCGGAGTCACCACCAGGAACGGAGCGGGGGGCGACGTAAGACAGATGTAGTGATAGCGTTGCCGCCCAGGCCGACCGGAGACGTTGTACCGCGGCAAAAGGGTTTGAATCAGCTCCAGCTCCCGCAACAGGGCAGCCAATTCATCACCGCTACTCTCCCAGACCAACCGCCGTGTCTGGTCGATGATTTTCTCAGCTTTCGCAGGGCGACTCTGAGGCCGGAAATAGCTCAAAAGACGCTGCCGTAGATTCTTGGCTTTCCCCACATAAAGCAATCGTCCTTGCGCGTCGTACATACCATAGACGCCGGGATAGCGAGGAGCTTTCGCGCGGACCTCACGTTCCAAACGCCGGCCCCGACCGGAACACAGGCCCACAAGCGGTTTTTCATCGGGAGGACGAAAGCGGCTCGGTCCAAATCCCGGCTCTCGATCGGATGCGATGGAAAACAGAAAGTTCCCTTCCATGGGTTTAACCCGATCTCAGTCGCCTGCCGGGGTACCGCCATCCCGCGCTGATAACGCGGATGACCCTTCCTCATTGTTACCATTTCCCGGCGGAATTTCCACTAAGTCTATCATTCCCGACGGCACCCTCGGATTCCGGTGCCTTCGAGCGGCCCTCTCTGCGGCGAACGGAATAGTGGAAGGCGTGGGAGTTCTCGTGGGCCATCCTCTCCCACGCGGTAAAGAATCGCTGAGGTTGTACGGCTGACAGTAGGTAGGGCGGTCGGGAGGTTTTAGCAGGCGATAGGCATGTTTCACCGCGAAATCAGCAGGACAGATGCTGTTGAGACCAGCGGCGGCGGCGTTCCTTGGCGCCGGTGAGAATCCAATTGCGGATAATCGCCAACTCTTGGGGTGTCGGACGCTTTCCTTCCGGAGGCATGGACATGTCTTCAATCGTGGTGTAGATCGCGCTCTTTTCAGGCTGGCCGACCACGAGAATGGGAGCACCGCCGCCCTTCATGATGGCCGCCACGGTACGCAGGTCCACACCCCCTTTGGGTTTGCCGCTGCCGGCGCCGTGACAGTTGAGGCAGTAGGTGCGGAAGATGGGCAGCACGTCCTTTTGGAAGGAGACCGGCGTCAGGTTTGCTGGCGGTGGCGGTGACGCCTCTTTCTTGGGCGGAGGATCGGAGTTTTTCGGCGGCGGTGGATTTTTTGGGGGTTGAGGCGGAGGGGGAGGCGGAACGTTGCTGGCCACTTCATTTTTGGGAGGTGGAATATCCCCCGTTGTGCCGGAGGAACCAGACGAAGTGCCCTTCTCGTTGCCGTTAGGCGGAGTCGGCGGCAGTGTGGGCGTAGAACCAGTCTTGGGGGTCGGCTCCTTGTTCTCCGTCTTGTCCGTGCTGCCGGGTGTCGCAGGTGCCTTTTCCCCGGAGTTGGCCTTCGATTCCGCGCTTGCCTGGACGATGATGGGAGCACGTTGATATCCGGCCACGATGCCGAAGAAAAAACCGCCCGCGATCATTCCGCCGAAGATAAGCCAGGCGTAAAGCTGTCCGTTTTCCGAGAGCGGCTGGTAACCTCCGGAGCGGGGGGAAGGAGGGGCACCTATGGAGAAATCCAAGGAATCCGACTCCGCGTGATTAGCTGCGGGCGGAGGTTGCACCTTCGCGGTTGCTTTGCGGGGCATGGGCTAACCCTCTTAACCTGCTCCAGGGTCCGAGCATCGCTTACGGGCCGGAACGTGATGGGATCGCATTACAGCACCAAGGCCCACTCTCACGTCAAGCCCACATTAGGTTGGACACTTTGCACCCACCTCAGGTTCCGTTAGGGATCTCTTGAGCTTTCAGTAGGACCTCCTTACGAAAAACGCTAGTGCAAGACGATGGATTGGTCAAATCGGTGGATCAGAGTCGTCAGCGACCTCCTCATAGGAGGGAGGGAGAAGGGAGTGGGATGAACCTAGAGGGGAAGGAGGGGAGAAGCCCTGGGGAGGGCAACCGGCATCGAGGAAGCTTTGCAGAATCATCTGAGCGGCGACGCGATCTCGGCGTTGGCGGCGCTGCTTGTGGGTGAGGCGGGCCTGGATCAGGACGGCTTCTGCCGCTCCGGTGGTAAAGCGTTCATCCCAAAAGACGACAGGCAAAGCTGTGACGTGGGCCAGCCAGCCGGCGAAGTCGCGGGTCTCTTGGGACGAACGACTCTCCCGGCCATCAGCATGGAGCGGTAAACCGACGACGATCCCCACCGCTCGCACCTCGGCGGCCAAGTGCGCGAAATGCCCGGCGTCTGCCAGAGGATCACGCCGGACGTATGTTTGCAAAGGTGAGGCAATCCGCCGTTCGGGATCACACATGGCGACCCCGATCCGGACCGCACCGTAGTCGATGCCGAGCAGCACGCCATGCGGAGGAAGAGCAGGGGAGGGGTTGCGTTCCTGCGGCACAGATTCCACGGTGATAACCTCAACGTCTCACGAAAGCACCGAACATCCGGCTTCAGGGAATTCGGCTATAGATACCGGCTATAAATACTTGTCCAGTCCGCGCTTTTTCAGGGCTTCGACCAATTTTTTGACATCGGCTTCACTTTGGCGTGTGGTGACCAGAGTGGCCGCACCACATTGTACGATGACCAGATCGCGCACCCCCAACGTTGCGATCAAGTGCCCGGCATCGCTAACGATAACACACCGGGAGGTATCGACGCCGCAGTGGAGTCCCTGCACGGTGTTGCCGTCTCCATCTTGGGGGTTGTGGCGCTCCAGAGCCAGCCAGGAGCCGACATCATCCCATTGGAAGGGCGCATGGACCACGAGAACCCGCCCGGCTTGTCCGGCATCTTGCATCACGGCGTAATCGATGCTGATACGTTCCAAATTGCTATAAAGCGACTGGAACACGGCGTCACGCTGTGGGGTATTCCAAGCGGCAGCAATCTCGCGCACTGCCGCATGCAAAGCTGGTCGGCGCTGCGCCAACTCATCCAGAATAGTCTCAACCCGCCAGAGGAAAATGCCGCTGTTCCAGAAATACTCCCCGCAGGCCAGGAATTGTTCCGCCGTGGCAAAATTCGGTTTTTCCCGGAATTCACGCACTTGCGAGGCGTACACTTCCTGCCGCGTGCCCAAAAGTTCCCCCCGGCGGATGTAACCGTACCCCGTGGCGGGATAGGTCGGCCGGATTCCGAACGTGATCAACCGGTCCGGATAATCCCGCAGGAATTGCACCGCGGCATGGACGGCCCGGCGGAATTCCTGGACCGGCTCGATGATATGGTCGGCGGGAACAACGAGCAGTGCAGCCTGAGGATTCCGGCGGCTGACCAACGCGGCTCCCAACCCCACACAAGCCGCCGTATCACGGCCTGACGGTTCGCCAATCACTTGCTCGGCGCCCAGCCATTCCGCTAACTGTTCCACGGCTTGAGCACGATGAGCGGCGGAAGTGATCACCCAAGTCCGCTCCGGTGGGATTTGGGCGGCTAACCGCTCCACAGTCTCCTGAAGCAAGGTCCGTTCGCCGCGAAAGCGCAGGAACTGCTTGGGATGAGACTGCCGGCTGCGGGGCCAGAACCGCGTCCCTCCTCCCCCCGCCATCACCAACGCATGCAATTCCACAGCTTCCATGATCGACTCTGTCGGTCCTCAACTTCGGGTGAAACGATGTTACTTCGTATCCTCACGCAAGTAAGTCGGACCTGTCAAGCGGAAGCCCGGAGGGATCCGTTGCATCACTTCCTCAGCACTCAGGGCAAACAGAGGCGATATTTCCACCGGCCAATCCTGCACTGGGACGCCGGCTTGGAGCAACCAGCGGCGGTGAAGTGCCACCATTGCTTGCTGGACCGTCAGGGGCGAATCCGGCCCTTCGGCGTTCTTCAGGGGGGCGAATTCGTCCGAGCGGGGGGTTTCCATCAGCAGCCACTGGCGTGCGTGGGGCAGGACATCGAAGATGAATTGCTCGAACTTGAAAGCGTTGGGGGTCGGGGGTGTCACCCATTGGCCCGTATCCGGGTCGAAGTGGGCTGCCACCTTATGCGCCACATGCAGCGGCAATTCCCCCAAGCTCAGGACACGTTGCAGAAAGTCCCGGCGGAAAATATGAATGGCGGGGTTCCCTGCGGCATAACGCAGTCGCCCGTTAGCTTCCCGCTCCTGAGCGAGTTCCGCCGGCAGATCGCTGTACTCAATCAACACGCATCGGCCCTGGTGGCGGGCAAAAATACCGACCTTTTCCTGCGGTTGGTCTTTGAGCACGACTTTGGAGGAGACCTCAGCACGGGACAGTACATGCCGTCCCACAAACCCGGGATCGCAGACCCGCACCAGAGGATTGTCCACTTGGAAGTAAAAAATGTGCTCAATACCCCGGCTTTCTAATTCGTCCAGCAAACCATGTTCTGCCAGAGCGCTCAGGGTGCCGCCGTGGCCGTTGGGACTGAGGAGAAGCTGGCCAGGAGCCTCCAGGAGTAGCCGGCGCGTTCGGGCACAGACGACGGGCATCGTCCCTTGAAGGAAGAAGCGGACTTGGTCACGGGCCAAACCGAAATAGCTGTGCCGCTCGAAGAACTCGCGCGTTGCGGCATCCGTCGCGGGACTGGTCATGATCAGCCAGGGAAGCGGCTGGCCGTATTGCCGCGATAGCGCCGCGATTTTCTCGGCATGAATTTGGAAGAGGGACGCACGGGAGAGCGGACCGATGGGGAAAGTCCCTTTGGGTTGATCGGTGCCCAAGCGAGTGCCTTGTCCACCGGCTACCACGAGGGCCGCGATCAGGCCTTGGCGTAAGGCCGCTTCCCCGGCGGCGCGTTCCTCCGCAGTCGCCACTGCAGGTGTCCAGGGTGCCGGTTGCAACTCTTGCCAGGAGAGGGAAGGGGCAAGCTTTGCTCCGGAAGCGGCCAAGCCTAGGACTTTCTCCCAAGGTACCTCGGTTAACTGTCGGATCAAACCGGCTCGCTGCACGCCGCTGAGCTTCTCCCAGCCGTAAAGCACATGGAGTTGGTTCTGCCGTTCCAATCGCTCTCGCAGGTCTGCCGGTGCTTCCCGCATGTGCCTAACTCCTCCCTCGGAGAAAATTTTACCGGCTTATCGGAGAACTCTTAGAGTGCTGCCCGCTGCCTGTCAGTTACTTTTCCTTGAAAGTCCAGTTACTCTCAGCTAAAAGTCAAAGCTCAGCCCGTCGTAAGCCGGGGCAATATGCGGGGGGAGTTGGCGGATCAGAACGTCGTAGTCCATCGCGTGGCTCATATGGGTCAGGTAGGCTTGCCGTGGCCGAACCCGCTCGATCACACCTAGGGCTTCCTCTAAGGAAAAGTGCGACGGGTGCGGTTTCCCCGGACGCAAGGCATCCAGGATCAAAACATCCAGTCCCTCTAGGAGGGGCCAACTCCGGTCCGGTATTCCGCTGACATCGGTGCAGTAGGCCATATTGCCGATGCGGAATCCTAACACGTTGAAGCGGCCGTGGTGCAGGGGAATCGGCGTGACCCACTCCTCCAAGACCCGGAACGGTTCCGTGGCGATGCGGTGAAAGATTAGCTTGGGTAACACCCCCGCGGGCAACTCTTCCCCCGCCGGATGGAAGGCATAGGCAAAGGCCTGGCGGATAACTTCTTCCACTTCGTCGGTGCAGTAGATCGGTAACGGGCCTTTCAAGTGGAGGGGAAACAGGCGCACATCGTCGAGGCCGAAAAGATGATCAGCATGATAGTGGGTGTACAAAACCGCGTGGACCAAATCGACCTGCTCCCGCAGCAATTGCAAGCGCAGCTCCGGTGTGGTATCGATCAGGATATTTCCCTGAGGCGTGCGAATGAGAGCGGAAGCCCGGTAACGTTGATTGCGGGGATTGGATGAACGGCAGACAGG
Organism: Thermogemmata fonticola; assembly: GCF_013694095.1. Taxonomy (NCBI): domain Bacteria; kingdom Pseudomonadati; phylum Planctomycetota; class Planctomycetia; order Gemmatales; family Gemmataceae; genus Thermogemmata; species Thermogemmata fonticola. Next base: position 155,761 of record NZ_JACEFB010000001.1, on the reverse strand, counting down.
ACAGGAGCAACCAATGACGGGAACACCCACCGAGGTGCCGGTGCCGAGAAAAATGAACCGCCGTTGTCCCCGTCCGAATGCATCCACACGGTCATTTCATCAGGGGCAGGTATCTCCGACAAGACGGGCAGCTACCTTCATCAGGGTTTGACCATGCCTGTGGGAGTCCCCCCCGCTGGTGTTCCCGTCCCTTGGGTCTTGAGGCGGTTCAGGGCGGTAGACGCCGCTTGGGCCTGAGGCGAACCGGGAGCCAGGCGGACCACGCGCTCGTAACAAGCGATGGCTTCGGCCGTTTGCCCTTGAGCTAGCCAGGCCTCGGCCAAGTCGAGGGACAACTGCACGGTTCGCTGCTGCAATTGTTCGCAGGCACGGGAGAGATATTGGGGATGTTTTTTGATCTCCGCCGCCAGTCGCCCCGCTTCTTGGGCCTCCGGCTGGCCGGGGAATCCGCTTTGCAATTGTTCGCATTTGAGCAGGCAATCGTAGTACTGCTGCCGTCGGAAATCCTCCCGTGCCGCGGCGAGAAGTTCCTGAGCACTGCGCTGGCGTAACTGCTGCTGGACCTCCGTTCGAGCCGTCAGGCGTTGCATCTGCTCGGCCGCACTCTCCGCAGCGGTCGTCCCGGCGTAGCGCCGGACGACTTCGCTCAAAAGTTCTAGCGCTTCGCGGGTCTGGCCTTGAGTTAGAAACTCCTGCGCTTGTTGCTGTTTCTGAGCGGCCTGCTTTTCAATCTGTTCGAGCAACTGCCGGGCTTTGTGAGCGACCGGTTGATCTCTGGCTTCCCGGCTCACCTGGCGCAACAAAGCGATGGCCCGCGGATAATCCCCGCTGGAGAGCGCTTGAGAGGCTTGCTCAAAATCCCGCGCGGGACCTTGAGGCGTATGGACGGCCAACAGCGTCCGCTTGCAATGTTCCTCCAACCGCTGGCTGTCCTGGTATCCCTCGATGAAGGCATGAATTTTGCCATCAGGTCCGGCGAGTACGATCGTCGGGTAAACTTGCACGCGCAGGGCACGGGCTAGTTCCACCTCCCGCTGCGCGTCGATTTTCAAGGGAACGAAATGCCGCTGGAGGTGAGCAACGATTGACGCTTCCCGCAAGGGGCCATGTTCCAGTTTGCGGCAATAAAAACAATGTTCCGTCCCGATGATCACAAAGAGCGGCAAGCCCTTCTCCGCCGCTTTCTGACGTGCCGCATTGTAGTCCGTTTCCCACCGGACAACCTCAGTGGTGTTGCGAAACCATTGCGGCCAAGCGGAGGAGGGAAGAGCGATGAGGAACCCCAGTGTCACGGTAGGCCAGAGGGGCCGGTGCAGGATTTTCATACAACATTCCTCGGTGTCAAACTGTCGGGGTGTGTCATTCCTTGAGCCGGTCCGTCCTCCGTGTAGGCATGCTAAGCTCGCGGATGCGCTTGGCGGTAGCTGTCTCGCAGGCGGCGGGTCGATACGTGGGTGTAGATTTGCGTCGTTGTCAATTGCTTGTGGCCGAGTAGTTCCTGAACACCTCGGATGTCGGCACCCGCATCCAACAAATGAGTAGCGAAGGTGTGCCGTAGTGTGTGCGGGCTGGTTCGAGTCTCGATGCCGGCTCGTCGCAAATAGGTTTGCAAAAGCCGTCCGACGCTGCGGCTGCTCAGCCGGGTCCCGAAGCGGTTCACGAAAACGGCGGGTGTCTGACGAGTTCTCCGCTGTTGCAAAAACGCCTCACGAGCCGTCAGCCACTCCGTCAGGGCCTGCTGGGCTGCCGGTCCTAAGAGCGCCAGCCGTTCCCGCTTTCCTTTCCCCCGAACATGCAGAAAACCTTCCCGAAGCTCGACATCGTCCAAATCCAGTCCCACGAGTTCGCTGACGCGCAGTCCTGCCGAATAAAGCACCTCCAAGATGGCGCGATCCCGCACACCCTGCCACGTTCCGGGGAAGGGGGCCTGCAAAAGTCGGCGGATCTGTTCTTGGGTGAGGAACTGGGGCAGTTTCCGCTCTTGGCGCGGCCCCCGCAGGCTTTGAGCTGGATTGATCTGAAGTGCTCCCTGGCGGCAGAGAAACCGGCCAAAGGCGCGCGCCGCAGCCAGCCGCCGGGCAATCGTACTGCGCGAATACCCCTGCTCATGCAGCCAGACGAGCCAGCCACGCAAGGCTCGCATCGACCAGTCTGCCACCTCCAAGGCAGTTTTCCGGCGCTGCTCCCGGAGATAGGACACCAATTGCATCAAGTCCTCGCGGTAGGACTTGATCGTCATCGCAGAGGCGTTCCGCTCTATGCTCAGATGCAGGAAAAAGTCCGCCAGATGCTGTTCAAGAGTCAAGGAATTCCATCCCGGTTGCGGTACTTCAATGACACTCTCACCCAGGTTTCCTAGCCGTCAGCACCTCCTGAAACCACCCTTTCATCGCCGAAGTTGCTCTATTCCCCCTTATGGGCTTTCCGGAGAATCGAAGCGGTAGGATTCGTCGGAGTGTGACGAGATAAAGGGGTGGTGGGGATGCAAGCCTTCGGAGTCCTGGCGAATGCGCTGCGTGAGTAATGTGGCATCCTGCCAATTGATCGGCGAGTCCGGGTCCGCTGCCCGGTAGCGGATCTCGTCGATGAGCATCTCCCGGCTCATCGCGTCGTAAACGAATATAAACCGTTCGTGTCCCTTGATCAGGGCCACGACGTTCCAGGTTTGTAGCGGATCGCCATTGTCTGGCCATGTCCGTCTCATATCTCTGCCATCGGAGTTTGTGGCAGAGCAACTTCCCTGGGATTGAATAAGTCAGCTGGTGTACCCATTTTGGCCAAGTTAAAATCGCTACGCCTGGCAGAATCGCTACAATTTCCGCAATTGGCTCTGCGAGGCGGCGATTTTTTCCCAAGGGTGGCGTATTTCCCTAGCTTCCCTCTTGACACATGGGTAAACTTTCGCACGCTTTTCCCTGAAGTCATCGGCGTACCAGGCTTTGGGTCGACGAGCCAGTAAGTGGCGTCGCCCGCAAACCGGAGAGAATCCGTGAGCACGACAGCTCCTGCTGCGTCCAACGGCCCCACCCTGAATGACAAAATCTTGTTTTGGGCCAGTTTTTTCACCCTGATTGCTGCGGGGATCGGGTTTTCGGTCCGCGGGGTGGAAATCCTCAAAGATTGGGGCAATCAATTTGGGTTCACCCAAACCGAATTGGGAACCATCACCGGGGGAGGACTCGTCGGCTTCGGCCTCGCCATCATTTTCTTCAGCTTTTTGGCCGACCGTTTCGGCTACGGCAAGCTCATGGTGGTGGCGTTTCTGCTCCATACACTCTCCGCCGTGGTCACCTTTGCCGCCACGCCTGTTTTCAATCAGTACGGCAAGGAAGGGGCCTTCTACTGTCTCAACTTGGGCATGTGGCTCTTTGCCCTGGGCAACGGAACCTGCGAAGCGGTGATCAACCCCCTGACCGCCACCCTCTTTCCCAAGAACAAGACACACTGGCTCAACATTCTGCACGCCGGCTGGCCGGGAGGGCTGATTCTCGGTGCTGTCATCATGCTCGGTTTCAAACAGTTTGCGCCGGACATCCGCTGGGAATATAAACTCGGAGTTTTTCTGATCCCGGTTTTCATCTACGGAATCATGATGGTCGGCCGGCGCTTCCCCAGTTCTGAAGCCAAGAGTGCTGGTGTGTCCGTCTCGGACATGATGAAGACCATCGGCTTGTTCGGCTTTACCTTCGCCGCTGTCATGATTGCTATGGCGTTGGCCAGTTTTCTACCCAGTGTGGTCGGTCCAGCCATAAGCACTGATGATCCGGAAAAACGGGATATGATTCTGAGTTATCTCGGCGGCGGGATTGCCTTGGTCATTTGGTTGGTCTTCGCTTGGTACACCAACTTCAGCATTGGCAGTTGGGTACTGGCCTTACTCTACATCATGCATGCCTTGGTCGGCTACGTGGAGTTGGGGACCGATAGCTGGATCACCAACATCACCGATCAAGTGGTTCAGAATCAGACGCAAGCCACTTTGGCCTTCATCTGGACTAACATCCTGATGTTTACCCTCCGTTTCTTCGCAGGTCCCATCGTGCACAAGATCAACCCTGTGGGCTTGCTCTTCTTCAGCGCGGTGTTGGGGGTCGTCGGTTTGTATCTGCTCGGCAATCCCGCGATCAATTCCATCTGGCCCTGGCTTTTGGCCGTCACCATCTACGGCATCGGCAAGACGTTCTACTGGCCAACACTGCTGGGGGTAATCTCCGAGCGGTTTCCCAAGGGAGGCGCCTTGGCATTAGGCTTGAGTGGGGGGATTGGCATGATCAGTGCCGGTATCCTCGGAGGACCAGGAATCGGCTATAAGCAAGACTACTTTGCCGTGTCCTACTTGCAGGAGACACCCGAACGGCAGCAGACTTACGAGCGCTATAAGGCCCGCACGGAGTCCGGACAACCCGACCTCAAAGGTTTCCCCATTCTCTCCTCTCTCTTCCCACAGGTGGCGCCGAAGGTGGCAGGCATCGACAACGCTCGGCTGAAAGTCTTTCAAGACTACGCGGCCATTCTGGATGAGAATGGTAAACCCCGACCCCAACAGAAGACGACATTGGAAAGCGATCTGGAAACCATCGAGACCCTCAAGCGCCAAGGCCGGCCCGTCGAACCCAAACTCGAAGAAAATCTCCGCAAGCTGTATCAATGGTGGGTGCAGGAAGGGTTGCCCCACTTCTCAGAGGACCAACACATTCTGCCCCAAGCTCGGCTCTACGGCGCCAAGATGGCCTTGCTTTATACAGCCGTCGTGCCCGCCACCTTGGCCGCCGGTTTCCTGGTCCTGATCCTTTACTTCTGGCTGCTGGGAGGGTATAAACAGGTCCATCTACAACATGGCGGAGCGGAGCACGAAACCCGCGATTACTGATTCCGCTCGAATTAGGCGATCCGCTATTACCAATCCTACTGCTACTCATCGGAAGGTCGTGCCGGTACAGCTCGTGCCGGTAGGCTTTCGCCTTGGCCCCTGCTATCACTGAGAGTGTCGGGCACTATCCCGCGGTTGTGCTTACTCACGGGGCATATTGTGCCACAAGGGGGCTGCCATGCCATCCGACTACGATGTCATCATCATTGGCGGTGGTCATAACGGTCTAGTCTGCGCTGCCTACTTGGCGAGGGCAGGGCGCCGCGTGCTGGTGCTGGAACGCCGCTCGATTCTCGGCGGCTGTTGCATTACCGAGGAGTTATGGCCCGGGTTCAAAGTCTCAACCGCCGCCTATGTCAACAGTCTCTTGCGCCCGGAAATCATTCGGGACTTAGACCTCAAACGCCACGGTTTCGAGATGATTCCGAGGAACCCGTCCTCCTTCACACCATTGCTCGATGGCCGTTATCTCATGATGGGTCCGGATCGGAACCTAACCTTGAAAGAGATTGCCAAATTCTCTCCGAAAGACGCTGAGAATTACCCACGCTACGAAGAAATGCTTAGCCGCCTTGCCCATTTTCTGGAACCGTGGTTGATGCAAACACCGCCGGATCCGTTCTCAATCCGACCGGGGAATCTCTGGAGAATCGCGGAATTGGGCTGGAAGTTCCGCAAGTTGGGGATACCGCTAGCGAATGAAGCTGTCGAGATTCTGACTGGCGCAGCTCGCCCTATACTGGAACGCTGGTTCGAATCCGAGCCGCTCAAAGCCACCTTGGCCACCGATGCGGTGATTGGTGCCTTTGCTTCCCCTTCGCAGCCGGGAACCGCCTACGTGCTGTTCCATCATGTCATGGGGGAATGCAATGGCGTGCGGGGGGTGTGGGGGTATGTTCGCGGTGGGATGGGGATGATCGCCCAGAGCTTGGCGGCGGCTGCCAGAAGTTTTGGGGCGGAGATCCGCACAGACGCGGAAGTGATCCGTATTCTGATACGAGACGGCCAAGCTTATGGGGTGGCGTTGCGTGATGGAACCGAGCTGCGGGCGCGGCAAATCGCCTCCAATGCCGACCCTCACGTCACCTTTCTACGCCTCGTTGAGGAAAAGGAACTGCCCCCGGATTTCGTAGCGGCCATCCGCCGCATCGACTTCAGTTCCGCTACGGTGAAAATCAACGTAGCTTTGGACCGGCCTCCGAACTTTCGCTGCTTGCCGGGTGAGGGGGTTGGCCCGCAGCACCACGGCACGATGCACATCTGCCCGGACCTGGACTACATCGAGCGGGCGTATGATGATGCCAAATACGGCCGTTGGGCGGAAAATCCGATGCTGGAATGCACCATGGCCACGGCCTTGGACGACTCCCTCGCTCCGCCGGGAAAACACATTTTGAGCATGTTTGTCCAATACGCACCGTATCACCTCAAAGGCACGACGTGGGATCAGGAAAAAGATCGCTTCGCAGACCGCTGCTTTGACGTGATGGAGGAGTATGCTCCGGGATTCAAGGCCAGCGTGTTGCACCGGATGGTCATACCTCCTCCGGATATGGAAAAGGTTTGGGGAATCACAGGTGGAAACATCATGCACGGGGCCATGAGCTTGCATAAGATGTTCAGCTTCCGTCCTGTGGGGGGATATGCGAATTATCGGACACCTATACGTGGCCTGTATTTGTGCGGGGCGGGGACGCATCCCGGAGGGGGCGTGATGGGGGCCTGCGGATACAACGCCGCCCGGGAAATGCTCCGCGACAGATAGACAGCAGACTTGCCAGCTCGGTAAGCAACAAGTGCTATATGGCCAGCGGAAATCATCCCGATCGGGAGGGGGAGACAATGGCCTGAATAATCTATTATTGTGGCCGGGTGCAAGGGGTCGGATTCCGCGTTACAGCAGCGGGACTTGCGAGGAGATACGGCGTACAGGGATGGGTGCGGAATTTGGCCGACGGGAGAGTGCAATTGTGGGTCCAAGGGGATGATGAGGGCGTGGAGCAATTTTTATCACATCTACGGCAGGCAATGCGGGGATACATCGAAGGGGAGGAAAGCTACGCAGTTGCGGATGAAGCGATGGAAGGTTTTCAGATTGTGACGTAGGAAGCGGTTCGGGCGGTGGGTGGGGATCGAGTGTGGGGAGGTTTAACGTCCGATAATGATCATTATGTTTGATTAAATCACCAGCCTCCCACCCTTCGCTTTATGAATTCTGCCGTGTCCTTGCGCCTTGCCTCGCCTCGTCCCTTCTGGGATACCTCCATCTCCGCCTTCCTCCCTGCTTTCCCGGATAACCTCACCTTCACCTTCTAGTTTATTCTGATAAAATGTCCATCGACTCGGTTTCGCTCGGAACATTCCGTAAACTATACTTGGGCCATCAGATGTGTCTAATTTCTGAAAGCTGGGGTCAACTTTGAGCCGAGATTGGATTCAGCACGATAGCCGCTGCTCGAAACGCCGCACGTTTCGACCCGACTATCTTTCTTTCGCCCCTACCTATCAGTGCAATCTGGCTTGCCCTCACTGCTGCGTACCGATCGAATGGACGGACCAATTGGATGTTACCGCTGCCCTCCGCTTTCTAGAACAATGTCCCAGCGAAGGTATCCGACGTTTGGGCTTCACTGGAGGCGAACCCTTTCTCTGCCCAGACTTTCTCATCACGATCACCCGTCGTGCTGCCAAACTCGGATTCCGCTTCGATAAGCTCATGACTAACGGCGTGTGGTTCGAGGAGGAGCAGCATTTGCGCCGGGTGCTGACCCAATTACGCGACGCTGGCTACCACGGCAAAATCGGGCTTTCCGTCGATAAATTCCATGGCGTTCACACCGAAAAGCTGGCACAATTCTGTCGCATTGTGCGGGACGTATTTGCCTCCGATACAATACTTTCTCTCAGTTATGCCAGTAGGAGTCCCGATACCGGTTTGGAACCTATTCAGCGTTTAGCCCGTGCACTCAACGCCGTGGTGGAATATTCCCCTGTGCTCGGCCGTTATTTGCTGGTGAGTGACACCCTGACGATGACGCTGTGCTGGAACCATTTGGCGCCCGTGGAACGAGCCGAAAACTTGCCGGGCCAGCCGTGGGATGGCAAATGGTTCATCGAAGATTATTGCGAGGGTCCAGGTCAAGCCCTGATCGTCAATCCTCGCGGAGACGTCAAGCCGTGCTGTGGCTTTGCCTCGGACCTGGATCAACTCACCATCGGCAATATCTACCGTGATGATGTCCGGACTATCATACGGCGTGCTCGGCGGCACCCGGTGGTGGGTACCATCTTCCGCCACGGGTTGTCAGCATTGCGGGATCAGATATTGGCAGAGAATCCCGCGGCGTTGCCCGGTGCGACTAGCAATCACTGTTTTTTCTGCTGGTACATTTTGACTCGTGGACTCGTGAAGGGAGTTCCTGGCGGCGGCGGCCAAGTCGGTCGATGGACCAAGCCACCTGTTCCAGAAGCCGCCCACCTCGTTCCTCTCGGTACGGAGCGGGTACCAAGAGCGGTTCGTGCACCCAATGCTTCCGGTAAGCGCTATCCCGGATAATGGTAACTCCAGGTAAGTGCGACGACTTCCGGGAGATTTTACGTGCACGCCGGTCATTCTCGCTAGTAAACGCTGAAGGGGTGGACTGTAAGGGGCCATTTTCGCCGAAAATTCATAAGAGGTGTTGCAACAGGGCAGATTGAGCGGAAAAATGGATAACGGAGGAAATGGCGCCGGATAATTATTCCGCCGTTGGCACGATAAAAGCCGTGCGCGAGTTTGGGAGATTGTAAGGAGTTGAAATGATCCCACATATGAAGTGGCGCATGATCCAAGCCCTTGCGGTGCTGGGGCTGGGTATTGCCTTGCTGCCAACCCGATCGGGGGCTTTTGTGGCTGAAGACACCACTTGGCCAACAGATCGCACTGATTTTCCGACCGATGTCTCACAACTGCGTGCTTTGCAGAATCGGGTTCAACAGGTCATCGAAAAGTGCACCCCCTCGACGGTGGGCATACTCATCGGCATCGGAGCCGGCAGCGGTGTGATTGTCAGCGAGGATGGCTTGGTTCTGACGGCCGCCCATGTGATTGCGGGTGATAGTCCCTTCACCAAGGGTGCGGACTACAAAGCTGGGCGTGCCTGCAAGATCGTGTTATCGGACGGACGGAAAGTGAATGGCAAGACGTTGGGGATCAATCCGAAAACCGATGCGGGGATGGTCCAAATCACGGATCCTGGTCCGATTGGGGGCAAATGGCCAGCCGTCCCGTTGGGCAAATCCGAGGAGTTGAAGCGAGGTCAATGGGTGGTCGCATTGGGACATCCCGGCGGTCCGAAAACGGATCGGCCGCCCGTAGCTCGTTTGGGGCGCGTGGAAAATGTCATTTCCGAGCTGGTCAGAACCAACTGTGCCCTCGTAGGCGGAGATTCGGGAGGTCCGCTTTTTGACTTGGATGGCCGAGTCGTGGGTATCCATAGCCGCATTGGTTTGACCTTAAATCAGAACATCCATGTTCCCATCGAGAAATTCCAAATGGAGTGGAAGGCTTTGGTGGCTGGCGAAGTTGTGGGTCGGCCTTCGCGACCCGGTCAACCTGCACAGAGTCCACCATTCCTGGGGGTGGTGTTCCCGGACGACGAGGAAGACGATGCCTGGATTACGGAAGAAGTGGAGCCGAACACCCCGGCGGGTCAAGCGGGCCTGAAAGCGGGAGACACTATCACCAAGTTCAATGGCCAGCCAATTAAATCCGTGAAACAATTTCGAGAAATGATGGCGAAATATAAACCCGGGGATGAAATCAAGCTGACGATCCGCCGGGGCACGACCATCATGACGCTGTCCGTGAAACTCGGTCGGCGTCCCGGTGGCAGTTAAGCATCACAGGTTCGGTTCCTGTTCCCTTAGAAAAGGTGGCATCGTGTGTGAGGTTCCCATGATGATGTATCGCTTCCTGTTTGCTCTCGCCATTGCTGGGTTGTGGTCCGCACCGGGGTGGGCGCAACTGTCCAATAACTCCCGCTTGCTAGCCCCATTCCGCAGCGTGATTGAGCCTGTACGGGACTCTACAGTACGCGTGCGGGTCAATGATCAGGACGTGGCGATCGGAGCAATTGTTGCCGCAGACGGTTACATCTTAACCAAGGCCAGCGAATTACGATCCGGGGAGAATATCACGGTCCGGTTCGTGGATGGCACCGAGTTTCCAGCTCGGATTGTGGGATCGCATCGGCCGACGGATTTGGCGATGCTCCATGTCGATGTGCGTAACCTCAAACCGCTGCGTTTCGGAGACAGTCGGAAGGTCAAGCCTGGAGCTTGGGTCGCAGCTATTGACATCAAAAGCGAGCCGGTCGCGGTGGGGATTGTCAGTGCGGTCACCCGTAAACCTACAGGTCCTGACGCCATGATCGACAATCTCAATCGCGGCTATTTGGGTGTGTTCATGACGGCGGAAGACCCGACGGATGACACGGGGAAGGTGATTGGGGCGAAGGTCACCCGCGTCGAGCGGAATAGCGCGGCGGCCAAAGCTGGCCTGAAAGAAGGGGATATCATCGTCGCCGTCAACGGAGTGAAAACACCGGGACGGCAAGCCCTACGCGATGCTTTGGAAAATTCTCGCCCTAACGATAAGGTTCGGGTGACATACTTGCGTGACGGAAAGGAACACACTGTCGAAGTCACACTCGGCGAACAAACCATGCCTGATCGTAGCGATATTCAGAATCGCTTAGGCGGAACACTCTCCGGTCGGCGGACCGGCTTTCCACTGATTCTACAAACCGATATGTTCCTCAAGCCCAGCGACTGCGGCGGACCTGTAGTGGACCTCGATGGCAATGTCCTCGGCTTGTGTATTGCTCGCGCCGGGCGGGTCGAGACCCATGTTCTGCCGGCGGAGATTATTGTTCCGCTGATAGCCGAGTTCAAAGCGGGCAAATTCGCGCCGTCCTCCTCTGGAACTTCCACCTCCACTCCACCTCGTAAAGACGAAAAAAACGGACAAGATAAGTGACGCGATTGCCGCGCCAGCAGGTCAAGTCTAATTCGGAACCTATTACCGGTTCCCAGCCTCTTCCACCTGCGTTTCCAGTCTTGATTTCATCCTCGCGGACGGCGTAGGATACCGCGTTGTAGGGGAGCAAGGACGACGAGGCTGTGCACAATCCAGCCGCCTGACACCGCAGATTCTCGCAAGGATGCAGCATCTATGCCGACAATCAACAAGCGCTTCCTGATCCGTTTGACCCTCATCTTGCTCCTGTTCACGGGGGCACTGTGGGGTTTGCATCAGTTGCAGGCCGAACGGATTCCCGAAGCCCTCTTGACACAAGCCCAGCGGGCCGAGGACGAACATCGGCTCGATGCTGCCATCCATTATTACCGCCAGTATCTGGAGTTTCGCAGGGACGATGTCGAGGCCCGAATCCGCTTGGCCCAACTGCTACGGCAGCGCCACTCCCAAGGGCGCACACTCGCGGAAGTGCTTTTCCTGTACGATCAGATTCTGCACGCCGACCCCCAACGTCACGATATCCGCCGGGAAGCACTGGCAACAGCTCTGCGGATTGGCCGCTATTCCGATGCCTTGGTCCATGCGGAAACCCTGCTGAAGACCTACCCCGAAGACCCACTACTTTGGCAGCAATTGGGAGCCGCCCAAGCTGGCTTGAACCGGCTGCTTGAAGCTCGCCGCTGTTATGAAAAAGCCGTGCAACTAGCTCCTCAGGAATTGCTCGCCTACCAGCGGTTGGCTCAATTGTTGTGGCGAAATCTGAATGACCCCTCGGCAGCACGGGAAGTCCTGGAACAGATGGTCAAGGCTATACCATCCGACCCAGAAGCCCATCTAACACGGGCGCGGTTTGAAACGTACTTGGCGGAGGACAGCACCGCGGGGGGCGGGGATAGCGGCGTCGCCCTAAAGCATTTGCAGCGAGTCTGCGAGTTGGACCCAGAAAATCTCGAAGCGACTCTGCTATTGGCCGAGATTTATCAGCGACGCTTCCGCTGGGATGTGGCTCAGTATCTGCTACGAGAAGCTCGCCATCTGTATCCGCGCGAGATACGTGTTGTGCGAGCCGCTTCTTGGCTTGAAGTCAGTCGTGGCAACATCCCCGCAGCCATCGCCATCCTGGAAGAGGGCTTGCGGCAACTTCCCGAAGCCCAGGACTTGCTCATTCCTTTGGCAGACCTGCTGATCCAACAAGGGGACAAGGCACGAACTGCGGAGATCCTCCGCCGCTTGCCGAGTTCTTCCACAGCCGCGATTCCCCGGCGCTATTTGCAAATCCGATTGGCGATGCGTGATCAGAACTGGTCGGAAGCCATGCGACTGATCGACCAGTTACAGCCAGAGGTGCAACGCCTAACGGCCTTGGGGATACAGTTGCACCTCCTACGCGCGGTATGTGCGGAACAAATCGGAGAACGGGAAGAAGCGGAGAAATCCTTCCAAAGCGTCCTACTTGTCGAACCCCACAATGTGCAAGCTTTGCATGGATTGGGACAACTCTATCTCGACTCCGGGCGATTCGCTGATGCGGAACGGGTGTGGGAACAAGCAGCCCACTCCCCCTATTCGTCGGGTCCCATTGTCGCGCATTGGGTACGCTTTCAAGCTCACTTGTTGCGTTGCAACCAGGGAAAAGCGGACGAATGGCGGCGTCTGGAACAAGTGGCTGAGGAGGTGGCGAACCGCTTTCCACCGTCCAGTAGCGAACCGGCGGTTTTGCAGTCCGAGGTGCTGCGTGCTCAGGGCCGATATGCCGAGGCGGTCCAGCGGTTGCGCCGCGAATTGGGACGGCGGCCTAACGACATTCCCCTCTGGCTGGCCTTGATCCACACCACAGCCGAGTGGCAAGGCAGTACGGCGGCGTTAGGAGTGGCTGAAGAAGCTCAAGCCGCGTGTGGAGATCAACTCGATATTCGGCTTGGTCGCGGATCGATCATGGTTTCCGAACCGGGGCGTATGCGGCCCTTGCTAACGCTCTGCCAGCATGTCGAAAGCTGGACAGACGGGGATCAGATTCGCTTGCTCCACGGTTTGCTCGATGTCTTCGAGGTGGCCGAGGAGACATCCCAGGTCATCGCCCTGTTGGAACAACTGGCCGCACGCCGTCCGCAAGACCCTACGCTATGGCTGCGCTTATACCAGAAGGGAGTCCAAACCGGTCAGAAATCCATCGCTCAAAAAGCGTATCAGGTACTATTGGAGCGACTAGGGCCGGATGGTGAACATGTACTTCTCTGTCAAGCCTATGATGCCGATCGCTCCGCAGCGGCGGAGTTGCTGTCGCGTCTAACCACCCGCTTCGGTCCCCTGCCCCGCCAGCCCGATGCAGCTCTCGCTCTGGCTCGCTTGCACCAGCAGATGGAGCAGCACGAGCAGGCCGCGCGTTTACTCGCCAGTACCTTCCAGCGGCATCCCACTCATTTCGCTGTGGCATACGAGTGGCTCCGCCAATTACTTATGCGTCAGGATACGACCCGCGTGGAAGCGGTCATCCAACGCCTGCGCTGCGATCCCCGTTGGGGAGTTTTGGCAATCCGGCGCATGATTCAGGCACTGGTGGCTTCCCTGCCCGCGGAACAGCGGGCTTGGGCAATCGACCAATTACGCCCCTTGGTCGAGCGGCAAGCCGGCGGCCTCAGTTGGCTGGGCGAAATTGCAGCACGCTGGCAACTTCCCCAAGCGACTGCCCTGCTCCGCGAAGCTGTTCAAAGCCGTCGGGCGAATGCCGACGATTGGCTGCGCGCCGCCCTGATACTTGGACCGGAGCAAATGCAGGCAGCACGGACCAAACTGTCCGGCTCGACCTACGCCGCCTCACTGGCTGTACTGCGGGAGGCGCTCTCGGCTTCTGCTCCCGATGGGACCGATATCAATGCCTTGGAGAGTACGGAGGAACGGCGGGTTTACCTTCAAACGAGGCTGAGTCTGAAACTGGCTCGACAACGCCATTCGGAGGCGATCACACTGCTGGAGGATTATCTCCGGCATCCGGCACGGGAGCGCAGCGAGCGAGTCTGGGCTCAGAGGCAACTAGCACTGCTCTATGTCCTGCAAGGCACTGAGGCGGGCCGCAAGCAAGCAGCCCATCTTTTGGAGCAAACGCGTGAGGATGAGGGGGCCAGTGCGGCGGAATTGCGAGCCACCGCCCAGGTCTTCGCTACCTTGAGCCGCTTTCTCGACGGCGAGGCCCGGCAACACTTGCTGCAACGGACCGCATCAACCTTGGAGGCAGCCTGGCGCAAAAGTCAAGCCCCTAAAGACCTTTACGATCTGGCTCAGCTCTACCGCCTGATGGGACGCCGGTCGGAAAGCCGCCGCTGCTTGCAAACCCTGCTCAACAACGATCCCGACAATCTGCATTACCTGGTCGCAGCCCTGGAAGAGCTGATCCAATCCGAGGAGTACGAGACGGCGGAAACTTTTGCCAAACGCTTAGAACTCCGCCACGGCGCAGATTGGCGCGCCATCACGGTCCTGGCCCGGTACTGGTGCCGATCCGGCCAAGTAGACAAAGCCCAGCAGTGGGTCGAACGTTATGCCTATGCCGCCGAGGGCAACAGCGGGGACTATTGGACTCGCATGGGACAAGTCGCCTCATTGTTCGATGAATTGGTCCGCTTGCCCCAAGTGCGAAATAGCCCCGCCGGTCAGGCGATGATTGAGGCCGCTGTGGAACGCTATGCCGCGCTCGTCCCACAACATCCGGAAGCTGCCATCGGCCTAGTGGGTCTGCTGGCTTATGCCGGTCGCGTGGATCAAGCCCTCGAACAGTTACAACGTCTGGAACCCTTCCTATCTGGGCAGGTGCGAGCAGGAGCCGGCTTGGCCTTGGTGCGCAATGCCCAAGTCAGCGAAGCGGTGGCATCGCGTGTTCTTCTGTGGATCGATCAGACCCTGCAACAGGAACCCCGGAATGTGACAGTGCGGCTCTATCGTGCGGAATATCATGCTCTGCGTCATGAGTTGGAACAAGCAATCCGTGAGTATGAACTCCTGCTACAGGAATTCCCGGATCAGGTTATCGTGCTCAATAACTTGGCGTGGTTGCTGGCCGCCGATCCCCAACAGGCGCAAAAGGCTCTTCAACTCGTCAATCGCGCGATCCAGAAGGTCGGCCTGACAGGTGATCTGCTCGACACCCGCGCCCGGGCACGCATCAGTTTGAAGCAGTGGGCCGAAGCGGAGCAAGACTTGCAGGAAGCCTTGCGCTTGGAGGCCACCGCCCTACGTTACTTCCACAAGGCCATTCTGCATCTCGAGCAGTCGCCGCCTCAGACCTCACAAGCTCAAGAGGCTTTCGCCCTGGCCCTCAAGCATGGCCTGGAACCCCGCCAAATCCATGCTGCCGATCGGCCGCTCTTCGATAGGCTCAACATGGCCCGTTCAGGACCATCCCGCTAGAGCGTCCAGGTGCAGTCCCCAGGGAACTCAAGGACTTATTCGGGTTGAGGTTTGATACCAAAATGAGCCAGGACGTTGCGTAGCAGCCCTTGCAAACGCGGATCAGCAAGCATGGCCCAGGCATACCCGATACAACCGGCGTTGAAGACGCGTCCCCCTTCCGGACGCTCCCAATAGATCATCTCGCCGCCTTGGTCCGTGGCAGGTTTCACCGGACGCATGAAATAGTCGAAGGCGGCGCCTCCTTCCTTCCAGGGTACAATGCCATTGGCCAGCAAGCGGATGCCCGGCGGATCTTCAGGAACCTTTCCTCCGGGAGGATTGGGCTGCTGTTGTAACTTGGCCAGTGTCGATACGCGAACATCAAATTCATGCCCATTTACAGCAGGGGTCTTACCCACGCCAGCTTCGCCAATGCGATCCCCTTTGCGGAGTTTGAGATTTTCCGGCGCCCGGAACAAAGCATGGTCGGGGTCTTCAATGACGAAAGGGCCGAAGTTTTTCGGGTTGCTCGGATTATTCCAACCCAGGCTTTCCAAGCCGATGAGCTGCCAGCCGGGATAGCCGCATTCCCGCATCAAACCCCCTCGTCGTCCATCCTGGCTATGCCAGGCTTCGCCACGCCGCTGGGGAGGAATCTGATTTCCCGGAGCATCGACCTTCCGGCATTCGATGATGGTGCCCTCCGGATTGAAGCTGACCCGCCAGAAGATAGTGTTCCCGGACAGATTGATCACTTGCCCGCCCCCCTGCAAGTATTGGCGGAGTCCTTCATACATCGGGATGGACCAATACTCATTATGGCCGACAATGACGACCGCACGATAGGATCGTAATAGATCGGGTTGTTTATGGAGATCGTAATCGCTAATGATGTCGTAGAGGTACCCATTCTGTTCCAGCCAAACATGCAGGGGGCGCTCGGCCCGCGCGAGGTGGCTGTATTCTGTAGGGCCGCCATAAAGCACATACGGGCTAGCTACTGGCCACGGCATCCGCAACCCCAACTGCAAGGTGCCCTGCCCTGCGGCATGAGCGCGATAAAAGCTATAAGCCGGTGGATTGGTCGGACCATTTGTAATCCCTCCCGTTCCCCAAACTTGTTTGCGTGACGCGGGCGGTATCGCAAACGGCGTGCTGCTGTAGGCCCGCCAGGTGTTCGTGGCGGCTAACACCAACAGAGGTGCCGCAGGCCGATTCTTGCTCCGCTTGACAATGAAGGTTACATACTGATATCTCTCCGTTTTGCCATACTCAAACCGGAAGCGGGCTACATACAAACCCGGCCTGGCATCCTCTGGAATTTTCCATGTATGTCGAACGGGCCAACGGCAATCATAAAGGTCGTCGGATGCCAACCGTAATCCGTGACCACGTTTTGTATCTTGTGCCGGATCGTAAGTTCCAAATCGCGCCACATTGGCATCAAACGAGGGACCACCGATCATCCATATACCTTGATTGATAATTCTTCCGTGACGTTGATGCGCACTGACATCAGCGACATGTTCGCCTTTTTCCTCTTGCAGCGGCCAACAGCCCAACAGGCTGGCATCCTTGGGCACTGTCAATCCATTGTCAGCAAATCGCTGGCGAATTTCCTCCTCACTCAAAGCCCGAGAATAGATGGCCGGCATCGCCACATCGGCATCCAGGAAGTGTGAGGCTTTACCGGCCTCTCCTGCCGCCCCCCAACGCAAGGGTACGGCAGACCAGTTTACCTTTCCCTCCCACCGCCACTCGGCGATCTTTCGGCCATCGACATAAATGCGCTTGACCCGGCCATCCCAGACTGCTACTAGATGTTGCCAACGTATATTCAATGGACCTTTCGGTTGAGGAACATGCAGAGATTTCGCTGGGGATATATGTTCTCCATCCGCATGATATTTCCCTCCATCTCCCAGGTAGAAAACGATCTGGCCCTTCGCATTGACCATCAATGCTAATGAGCATTGGTCAGGGTGATCATATTGGCTAAGAATAGCTTGCGTTTCCGATATATACCAAGGACGAATCCACAATTCCACACTCAAAGAATGAACCGCTTCCGATAATGATTTATGGACATAGATGTACGAACCGGGATGGATGGGGTGAGGTGCGGGGGATTGTGCAAGGAACTCCGCGAGCACCTCCTCCCCGGCGGGGTCGTCGAAGCGCGGTCCCAAACGGCAAATGGCCAAATCGTAAGGGACACTGGCGCTCACGTGGAGCTGGAGCGTCTCGCCGGCGTGGAGGGAGTGTTCGGCAGGGTAAGCATGGACTCCGGGGACCTCCAGGGGACGATGAGGAGGCAATCCGCCAACCGCATCAGTTGCGGCTTGTGTCCCCTCCCAACTTCCTCCTAAAGTAGCTACAGCGAGGCCAACTCCTGTTTGCTGGAGGAACTCCCGACGTGTCGAAGTTTCCATCGCACACCTCCCTTAGCCACATCTCCTTGACAGAGAATCAATGATCCGCACAATCCTTATACATCAGTTCCATCTGTCTCTATTGGTGAAAAAATTTCATTTTCCTTACCTCTATGTTTGTAAGATTGGTATTTTCAACGAGGCTGTCCGGTATAAGCTGTCACTACGAGCGTCAAATCGTCCTGGAGCGGCTGTTGCCCACAGAAGCGGCGCTGGTCCTCCAGGATCGCCCGGCAGAGAAAATCCGGAGACTCATATCCATGGCGTTGCAAACAATCCTTCAACCGTTCCATGCCGTATGTTTCTCCGATCTCATTGCGAGCTTCGATCAGTCCGTCCGTATAGAAGACTAAGCGGTCGCCTGCTCCAAGCTGAACGCATTTTTCCCGAAATTGCTCTCCTGGCATAATGCCCAACATGAAACCCGTGGCACGCAGAAGCTTGACTTCACCAATCGCTGCCACAAAGTGCAAAGGTGACGGATGGCCCGCATTGGCGAAGGTCAACTGACCCGTTGAGCGGTCGAGCACTCCATAGAAAGCCGTGACGAACCGGTCATCGGCCAGATTTTGCAAGCGCTCGTTCATGGCGGCTAGCACCTGGCCCGGAGAAATCGTTGTCGGAGCGACCTCGCTGAAGGCGATCCGGGAGATGATAGCCACCATCATGGCAGCAATGCTGTGGCCACTGGCATCGGCGATGAGGAAGCCTAAGTGGTTAGGGTCCGGTCGGGCGACATCGTAATAATCGCCGCCCAGGTGATCGAGGGGAGCATAGTGAATTCCCCAACTCAACTCTGGCCAAGTCGGCGGTTCCGAAGGGAGCAAGAGGCGGGTCTGAAAGCGTGCTGCTGCTTTTAGATTGTGTCGTAATTCGGCATCCCGTGCCAGTAACTCGTCGTTCAACTGCTTGAGAGCGCGGGTACGGGCTTCAACCTGCCGGTGGAGATAATCCGTCCTGCGTGCCATGAGCAATCGCGTCGAGATAATACCAACTACCACTCCGTTTTCTACGACCGGCAAATGGCGCACGCGCAGCCGTTCCATGCGCACGATGGCTTCTTCCCAATCCAAGTCCGGACCAATCGTGTGGGGGTGCGGGGTCATCCATTCGGAGACGGGATGGCAGAGCCAGTCGCTGGGCGCTGCCACGATCCGCCGCAAGAGGTCCCTTTCCGTGAAAATACCGAGAAGGCGTCGTTCACTATCTGTAACCAATACGGAGCCGATGCGGCGCTCATTCATCAGAAGGAGCACCTCGCGCAAGGGGCAGTCGGGCGAAACTGTCACTGGCTGAGATTCCATAACGTCACGGACCTTGAGCAACGGCGCTTGCATCAATTCTTCGTCCCCATCTAATCCTTAAGACCCTCCCCTACCTCCGTTTTGGAACCACTCTGAGCGCGGCAAGACGTTATTGGACCCTACTAGGATCGAATCCAGGGAATGTTCAAGCGAGGATACTTTTGGTCCCAGGTCTTGGTGGCCTTCAAGTTCCTGCAACCAGAGGGACTATATAGCGATCCACGTCATCCTCGCTGTGGATGTCTGGTACGGGGGAGAAAAGCTCCCAGCTTTCGATCAACGTCGCTGACTCACCGACTTGCAACGTGGTCAACTCACCGACTGTTTCCATTTCCAGCATATCTTGATTGCTGAAGGTTTGGTATCGGGTTCCCAGATCAGGATAGACAGCCCCTTCCCGATAGTCGAAGCGCTTGACGAAAAGTGTGCCGGAATTGAGATAACCGACCCATCCCATCCGGTGGGCCAAGCCGATTTTGGTGGGCCCCCGATTGACATCCTGTCGGAGGAAAATGTAGCGGCTGCCGAAGGTCCAGCGGTTGTCCGCAAAGTCGAAATAGGGCCAGAGGATGAGTTCCTGATTGGGAGCAAAGTCCGCCGGGGAGCGAGCATTGCGGGGATGGCCGGGATGGGGCCGCTTCGGCGGCAGAGGGATGATCTCGACACCTCCCGGAGCCAAAACAGTCGGTCCCCAAGGGGCGAGTTCCGTCGGTGCCGTCCCGATATTGGTGACCTGCAATTTGACATCCAAGCGTGACGAGCGCTGATCCAATTGGATTTCCATGATCTTTTGCAAGCCGTACTCCACCTCTGGCGGCGGTATAAAACGAGCAGCCAAGTCTCCCAACGGTTCCCATCGCACGGGGCGATTGTCAGGGTAATAGGTTCGTGTGAGGTCCTCCGGGGCGATCCAAAAGCGATGCCCGCCTCGGATCTGCCATTCCGGTTCACCCGTTCCGCCCATTTGGGAGTCGTAATTTTTCAGCACATTGACTCCGTTGAGCAGGCGGTAGGAAATGATCCGCGGTCCCACATCCAGGGTCACGATCACTTCCGCGACATCATTGCTCAGACAGAGATTGTTGTTCCAGCCACGATAAGGGACAATTTTCACGGTAGCCTCCACTGTACTCTCGAAACTAACTGTTGCGGTCGGCAACGAACGCCTATCCAACCGCGTGACGGCCCGGCTTGTAGGATACGAACAGCATCTTATCGCGCCGCCTAGAGAAGAGGAAATCCGGTACAAGCGTATTCTGGCATACAATGTCAGCATCGGGGGAGCAACAAGATCTTTTCCACCCCTCGGACGAGATTGAGCAATGACAACGGTCAATGCTGGTACACGAACACCGCTGCCCATGTGGGATGATCTGCCGCGGAACACCGCCGGACGAGCTGCCGTTTCGGGTCGGCCATCGCAAGATCATCCCCTTGCCCCCATGAGCGCCGCGGAGATGAAGCAACGGGGATGGGATTGGGTGGATGTCGTCTTCGTGACCGGGGATGCTTACGTTGATCATCCGAGCTTTGCGATGGCGATCCTGCACCGTGTGCTTGAGGCGGCGGGATTTCGTGTAGCCATGCTCAGCCAACCGGATTGGCGCAGTGCCGAACCCTGGCGGCAATTCGGGCGCCCGCGGCTCTTCTTCGCCATCAGCGCCGGCAACATGGATTCGATGATCAATCACTACACGGCCAACAAGAAGGTGCGTAACGACGATGCATACTCACCCGGCGGCCGGATCGGTTTGCGACCGGATCGTGCCACCATCGTTTATTGCCAACGCGCACGGGAGGCCTTCCCCGGCGTGCCGATCATCGCGGGCGGCGTCGAAGCTTCTCTGCGGAGGCTGGCTCATTACGACTACTGGTCAGATACCGTGAAGCGCTCGATCCTGTTGGACAGCAAGGCCGATCTGCTCGTTTATGGGATGGGGGAACGGAATATCGTCACGATCGCCCGGAGACTGGCCGCCGGACAAACTTTACGTGACCTGAGAGACCTCCGTGGGATCGTGTATCCTTTAGGGGCGCGAGAAGCGTCGCAATTTTGTCCCGACCGCAGCCCCTATCCGTGGACCTACGAACAACTGCCCAGCTATGAGGAAGTCCGGGAGGATAAGGTGGCTTTTGCGCGGGCGACCCGCCTCATCCATCTCCATACCAATCCCTACAATGCTGCCGGCTTGGTTCAGTTTCATGAACGGCAGGCCGTGGTGCAAAACCCACCGGACCTGCCCCTGACCCAAGCGGAGATGGATGCCATCTATGACTTGCCCTTTACTCGCCGGCCGCATCCCAGTTATCGGGAACCCATCCCGGCTTTTGAGATGATCAAGGATTCGATCACCATCATGCGCGGATGCTTCGGCGGCTGCACGTTCTGTTCCATCACGGCGCATCAGGGACGGATCATCCAAAGCCGTTCGGTGGAATCGGTCGAGCGAGAGGTCCAACGCCTCACTCAAGACCCTCAGTTTAAGGGAATCATTTCGGATGTGGGCGGACCGACAGCTAACATGTACCGCATGGGGTGCAGCCGGCCGGAAGTGGCGGCAAAATGCAAGCGACTCTCCTGCGTCCATCCCACGATTTGCAAGCTGCTGGATACCAACCACGGCCCGTTGATTGAGTTGCTGCGCCGCGTTCGGCAAGTCCCCGGAGTCCGCAAGGTGTTCGTAGCTTCAGGAATTCGGATGGACTTAGCTGAGAAATCGCCGGAGTATGTGCAGGAGCTAGCCTCCCATCACGTCGGCGGCCGCCTCAAAGTGGCCCCGGAACATGTGGCTCCTCGCGTTCTCCAACTCATGAAAAAGCCGCCCGTGATTCACTTCGACCGCTTTACGAAGCAGTTCCGTGCGGCGTCGCGGGCCGCCGGAAAGCCCCAGCAACAAATCGTGCCCTACTTCATCGCTTCGCATCCCGGAAGCGACTTGCAGGCTATGATCGAATTAGCATTGTATCTCAAGCGGAGCGGCTACCGCCCGGACCAGGTGCAGGACTTCATCCCCGCTCCTATGGACATCGCTACCTGCATGTATTACACCGGCATAGACCCGATGACGATGCAGCCAGTCTATGTGGCTCGGAAGCTCCGCGAGAGGAAATGGCAGCGTGCCTTGATGCAATTCTTCAAGCCAGAGAATTACTTCTTGGTCCGCGAAGCCCTGATCCAAGCCGGTCGAGCCGATTTGATCGGGGGATGCGACGGGCTGATCCCTGCCAAGCCGCCCCCCCAAGCTCTGGCCCGCCGTCGGTTTTCTCCGCTAAAGACAGTCGAGGATGATCACTACCACGCTGTTGTCCAGCATCAGGTCTCGCAGCCTCATGCCAGGGAAGAACAAAGGACGAATTCCCCCTGCCGTAGTGGACCTGGCTCCGCCTCCAGCATCGGGTATCGTCCAGGACGCAAGGGACATCGCCGCCGGGAAAGAACCTCCCCTGCCCCGAATCCTCCCCCTTCCCACTCGTGACCTGCGCCGGGTCTGAGACGAGGCCTTTGTTATGGCAACAGAGTTTGAGCTGGCTCCTTTTGTCGTGGCTCCACAGGAAGCTGGCCACACTTTGGCCAAAGTCCTGCGTTCCCGTTTAGGTGGGCCGACGTGGACCCAGGTGCGGCGGCTCATCGCGGCGCGACGCGTCCAGATCAACGGCAGTGTCTGTACCGATGATGCACGGCGGCTCCAGGAAGGCGAAACGGTGACACTGCTTCGCCACCCTCAGCCGCTTCCCGCAACAGCGCACCCGCAGCGTCTCGTCCTCCGCCACTTGGATGACCAAATTGTCGTG
Organism: Thermogemmata fonticola; assembly: GCF_013694095.1. Classification (NCBI taxonomy): domain Bacteria; kingdom Pseudomonadati; phylum Planctomycetota; class Planctomycetia; order Gemmatales; family Gemmataceae; genus Thermogemmata; species Thermogemmata fonticola. Next base: position 132,961 of record NZ_JACEFB010000001.1, on the reverse strand, counting down.
GTGGAAAAGCCCGCGGGGATCAACACCGTCCGGCATCCCCGGGAACGCACCTGGCCCTCACGCCGCCGTCGGCAAAGCCCAACGTTGGAAGACCTGACCCAATGGGCCATAGCGGCCCGTTACCAATATTCCCCCCATGTGCTGCCACGTTTGCGAGTGGTGCAGCGCCTGGATCGGGAAACCAGCGGCTTGCTCGTCTTCGCTCGCACGGCGGAAGCGGAACGCATCTTGGGCCAGCAGTTCCAAGCTCACACTGTCTTTCGCCGCTATATCGCCATTGTGGTGGGAACAATGAAAGGACAAACATTCCGTTCACGGCTGGTGCGCGACCGAGGCGATGGACGCCGGGGTAGCACTCGCAACCCCCATCGAGGGAAAGAGGCCATCACTCACGTGGACGTCATCGAACACTTGCCCGGTTATACCGTCGTATCTTGCCGATTGGAGACGGGACGTACCCATCAGATTCGGATTCATCTTGCAGAAGCCGGACATCCCGTTTGCGGGGAGAAGGTTTACATCCACACTCTCGATGGCCAGATTCTGGACGATCCGAGCGGTGCCCCGCGACTGGCCCTGCACGCCGCCGAGCTGGGTTTCCTTCACCCGACAACGGGTCAACCTCTCCACTGGAGTATGCCTTTGCCGGACGACTTGTCTCGTTTTCTGCAGCAGCTCAAAAAATCTGGTGGGAATCGCCACAGCCTCAAGCACTCCCGTGATGGATAGGAAGTAGAAACAATCGAGAGAGGGAACAGGAACAATCCAGGAACAAACCGGCGGTTATCCGGCCAGGAGGAACAGATTGCCTTCAAGTCAGGGCCGATGGGAAAGCAATTAGAGGCCTCCTTCACGCGTGAGGCCGTAAGCTTTAATCTTGCGATCGAGTGTGGACCTTTCGATACCGAGAATAGCCGCCGCCTGGGATTTGTTCCAGTCGGTGTGCTGGAGCGTAGCCCAGATGTGCCGTTTTTCTAGCTCATCGAGAGACAGAGGTTGATAACTCCCCGGCAAATCTGGGCGGGCAGGTGCCGATCCTGACGGCCCCGTTCCTGTTCTTGAGGGTAGATCGAGTTGCGATAGCCAAATGTCCGTAGCATCGATGACGTGGCCCGTAGCCAACGCGACAGCTCGCTCGATGACGTTTTTCAATTCCCGGACATTACCGGGCCAGTGGTAATGCTGGAGCTTGTCTAAAGCGGCAGCGGTAAATCCTTTGAACTTCCGCCCCGTCTCGCGGCTGAAGCGTTTGAGAAAATGTTCGGCCAGCAGGGGGACATCTTCCATCCGCTCCCGCAAAGGTGGAACATCCAACTGGATGACCTGCAAGCGGAAGAAGAGATCATGCCGGAATGTTCCTGCCCGTACGGCCTCTTCCAAGGGCCGATTCGTCGCTGCCACCACGCGAACATCGACGTGAATTGGCACATTCCCTCCGACCCGCTCGAAGGGATGCCCCTCCAGCACCCGCAGGAACTTAGCCTGAGTGGATAGGGACATTTCTCCGATTTCATCCAGGAAAATGGTTCCTTCATCGGCGGATTCGAATTTTCCGATGAGGCGTTCCGTCGCTCCGGTAAAAGCCCCTTTCTCGTGGCCGAACAGTTCGCTCTCCAGCAGGGTTTCCGTCAGAGCCGCACAATTGAGGGTCACGAACGGTCCATGACGCCGCGGACTGGCCTGATGGATGGCCCGTGCCACCAGCTCTTTGCCCACGCCGCTTTCACCGCGGATGAGGACAGTAGCCTTGGTCAAGGCAGCACGCATGGCCTGTTCCAAGACGCGCTGCCAAGCCGGACTTTCCCCAATCAGCTCAGACTCCAGCCGCAGTTGGCTCCGCAAACTCTGGTTTTCCGTGGTCAGAGTGGCCTCGCGCCGCAGCCGCTGCCAAACCACTCCGAATTGCCGGGCGACGGCCAGAGTAAACTCCAGATCATCAGCATTCAAAGGTACCGTCGGCGAGGTGCGGTACAGATGGAGCAAACCCAGAAGTTGATTCTCGAAAAACACTGGGGCGCAAATCAGACTGGCCACGCGCAACTCGGCGATGCTCTCGCGGGTTTTGAGAGTTTGATCCGTGGCCACGTTCTCGGCCAGGATCGCCTGCCGGGCAGACATCACCTCGCGGCTGACAAAACTCGAGACCTTATGGTAGGTTTGCGGAGCGTTGGGATTGCGGCAACGGTACACCACGGGAACCAGTTCGTTCCCTTCTTTCAGTGCCAGAACAGCAGCCGTTTCCGCGGGTGTTGCCCGGAACAAAGCATCGACGACCAATTCGCACAATTCCACCGGAGTCGTACAATTGGCCATGTCCAGCGCCAAGCGGTACAGCACGGCCAGCGCTTGGGCAGGAGCAATGCGCGGTCCGGTTTGGGTCGAATCGGAGGTGCTGCCTGCCGGAGGGAGATAGCGGGTCTGTCCCAGCCGTTTGCGGATAGCAAATCCATCTCCCTCCGCTTCACGAGGCTGATTCTCCGGCGTCCATTCCGGCAACTGCCCGAGTTCTTCGACGAACACCAGCCGAGTCCGGCCTACGCGGATTTCATCCAATGGGCGAAGGACGCGTTCCTTGCGGAGCAGCTCCCCATTGACCAGCGTGCCATTGAGGCTGCCGAGGTCCCGAATGGCCCAGTCTGCCCCTTCCGGGTATATCTCGGCGTGTTCCCGGCTGCAAAGATCGTCCTTGATGACTATTTTGTTGGAAGGAGCGCGTCCTAAGCGATGCCGTGTACCCTCCTGTAGGGGAAACACTTCTCCGTAGCCATCATCACGGCGAACAACCAGGTATGCGCGCGCCAAGGTGGACATGATTATTGGAGCAACTGTTTACGCGTCTCAGAGCTACTCATTGTTACCATAAACCCTCCTCTAGTCCGTGCAAGTAGGGATTCTGCTATCATCAGAACCTCAACCCCGGCGGTTGTTGAGAATGTTGCGGACACCGTTCCCCTTAGCCGCGTCCAAAATAGCAGTCACGATACCCCATGGTACGGCTTTGTCCACATCCAGGACCATCTCGCGCCGCCCCGTGCTGTCAATGATACGCTTCATTTCTTTAGCAATCTGATGGATCGGAACTTCTTGCTTCTCAATACGGACCACCGGTCGATTCCCATCCATCCGAGCGGTGACAACAAACACCTGGTCTTTGATGTCTTTGTAGTTGACTTGAGCCGGTCCCTTCTTATCCGGGTTAAGCGGGGGGACATCAATCGCCCGTTCGAGGGAAGCATAGGTGATGGTCAGGATGAAAAAAATGAGCAAGACCAGGCAGACGTCGATGAGGGGATTCATATCGAGGTGGGTCTCATCCTCTTGCAGCCGCGGAGGGGTGAGCCACTCGGCCACGCTGTCGGCCAATTGGGGATGGGTGTCGATGCTCCGCCACTGATTCTCGCCGGGCCCTTGGACCTCATCGCTGGGCAGCCAGTGCCCCTCCCGGATTCCGGCCAGCACTTCTTCCGGACTCGCTAACCGAATAGCTTGGGGTGATCCTTCCGGTCGCACCAGCCAACTGCTCATAGGAGACACCTTTGCTTCAGCCGTGCCGAGAGTTTATTGGGCGTCAGACCTCCCGCCTTCTGATCCACCATGTTATTCTCGCGGGGCTTCCACAACAGTAGCCACAAACGAGTTGATCATGTTCTTCTTGTGTCGGGCCTCCAATTCCGGCTGCAATTCCACAATCCGCTCGTAAGGCAGGTCTTTGTGGCAAGCAACACGCACCTCCGGCGGCCGAGACACTGTGGCCAAGATTTCGTCCAAGGCGCGTAACGCCGCTTCGGGAGTGTGTAGCAGATCATGACTAGGTTTGGGAGCAGCCTTACCGTGGCGCACGGCGTAGTACACTTGCTCCTCGTTGTATTTGTCGATGACGATTGTTATGGCTTCGGGATCAGTCGCCAGGGAGCCAGCGTAGCGCATTTCCGGCACATCCACAGGTGCCAGCGCTCCCGCCGCTCGGATCATGATGAAGAATACTAGCAAGACCATGCTGATGTCGATAAGGGGGACCATATCCACTTCTTCATCGTCATCACTGCGGTGAAAGAGCGGTGCCGGGGCATGCTCGAACAACTCATCCACATCCCGTGGAGTCATTCCCTCTCCAGGGAGGCGATCGGAAGAGAGAGGGAGCCCGGAGGAAGAGGCTGCCTGGTGTCCCTGAGTGGCTGCCTGTTGCTCCTGAGCGGAAGAAGAGGAGGATTCCACACTGCTGACCGCTACAGTCGGCAGCGTCAAAACCTTGGGGAGATAATCCGCGAGTAAGGGATAATCCCGAACTGCAACCCACAGCTCAGTCCCGCTGGGTCGTACGTGATCGGTCGCGGCCAAGCGGCCTTGCTGGACCCAGTCCGCCGCCACTTGATACGGCACGCCTTTGTACACGGTATTCGCCGTGACGAACCAGACATCGAAACTCTTCGGTGCTCCGCCCACGAGGTCGTTCCTCTCGAAAACGCAAATATCGGGTATACGAATTGCACGATCAGCGCTTCCATCCCAAGTCCGCACCTAGATTCGGACTTGGATTAGGCTTGAGCTTGACCCTGGGCGACCGCCGCAGCATATCATCGTTCACGCGGTTCCTGCGGGACAGGTTTGACGGGTATCGCTGTCGCCGGCGCTGCCACGGGAGCTGCCGCGGCCACTGCCACAGGAGGTTTTCCCGCCCCCACAGGGGTAGGCGTCGTGACTCTGGCCCTATCTGTCACGCCAGGAATGGGTCCATCCAGGAGCTTCGGGTCTTTCTTGTAGTTGGTGACCAAGGTGATCAGTTTCTGCGTTGCCACTTTGATTTTCACCTCGAACTTCGTGATCCAAGCTTTGAAGAGGACATGACTGAACACGAGAGGGATGGCGGTAAATAGGCCGATGGCTGTCGCAAACAAAGCCAGGCCAATTTTGGAGGAATGACCTCCGATTTCCTTGACTTTGCCGGCCGCTGATTCGCGGCCAATCGCGTCGAACGTGTTGATCATCGAGATCACGGTGAAGAAGAGGCCGACCATCGTGGCAATTTTGGCGATGGCGAGAATCGTCGGTAAAAGGAAGTGCAAGCGGGGGAGTACTTCCAGCTCGACCTCGTTGGCGATACTGCGGCGCATGGCCGCCGCTCCCTGGTCCGCCGCTTCTAAACCCGCCACAAAGACCCGACTGGGGATTAACCCTTTTTCTTGTTTGCACAACTCAACCGCCCCTCGAATCCCATGCTTCCGGAGCACCTCCTGAAACACAGGCAGAAAATCATCCATCGAGGTGTTGGCCGACATATTGAGCAGAATCCGCCAGATGACTAGCGCCGCCCCAACGAGCGACATCGTCACCAGTGGCAAGGCAAAATACCATTCACCGATGAAAAAATCTTTGACGGCTTGCATAGGCTCTCTCAGAGTTTGGAGGCTGACTCCCCATCCCAAACGGGTATTGCCGAATTTCCTGAGTCCATACCCATGATACTGGCTCAGGCGGCAGCTCGCAAAGAGGCAACCGGCTTGCGAGCCGTCCTTGCAACCCTAGCGATTGGGGTGAGGTCTGTTTTACTCTTCCTCTTCCTCTTTGAGTTGGGCCTTGCTGACAATTTGCTGCTGAATGTTGGGGGGAACAATTTCGTAGTGGCTGAATTCCATCGAATAGGAGCCGCTCCCTTGGGTCAGGCCGCCGAGCTGGGCGGCGTAGCGGCTCATCTCGGCGAGCGGAGCTTTCGCATAGATGACAGTCAGTTCTCCTGGCAGACTTTCCTGGTTTTCGACTTGAGCGCGTTTGGTGGGCAGATCACTCAGAACTGCACCGGTGTATTTACTGGGCACCGTGATTTCCACGCGCACAATCGGTTCCAGTAAGACAGGTCGGGCGGAGAGGAACGCCTTTTTGAAGGCCTGCCGCGTGGCGATTTTGAAGGCCGCTTCCGAGGAGTCCACTTCGTGATGCTTCCCGAAGTACACCTCCACCGCCACATCTTGGATGCGATAGCCCGCCAGTACCCCCCGTTCTAGCATTTCCTTGCACCCTTTTTCCACGGCAGGGATAAAGTTGTTCGGAATGACGCCGCCGACAATGTGGTCAATGAAGGCGAAGTTGAAATTCGGATCGTAGTGGCAGGCCCGCATCTTCTCGAAGCGGCTTTTGTTGGCAAACACCGCTTCACATTGAGCCTGGTCTTTGATGTCCCGGGGGAGGGGGTAAATCCGCAAATGCACCTCGGCAAACTGACCGCGACCGCCGGTCTGCTTTTTATGGCGATAGTCCCCCTGCCCTTCTGCTGTCACGGTCTCCCGGTAGGGTATTTTCGGTTCTTTGGTGTTGATTTCCAAGCCAAAGCGAGCCTTGAGGCGCTCCCGGATGACATCCAGATGCAATTGGCTGATACCACTGACAACTAGTTCATTCGTTTGTGGATCATGGGTCACCTTGATGGTCGGGTCTTCCGCAGCGACCTTTTGCAGACTGGTGGAGATTTTCTGCTCGTCCCCGCGGTTTTTCGGCTCAACCGCTACGCCAAACATCGGTGTCGGAAACACGGGCACCGGCAGCTTGGGCGCTTGGGGGGAATAGGACAGCGTATCTCCGATTTCCAGGCCATCGACTTTGGCAACAGCGATGATATCTCCAGGAACGGCTTCGTTGATGGGAGAGGTTTTGGTTCCCTGAACCTCGTAAATGTGTGAGATGCGCAACGACTGGCCGCTGCGGAGATTGATCACCGGATGGTTGGGCTGGAGCTTGCCGGTCAGAACGCGGATGTAGCTCAGATTTCCCACGAACTTGTCATTGACCACCTTGAAAACTTGACCGAGGAATTCCTCACTTTCACTTGGCTCCAGCGAACGTTTCTGACCGTTGTTGCCGCTTTGGAGGTCGGCCAGCCGTTTTTTGGCATACACGGGTGAGAGGGCATATTGGCAAAGGGCCTCCAGCAACTCGCGGACGCCGAGGTTTTTCTTGGCAGCGGTGCAAAAGATCGGAATCAAAGTGCCGGCATCAATCGCTTTCGGGACTGCCGCTTCAAGTTCCTCTTCAGATACTGTCCCCTCGGAGAGGTACTTTTCCATCAGGGATTCGTCACATTCGACCACGGCGTCGATGAGTTGGGTACGCGCCGCCTGGACATCGACTGGACAGGACGGCGGTATCTGAGCAGGCAAGCGGAGAAGGTTGATGACTTCGCGAAAATCGGGGCCGACAGCATTGGGAACATTGAAGAGAACGCAATTCTTGCCAAAAGCGGTTTGGATGCTTTTGACCACGCCAGGAAAATCGATCTTCTCGGCATCCAGCTTGTTGATCACAATCATTCGGGCCAGGCCCCGTTTGGTGGCTTCCTGGAACATGCGGCGGGTGTTCATCTCCACGCCATTGAGGGCTGAAACGACCACCAATACCGTCTCGACCGCGGCGAGGGATTCGAGAGCTGCCCCGATGAAATCGGGATAGCCGGGAGCATCGAGGATGTTCACGTGTTTGCCGTCATAACTCAGGTGAAGCACATGCGTATCGATGGAAAAATGATGCTTGCGTTCTTCCTCATCGACATCAACCGCAGAGGTACCGTCATCGACACTGCCCATCCGGTCCACAACACGGGCTTGATACAACAGGGCATCGGCTAAGGTGGTTTTTCCCGCGGCGCGATGCCCAACCAAGGCAATGTCCCGGATATTTTCCATCGAATGTTTGACCACCATGCCTTCGTCTCCCCTTGGGGAAAAGGACAAATCCACGGTCACGAATCGGAAAAAATCCTTTCCATCTCCCTGGGCTGGAGGTTCGACCCTCCGCCCAGCTATTATTCCGGTGCGGCTCTTACCACGGCTAAGGCTTCAGACAAGCGAATGCTTCCTTCGTAGAGAGCACGGCCAATGATGCAGCCCCATACTCCCACTCGGTGCAAGCGACGAAGGTCATCCAGGGTCGAAATTCCCCCCGAAGCGATGACTGGCCAGCTCGACATATCGCGGATTTCTGCGAGGGCCGTCTCGTTGGGACCGCTCAGCATGCCATCCCGCTGTATATCGGTGTAAACGACGGCAGCCAACGGGGCACCCCGGAGAACTTCGAGGAGATCAACAGCTCGGCACCGCGAAACATTCAACCACCCTTCCGTTGCCACATAACCGTCCCGGGCATCCAATCCCAGCACAATTCTCTGAGGCCAACGCTCCGCCACTTTGCGGAACCAGCCCGGTTCCTGCAACGCCCGGGTGCCCAGAACCACCCAGCGTACACCCCAATCCAAGGCCGAAGCTATGTCCTGCTCGCTGCGTAATCCTCCCCCCAGTTGCACAGGGATGCCGCAGCGAACGATCTGCCGCACGATCTCCTCATGAACCGGATGGCCACTGCGGGCGCCGTCCAAGTCCACCACATGCAAGCGGTCCGCTCCTTCCGATTGCCACCTTTGGGCCACCGCCACGGGATCATCCGCAAACACCGTCTCTTGGGAATAATCCCCCTGACGGAGCCGCACGCAACGACCGCCGCGCAAATCAATGGCTGGATAGAGAAACATCGGCGTTCCTTACTTGTCTTACGGCATTGTGAACGACACATGAACGAATGGCAAGACCGGGAGGAAGCCACAAACCATTCTCGCTGCCACACCATCCATCCCTCACTACTCCTAACCGCAGAGTGGCCCAATGCTAGGGGGCAACCCCGGCCCGCCTGCGTACAGTCCTGCCACATTCCCTTCTTATGGAGCATCACGTAGTATGTTGCTTTCTTCCCTCGAACGGAGAAAACAACCCACCCTCCTCTGGACTCGTGACTCCTGAGAAAAAACAAAAAACATCAGTTGACAGTTGATGATGCCGCCTTCATAATATAGCTCCGGGTACTACCCAGTGCGCTGTCATTCCGCCGAGGCAGTTACACTTTTTCTAACTCTCCCCTACAGCCCTGCGGAACGAGTGACAGAACGTTTAGGTAGGTACTGAATGATTCTCTCTCCTCCACCACTCGTCAGTGGGGTCGTTTGTTACCCTTGGTACCGCCGTGAGGAGCAACGGCAGAGTTCATGCCGGTCAAAAAGTGCAGGAAGTACATTTTGACGGCGAGTTTGGAGGTCTTCATCATGTTTCGTGGTTCATTGTTGGGACGACGAGCGTTCACGCTCATTGAGCTGCTCGTGGTGATTGCGATCATTGCCATCCTGATTGGACTGCTTCTGCCTGCGGTGCAGAAGGTCCGTGAAGCCGCCGCCCGTTCGACGTGCCAGAACAATCTCAAGCAAATCGCCCTTGCAGCCCACAACTACGAAAGCCAACACGGCAAACTACCGCCTGGCGGTGTGGGGCCGCCCATTGGTTCCGGCTTCAACTGGAACGCGCCACACAACGGAGTTCTTACCTTCTTGTTACCGCAGTTGGAACAGGGCAACATCTACCAGCAAATATCCACGAATGTCAATCCACAAGGACAAACCGTAGGGTTGGTGTACTTTGAGAACAACCCCCCTGCAGCGGCCAACACTGGGTGGTGGAACAATGCGATCAACTTCCAAGTTGCCCAATATCGCATTAAGACATTCCTCTGCCCCTCGGATGAACCGGATTCCAACACCACGGGTGTTTTCATCACAGCCTACATGGAAAATTTGACGTTCACCGGCGGTTACTACCCGAACCCCACGGGCAACCTCTTCGGCAAGACGAACTATGTTGGCTCGGCGGGGGCTATCGGCAATGCCCAAAGCAGTGCGTTTTACAACACCTATCGCGGTCCCTTCTACAATCGCTCTGCAGAACGGCTGGCTTCGATTCGGGACGGCAACTCCAACACCGCGATGTTCGGTGAAACACTCATGGGTAGGGAAACCGGTGCTCGCGATTTCGCAGCTTCTTGGTTTGGCGTGGGCTATGGGGCGCATGCTTGGGGACTCCTCATTCCCGCCCAATGGTACACATTCGGCAGCCGGCATACGTCGGTGGTGAACTTTGCACGGGCTGATGGCTCAGTGACACCCGTGCGCAAGGGCGTTGCCGCCCAGGGAACCACTACGCAGTGGTTCAGCAATGAGTGGTACCAATATCAAAGGTTCGGCGGTACCAACGATGGTCAACTGATCCAATTCTCCGTGCTAGAGTAAACTACCCTCCAAACACCTATCACGGAGTATGCTCAAACTACTGATCATTACTTGACCTTCTACTAAAGGGAGTAGCAATGAACCAAATGCGACGACGAAGGATTTTGTGGCCCTCCTGGAGTCTGGCTATCATCTTGGGATTGAGCCTCATCACTTCGTGGGGTTGTGGGGATTCAACCAAGAAGCCTACGGCAGAGATGCCCAAGGGGAAACCCAACTTGGGTCAACCTGAGCCACCACCACCCCTCCCACCGCCACCGAAATGAGCTTGTTGACCTGGTCTCCCACGACACCAGGCCTCCTTGACACCTTCGTTCGCTGTGCCGTGTCGGTGACCTGACACGGCCTTTTTATTTTGCGATATGTGCGGCGCCAAAACTTAGCCAACAATCATGCTTTCGTGGTGAACAATCTTGCTGTGTTTGGTGGCTTGAGTCTCTCCAGTTGGTTGCTATTGTAGATTGGCGGTCTCAAAAAGATATCGCCCCGAGATCGTAAAAGAGCGCTTCCCACTATCTTCCAGTACCCAGACGCTCAACGGATTACCTCGTGAGAAAAAAATTAGGATTCCACTTGACATTTTATGAGTGAGCCTTCACAATCTGACTTGTCGGCACAAGCTTGGGTGGAGTCGATGCAGGATGACTCGCTTACGAACTGCCTTTCCTGCATGACTCTACCAGGGTGCATTTTATATAGCCGTGTTCTTCTCCTTGAGGGGACAGTAGGGAACATTCGATCCCTATAACCTATGTTTCGTTCCATTTAGGCAATGGAATGAGCCCCCCAAGTGAATGGACCAACAGGGTGGGCCTCATCCATATGAGGAGGTTTCATCCATGACTCGCGCACGTGCCCGTCTGTCACTGTTCCGAGGGTTCACGCTCATTGAGCTGCTCGTGGTGATTGCAATCATTGCCATCCTGGTTGGACTGCTTCTGCCTGCGGTGCAGAAGGTCCGCGAAGCCGCCGCCCGCACGACATGCCGGAATAATCTCAAGCAACTGGGTTTGGCTGCACACAACTACCAAAGCAATTACGGCAATTTGCCTCCGGGTTACAATGGCCCCGAACCGAATGTGCACGACCCAGGCAACATATTCACGGGAGGAACAGTACATTTCACGGGTGTGCTGTGGTATCTCCTACCCTACGTGGAACAGAACGCGGTTTGGGATCAGATGCCCAACATGAAAAGCTCCACATTCGTAGGACAGTGGTGGAGTGTGAACCCAGACTGGACGATGGCCCACACAAACATCAAGGTATATGTCTGTCCCGCTGATACAGATGATCGCCAACATTCGGCCGCATGCTTGCACACCTACGCCCCGAATGGCATTACGACGGGACCCAATGCAGCCGGAGCCGTCCTCTATTACTTCCCAAATTATAGTGCCTTGGGAAAGACGAATTACCTGGGCGTTGCTGGAGCATTAGGACGAGATGCCATCACTTCCTCCCCGTTTGACGGTCCAGGCGAGAATCTCGCCCTGTATGAAGGAGTCTTCTTCAACAATAGCAAGGTCAAGGTGGAACAAATCCGGGATGGGAGCAGTAGTACTCTGATGTTTCTGGAAACCTTGGGTGGCGGTGCCCCGTGGACCAAGCCTTGGCCGCAACTCCCCGGAGGCAACCCTAGCAACCTGAACGTCAAGCACACTTGGGCGGGTAGCGGTGCCTTTGGTACCAAGTTCGGCTTAGTGCCACCCCAAGGTCCGGGTGGTCCCGGTTGGCAATTCTTCAGCAGCTATCACGTTGGGGTCGTCAACGCTTACTTCGCTGATGGTTCAGTCCGCCCCCTGCAGTTCTCTGATACGAGTCAGCGTAATCCGGCGGGCACCTCTTGGCGTGTGTTACAGTCCCTGTCGGGCCGGAACGATCAGATTGTGATGAACGCCTCCATGCTGTTGGATTGATCCTCAGCAGCGGAGAAATTACCCCAAAGGAGGAGTTATAACATGCCACGCTGGTATCGCTGGATGACGATCTGCATCTGGATCGCTGCTGTGACCATTGTGTCGGCTGTGGCGATTCAAAAACCAGAATTCCTACGAAAGAAATCCCTCTCCACCCCAGTGGACCCCAAGCGGCGGGTGCAGGTGGCGATGGGGGCGCTAAAGGAGGGAACCAGCAGAAGAACGTACCACCCGGCACAGGGACGGTTCAGTAAGAACAATCCTCCGGTGTTCACTGGAGCCGGTTTCAGCATGCGCCGCCGTTGATGCGGAGGATTTGGCCGGTGACGTAAGCCGCCTCGCTGCTGGCTAGCCACACCGCAGCAGCAGCGACATCCTCAGGCAATCCCCAGCGCCTCAGCGGGGTGCTCTGCCGTACCCGCTCCTGCCAGGTTCGGGAGGCGCTCTCGCCCCAGGCGGTGCGAATCCAGCCTGGGGCCAGGCAGTTGACGCGCACCTCCGGCGCCAGAGTCTTCGCTAAACTGCGAGTAAAGGCCATCACCGCGCCCTTCACCGCTGCGAAGAGTTGGCCACTGTCTCCTTCCATTCCATAGTCGGCTTGGTCCCAACCCAAGGTCAAAATGCAGCCGTGTCCCCGGCTTTGCATTCGTTCTCCGATGAGACGGCAGAGCTGGATGGTTGCGCGAACATCCACTGCCCACAACGCCTCCAGTTTCTGCTCGAAGCTCCACTGAGCCGCTGGACCGGTCAAGACATCGACCCCCGCATTGCACACCAGAACATCTAGTCCCTCTGTCCCCCAAGCCTGAAGAGCCAAGCGTTCGACGGCTTGAGGGTCAGCTAAGTCCGCCACCAAGACGCCAGCTTGCTGGACCGGAACCTGTCGGCCATGGCGGATCACCCAAGCTCCTTCCCGTTCAAAGGCCGCGGCGATCGCCGCACCAATGCCTCTCGTGGATCCCGTGACCAAGGCCCGTTGATGAAGCAATCGCCTTTTTCCCGGTTGATCATCGGCCGTCCACAACTGGACTTGAGCGCGAGCCTCTGCGGGTAAGTTCTGGAGCAACTCCTGGACGGAACGATGAAGAAGCGGATGTTTCCAATCCGGCGCAATGTCAGCCAGCGGCACCAGCACAAAGGCACGCTCCGCCAAGCGGGGATGCGGAATTGTCAGCTCCGCCGTTTGTACCACCAATTGATCGTAAAACAGCAAATCCAGGTCGATGGTGCGTGGGGCGTTCCGTTCTCCGCGGCAACGCCCCAATTGTCTTTCGATCGTCACAAGTCGGCCGAACAATTCCTCCGGCGTCAAGTCTGTCTCGACGAGCACCGCCGCATTGAGGAACGGAGGGGAACCGGGAGGACATTCGACCGGGGCTGTTTCATAAATGGGAGAGACAGCGATAAGCCGTACAGCAGGCTCGGCACGAAGGCGTTGAATGGCTGTGCGAATGGAGTCTTCCCGCTTCCCCAAATTGCTACCGAGGGCAATCACGGCGCGAGATGTCATGGCCTGGGCCATACCGTGAGCCAGAGTCCATAGAGGGGGCTTCCCTTTCCTGATGGGAGGAACAAGTACTTTACCCCCGGCTCATCAATTGTTGCCTTTACTCCCTGGCCCGTCCAATCGTTATTTCTTAGTGGCTGATGTTGCAGACTTGGCCGATGATGCCGCAGTGGCCCCCGCCGGAGCAGCGGCGGTCGACGTCGCTGAGGCTTCCTCTTTCTTCGAGCGCTTCTTCAGTACCACCTTCTGAACCCGAGTCTTCGGAAGGCCATACGGGCTGCGACCTTCCGTCCAGGTCCCGTCTGCCATCATTTTCAAGACACGCTCGGCACGCGTCAGAACACAACGCACTTGAGCTTTCCCACCTCTACGCTTCAGGCTTTTGTCAATCGACATAACTCACCTGCCCATATATCCTGTTGGGGTTGTCCCGGATCGCCTTGGCTTATGGAATGTGATACTATAACGACATCGGTTCACTGACAAGGGGGGTACCCGCTCGTTTGCGAAGGAGTGGCCGAACTCGTTTTCAGTGTCAATCACGGCTCGACCATGAGAGTGAAACTGGACTACGGCAAGACTGGTCTGGAGGTCACAGTTCCGGATGACCGTTTGATCGCACCTCCGCTATCACTACGAGAAGTCCCACCCTTAGCGAATGCCGAGCAGGCCATCGAAGAAAGTCTCCGCAACCCCATCGGCACGCCTCCGCTTTCGGAGATGGCTCGCGGAAAGCGTACTGCCTGTGTGGTCATCTGTGATATTACCCGTCCCGTTCCCAACAAGCAGATTCTGCCCCCCCTCCTGCGCACCCTCGAAGAAGCCGGGGTACCCCGCGAAGGGATCACCATTCTGATTGCCACGGGGTTGCACCGTCCGAACGTGGGAGAGGAATTGATCGAACTGGTGGGCGAGGAAATTGCTAACCAGTATCGCTGTGAAAACCACTACGGCAAGAGATTGGAAGAGCATGACTATTTGGGTACCACTCCCAACGGCGTCCCGGTCTGGATCGATAAGCGATACACGCGGGCCGAGCTGAAAATCACCACAGGTTTGATCGAACCGCACTTGATGGCCGGCTTTTCTGGAGGCCGAAAGGTCATTTGTCCCGGACTTGCTGCGCTAGAGACAGTCAAAGTCTGGCATGGCCCCCGGTTTCTGGAACATCCGAACGCCGATTGCGGCATCTTGGAAGGTAACCCTGTCCACGAGGAGAACACGCGGATTGCCCGGATGGCGGGGTGCGATTTCATCGTGAATGTGTGCATCGATGGCCAGCGGAGGATTACCGGTGTCTGGGCCGGGGATATGATTCAAGCCTGGCAACAGGGAGTGCAATTCTGCCGTCAGGTGGTCGCTGCCCCGGTTCCCCGACCCGTCGAGGTGGTGGTAACCAGTTGTGCTGGCTACCCACTTGACACCACCTGGTATCAAGCCGTCAAAGGTTTGACCGGTGCTCTGCCCATCGTCAAAACGGGAGGTACCATCATACTGGCCGCCAGTCTGACAGAAGGATTAGGCAGCCCGGAGTTCCAGCAACTGATTCGGGAAAATCCCGATTTGCAAGCTTTTAAAAAACGGATTCTGGAGACCGATTACTTTGTGATGGATCAATGGCAACTGGAAGAGCTGGCCAAGGTCTTGGCCAAATGTAAGGTCAAGGTGGTCACCCAGGGGTTGCCGCCGGAGACCTTGCGCGCCTGTCAGGTGGAGCCTGCCCCCTCGGTCGAGCAAGCCGTGGCTGAGTCCCTCGCTGAGTATGGCCCGGAGGCCCGCCTCGCGGTGATTCCCAAAGGCCCCTACGTCTTGCCTTACGTCAGCGCTTAATCCAAGACATCATCCCAGCTGAGACGCCGACGTCTCTATTCCAACTCTTGGCGAAGTTGAGACCAGCGGAGGCGCAATTCCTCCAGTGTCGCACGATATTCAGCACGTCCGGCCAGATTTCTCTCTTGCCGCGGGTCGGCCTGGATGTCGTAAAGTTCTTCGATCACCGGTTCCTGAGCCAGCCAGCGAATGTAGGACCAGCGTTCTGTCCGCACTCCTTCCGAAGGGGGAATGAGTTTGGGCAATGTGTGATGCTCGTAGAAGAAATCGCGCCGCCATGAGGAAACATTCTGCCCTTCGACCCAAGGACGCAAGCTCTTTCCCTGCATCGATTGCGGCACGGGTACACCGGCCCAATCAAGGATGGTGGGAGCAATATCAATGTTGAGAGCCATAGCGTCGACCTTGCGCCCTCGAAGTTGAGACGGCAAGCGGGGATCCATAATAATGAGGGGGACGCGGATGGATTCTTCGTACATGAGCCACTTATCCGACATGCCGCGTTCACCTAGGAAAAACCCGTTGTCGGAGGTGAAGAGCCAGAGGGTTTGGCGTTCCCAGCCTCGGCGGGCGACAGCGTCTACGATTCGTCCGATTTCGCGGTCCATCCCTGTGATCAGACGATAATAGTCCTTCACCGTTTGCTGAAACATGGCGTCGGTCGCAAAGCGCCGTTCCCAACGCCGGCGACCCTCGGATTTCTGCACAAAGGATGGAAGCAGCCGGAAGAATCGCTCCTCAGCCGTCGCAGGTCGAGGAATGACCGCATCGGCATAGAGCTTCTCGTCTCGCGGGTCCGGTGGAAACTCGCGGACCGCCCCATCCTGAGCATGAGGAGCCTTGAAGCTGATTGACAGACAGAACGGTTGTTCAGGCTTGCAACCTGCGAGAAATTCCAAGGCCTGGTCTCCCATGCGTGCCGTCAGATGCTGGGGAGTACCCACCTTCTCTTTCGCAAAGTAAAAACCTTGCCCTGGAAACCCCCGCCAGTAGTCGAACTCCTGGGCAGGGAGATTGCGGCCAACTCCGTATTTGCCGATAAAACCGATGCGGTAGCCTGCCTTCTTCAGGAGCAAGGGATAGGTTTGAGCCAGCGCTTGCGCTGTAAAGTCGGTGTTGAAATCATGGATGCCGTGCCGCCGGGCGTATTGGCCACACAAGATGCTGGCCCGACTCACTGCACAAATCGATGTCGTCACGAACGCATTGCGGAAGAGCGTCCCCTTTTGGGCTAGAGCGTCGATGCTGGGCGTTTGGATGATGGGATTGCCCATGCATCCTAACGCGTCGGCACGCAAATCATCGGCGAGCAAAATGATGATATTCGGGCGTCCCCCAGGTTGCCCTTCGGCTGCGGCCAAAGGATAGCAAGCATATCCGCAGAGAATCACTGCCGCATACAAGCTCCATCCCCATGACTTATCCCGTCTCATGTTTTTTCCTCACCCCCTCGTTACTCTCGGATTCTACATTATTGCTACTGATCCCTCAAACAACATCTCGAATCATCCGGGATTCCGGGATTCTGGGCTTTCCTCAAAAAGCAACTCGTGCCCTATCACCAACAGGTCATCTGATAGCTCATTAGATACCTTGACCGTCTCCATCATGGGTACCCTGCTGGCCATGATATGTCGTGGTAACTCAGGGGTTCAAAACTGCTGCTGCACTCAGATGTCTGACAGTGAACACATGGAACGCGCTCCAACAGTGCGTCGATCAATCCGTCTTGACTGGAAATTCGGACAGTTCGATAATAGCTCATGGGGAGTGACCCATGCGATGAAATCCGGGCGGATGACACTTTTGCTACTTTCTGCGATCGGTACCGTTATTACAAGTGTACCGCATCTCCAGTGTGTTTGCCCTGCCCTTCCGCACCATAGTGATACTCATCGCCAAGTAGCGGCACTCAACGCGTGCTGTTCCCATGGATGTTGTGGCCCGGCCCGTGCGAAGAGTCAGGATTCGCCGCGCCCGTGTTGCCGCAAGAAAACTTCATACGCCTACACCATACACGATCACTCTAAGGCGTTCTCACATGCCTCAGTTTCCTGCACAAATGATGGTTTCGCAACACCTGCTCGGTGCTCTCAAGTCGTTCATACCCCTGCACCCGCTAGCGTCGAGGAGATAACCTCGCAGATCTGGCAATCTTGGACGAAATCTCTCCAACACGCGGGGTTCAGCTACTGTCCGCGGGTTGACATTGTCCGCTATCCCTTCAATTCGCGTCTGACTCCTCATCGCCAGACCGATGATACAGCGGCATTGTCCACGGACCTCGTCTCCTTGCATCAGCGCTTGTCCATTTAGGCCTCTCAACAGCCCCTGAAGTCCGTTAGCGATTAGGACCGATCCGCCGCAGCCGGCGAGGCGGGGTACCAAAGCTGATAGGTTTTATTCGACGCAGCTTTCGATTCAGAGACAACCCAAACCCGTGGCAGGCAATTGCGAGGATTGCCATTGGCTCCTGTGCTGAGTGACGTGATGGAGTCATGAATTCAATTTCTAAACGGAGGGCACAGTGATGTCGCAGTATCAGACCGAGGGGGATCGACCCCCCCTCAGAGGCGACGATGCTTCCCCTCAGCCATCCCCTGGTAACGATCCGGCAGCACTGGCGCAAGCGACGGCGGCACGTAAATCCGGCCCTGGATGGCATCGATCGCTCTGGTGGCTGCGGGTTCCCTTGGCTCGCCTTCGCTTCGTGGCCATTCTGACGATTCTCGGTCTAGTGATGGTCTATTGGGACACTCTGGCCGCCTATTACGCCAAATGGACTCGTCCGCCCGTAACAGAAGCGGACGCTGCTTCTGGCGATTACGAATGGTATTGCCCGATGCATCCGAATGTTGTGCGTGACAATCCGAGGGAAAAATGCCCGATTTGTTTCATGCCGTTGTCCCGACGCTTCAAGGGAAGCGACAGTGCTGTAGCTTTGCCGCCGGGGGTTGTCCATCGGGTGCAAATCTCCCCGTATCGTCTTGTGCTGGCAGGGGTGCGAACGAGTACGGCCGCCTACGTCCCCCTCACCAAGACCATCCGCACGATCGGCTTCGTGGAATTCAACGAACGGGATGTCAAACAAGTGACGGCCCGCGTCAAGGGCCGGGTCGATCGTCTCTTCGTGAGCGAGACCGGAAGAATGGTCCATGCGGGTGAGGACCTCGCTCTGGTTTACAGTCCTGAATTACTCGTCACCGTCCACAATCTGCTGGATGCCCGGCGCCTCGGCAATTCTCTTCTGGAGCAGAACGCCCGCGAACGGCTGTCCCTCTGGGGAATCGATCGCGAGCAGATGGATGCTCTCCTCCGCAAAGGGCAGGCAGAAACTCATCTGCGTATCCGTTCGCCGCTGACCGGCCATGTCATACGCAAATATGTGCGCGAAGGGCAATATATCGAGGAGGGTACACCCCTCTATGATGTCGCCGACTTATCCACGGTATGGATTGAAGCTCAGGTGTATGAGGATGACATCCCCTTCCTGCCTCCCCAGGAAGCGTTCCACACACCGATTCCCTCTGCCGATGCAACTCTCCCCGTCCGGGTGCAAACGACTGCCACGGGGGTCGAGCAATTCATCGGAACCCTGGCCTTCATCCACCCGCATTTGAATGCGGATACACGAACCCTGACTGTTCGGGCTGAGTTGCCCAATCCGCAGCATCGATTGCGGCCGGGAACGACAGCCACGGTTGAATTGCGTATACCTCCCCTACGCGTTCCAATTTTGCGGCGCAGGTTCGAGCATTCGTGGGCTTATGCTACAGGTGTGTCACTTTCCGCAGCCGGAGTTTTTTCTGCCGCGGCAGCCTCTTGGGGAGCGTTGATGGAAGCGGCCGGCCAACGGTTACTGTTGACTCAGGGATACGTCTTGGCTGTACCGGAGTCCGCCGTGATCGACACCGGCCAGCAAAAACTGGTCTATCGCCAAGTGGAAAGCACAGTTTTTGAAGCGGTCGTTGTCACCTTGGGACCGCGTATGGAAGACCCCAGTGGCGCGCCGCGCTATCCCGTTCTGGGTGGCTTGCAATCCGGCGACATCGTGGCCAGTAACGGGGCGTTTCTCATCGATGCGGAGACACGACTCAACCCCGCCACAGCTTCCACGTATTTCGGGGGAAGCGGGTTGAATCGTGCTGGCACGGGCCAGCCGCCGGTAAGACCTTCCACACCTCGTGACGAGGACGCCGAGATCGCAGCTAATTTGCAGAGTCTCCCGCCCGCCGACCGCCAGGCCGCCCAGCAGCAAGGGTATTGTCCCATCCAGCGAATCTCACGCTTGGGTTCGATGGGACCGCCCCTCAAGATTCAATTGCAAGGTGAAACACTCTTCCTTTGCTGTGAAGGGTGCGAGCGGGAGGCGCGAGCGCATCCTGAGGAGACCCTGCACATTGTGGAACAGTTACGCCGTGGCCTCCGCCCCCCTCTACCGGCCAAGTGAGATGTGAACATGACACTGTGCTGTCACTTTTGATGGGAAAAAACATGGGGGCCGGGAGGAAACCCAGTTGCTGGCTCGGGTAGCGCGTTACCAGTCGCTGGATTCACTCACCGGCCTCCACCAGACCATCGATCACAAGGGGTGAAACATGCCGAAATGGATTCGCTGGAACCAACAAGCCCAGTGGCCAGGGACCTTGGCTCTAATCCTGCTACTTACGGCTGGAAATGGATGTTCGCCTTCATCCGCACCCACCTCAGCGGCCAAACTCTATGAGTTCCGCGGCAAGGTCCTGGACGTATCGATCGAAAAACGGACGGCGACGATCCAGCATGAGGACATTCCGGGATTGATGCCTGCCATGACGATGACTTTCCAGGCGGGAGAGGCCGTGGATTTAGAGGGCTTTCAAGTCGGGGACGTTGTGCACGGGCAGTTGGCAGTCCGAGGAAGAGACTACGTGATTGTCCACTTACAGCGATTGGATGGGGATACTCGCAAACCGTGATCGCGGGATGACGCCATGATCGAACGTATCATCGAATATTCGATTCGCAACCGCTGGGTCGTTCTGGCAATAGCGGCAGTATTGACTGTGCTGGCAATCTATGCCGTCCTGGACACTCCCATGGACGCCATTCCGGATCTGAGTGAGAACCAACTCATCGTTTTTACCGACTGGCCAGGACGTAGCCCGCAAGAGATCGAGGATCAGATCACCTATCCGTTGTCCTTGAAGCTGCAAGGGTTAGCTGGCATTCGCACGGTCCGCTCCACCTCCGAATTCAATTTTTCCATGATCACGCTGATCTTCGAGGACGGCATCGATTACTACTTTGCTCGAACCCGCGTCCTGGAAAAACTTGCCGAAGTAAGCGGAAGCAATCTACTTCCACCGGGAGTCACCCCCCGCTTGGCACCCGACGCCACAGCGGTGGGGCAGATCTACTGGTACACCGTGGAGGTTGATCCTGCCCAGCCACTGGAAGCGGGAAGGCTCTGGGCTTTGAACCGTTTTTACATTGTACCGCAATTGAATTCGGTCTCTGGGGTGGCGGAAGTCGCTCCTGTCGGGGGTGCTCCGCTGGAATATCAGCTCCATGTGCATCCAGAAGCGTTGCGTGCCTACGGCATCACCCTTGATACTGTGGTCCAAGCAGTGGCGCGGAGCAATCAGGCCACCGGAGGCGGCGTCATCCAGAAAAATGCGGCGGAGTATGTTGTCCGCGGCGTGGGCTGGATCCGGGACCAACGCGATTTGGAGAACACAGTCGTCCAGACCATCAACGGTGTTCCTATCTATGTCCGTCAGATCGCCACCGTATCTCTGGGAATCCAATACCGCCGCAGTGTCTTTGAAAAAGACGGGAACGAGGTCGTGGGAGGCGTCGTCCTCATGCGCCATGGGGAAAATCCCCTCGCGGTGACACGCCGGATCCAAGCCAAGATTCGCGAGTTGCAGCCCGGTTTGCCCCCAGGAATTCGGATTGTTCCAGCTTACGAGCGGACACGCTTGATCCACGGAGCCATCGAAACCTTGACGCGAGTTCTCTGGCATGAAATGCTCATCGCCGCTCTGGCCATCCTACTCATCCTCATGCATGTGCGCAGTGCATTTGTCATTTGCGTGACTCTGCCCTTGTCCGTTCTCTTCTCCTTCCTCATGCTGTGGCTGCTGCGTCACTTGAAGATACTCGATGTTCAAGCCAACATTATGTCCCTGGCGGGCATTACCATTTCGATAGGCGTGCTGGTGGACCAAGCGATTGTCATGACGGAGAACGCCACCCAACGCCTGACGGAACACTTCGGGCACAAACCAGTCCGCGGCGACATCATCCCTTATGTCCTGCCTGCCTGCCGTCTGGTCGGCCGTCCGATCTTCTTCGCGGTCCTGATCATGTTACTGTCGTTTTTGCCAGTCTTCCTGCTCGGAGGCCGCGAGGGGAAGTACTTCTATCCCTTGGCTGTCACGAAGAGTTTGGCCATGGTAGGTGTTGCGATACTCTCCGTGACCGTCGTCCCCGCTCTTATTCCCATATTCCTGAAGGGACGCCTCCGCCGCGAACAAGATAGCCCCATTGTTCGCAGCTTCATCGCCATTTACAAACCATTCCTCCGCTGGGCTTTGCCCCGCCGAAATCTCGTGATGTGGCTTTTTGCTGCTTTGCTTCTGCTCGCCGCCGGATTGTTTCCAATCCAAGCTCTCCTAGGATACGGCGCGTCGGAGTCGGCCTGGCGCGCGTGCTTCCTTGGGATTTTCGCCGTTGTCACGGGATTGACAGTCCTATTCATTCATGGCTGGTTCTGGCAACTGCTGGCTCTGGTCAGTCTCACCGGGCTGGCTCTCGCATCTTACAGCATCCCTCCCAAGCACCGCATCGGCGTCGAATTTATGCCGCCTCTCGATGAAGGCTCCCTCATGGATATGCCCGTCACAGTGCCACGTGTTGGCATCACCCAAGCGATCGATGATCTGAAACACCGGAATGCCCTCATCCGCAGCTTTCCCGAAGTCGAATCCGTGATCGGTAAGGTGGGACGAGCCGAGACACCAACGGACCCGGCGCCCCTGGACATGGTGGAAACTTTCATCAACTTTCGTCCCCGGCAGTGGTGGCCGCGGCGCGTCCTCGCTTTTGACGATGCGGCGCGCCAAACCGCGTCGACCCTCCAGGTTTTGGAAAATCAGGGCTTTTTGGTTCGACCTTCTCATGAGGAGGACCGCAACGAGTTGATCAACGTAGCGACCCAAAAAGCCCTGGAGCGCTTCGACGAAATCCAACGGGAAAGAGCCAGCCAGCTTTATCAGGATTGGGAACGGCAATTGGCCCCTCAACTCACGCACTGGCTGGTCAGCGAAGCCATCCGCCGCTGGGACCACGCGGGACGGCTCCAATGGCCAGAAGGGTCTTCCCCCCAAAAATTTATCGACACCTGGACTGCACAATTGGCTCCCCGTTATGGACGATGGCTGGCCAAACATCCCTTGTATGAAGATGTTGATCGCCTGACACATGAACTGGCTAGCACGGTGCATCAACAGGGCATCGGGATGGAGCCGGCTGTATTGCTTGCCCCAATCAACCCTTTCCAGCAACTGCCCCACACTGCGCTCTGGATAGCCGGAACGGCAGGGGCAGTGCTCATCGTGATGCTTTTGCTCTGTCCCTGGCGATGGTGGTGGATTCTCGGCTGCCTCACGTTATCAGGTGTAGGTATAGCGGCTGTAAGCACGGGGACACTCACACGAGAGCACCAGCAATATCTGGTACAGCAAGGCTTGCGTCTGCTGGGTTATCCCCCGCCCTCATGGACTGAGCAACTCTGGTACGACTTGCAGGCTGAACGCCACCGCCTCTGGGACGAAGCTGTCGAACGCTTTAACTGGGAACTCTTCGATTTGGGAACCGCTGCTTACACTTGGCTGGCTCTTGAGGAACTGGTGTATAAAGGCGCGGAAATCGGCTTGATCGGGTCCGCTCCCCGACGTGCGGAGACCGAGCGATTCCGTCAGGCTGCTCGGGATGCTCAGCTCAGCAAACCGGTGGACCCCAGCGATACCCACCCCTTTGTCGCAATCCGCGATGAGTTAGTGACATCGTTCCGGCAATGGGTTTTCTTCCACCCTCGCCGCGGAGGTAAAGACGGCGATCTGATTGCCGACGAAATGTACCGTGTCCTGCAAGTACCAGGCTGGAGCAACATTTTTACGATGCCCATTATCAACCGCATCGACATGCTCTCGACGGGTATCCGCACCCAAGTGGGAGTCAAGGTCTTCGGCCCCGACTTAGAGACAGTGTCGCGGATCAGTCAACAGGTGGAAGCCGCTCTCCAGCCGATCCGGGGAGCCAGCGATGTCATCGCTAGTCCCATCATGGGCAAAGGATATGTGGAAATCACCCTCGATCGCAGCCGGGCCGCGCGATACGGCATTACCGTGGACGACGTCCTTTCGGCAATTGAAACCGCCGTCGGTGGGCGGATTGTCACTTCCACGGTGGAACAACGCGACCGTTTCCCCGTGCGTATTCGTTTCGCCCGCGCTGCCAGAGAAGATGAAACGCGTATCCGTCAGGTGCTGGTCAGTCCAGGAACCATGCCGAGAGGGTCCAACCCTGATCCGTCTATCCCCTCGGCCGCTCTGCCGAATCCTTCATTATCCCCTCCTGTTTCGCCCGCCGGGGGTCCCGATGTCCATGCCATCAAGCCGCCTCATGCTGTGAGGCGTGATCTTCTCATTCCCTTGGGGGCTGTAGCGAACATTCGCATCGTCGATGGACCCGCGGTCATCAGGAGCGAAAATGGGCGGCTTGTCAACACCGTGACCCTCAACGTGCGTCAACGCGACTTATTAGGCTTTGTCGAGGAAGCCCAGCGCATCATTGCTCAGAAGGTTCCTCTTCCCGAGGGGGTGACCCTGGTGTGGAGCGGCGAATTTGAACATCAGCTTCGTGCTGCCCAAACGCTTCGCCTCGTCCTCCCTCTTGTCCTGCTTCTGATCGTTTTCATTCTCTACCTGACTTACAGGGATGTGGCTGATGCGGCTTTGATGCTGCTCACTGTTCCGGAGGCCCTAGCCGGCGGTGTCTTTTTCCTCTGGCTCTTTCCCAAAATCCTGCATGGCTGGGAAACTCCTCCCCTCGACTTTACTATTGCCGTGTGGGTGGGCTTCATCGCTTGTTTCGGAATGGCTGCGGAAACCGGGATTATCATGCTCGTCTATCTGCGAGAGGCGATACGCCAACGAGGGGGACTAGAAAAGATTTCCTCACTGGAAGAACTCCAACAGGCAGTGATCGAAGGGGCTGCTCATCGTCTCCGCCCCAAACTTTTGACCGAGGGTGTCGCCATCGTCGCCATCTTCCCTATGGTCTTTGCCACGGGCGTCGGTGCCGAATTGCTCACTCCTATGGCTTTACCTGTGCTGGGAGGACTGCTGATTGCCGACGAAGTGGTGGACATTTTCCTGCCTGTCCGTTTCTATTGGATCCGGCGGAATCGCTGGCTGCGCCTTCAGGCCGAACGGGCTGCCCTATCCACACCTGGACCAGAAGCCCACACGACCCTAGCCGAGTCTCTTCCCCTCTCCCCTGCCCTACCTCCGACTGAGGATAACCGGTATTCCCTGGTTGCACCCCCCTCCCCCTGACGGGTCCCGTTCTTCCCATGCGTGCCCCCGACCATAACAAGCCACAGTCTGGCACCATCCTGTTTTTCGGGATGGCTCGATAGGATCACGAGGCGATTTCGGATCAGCACGCCGGGAACGGGGATGCTCGCAAACCAGCGATTGCAGGACTCGATGGCTTCTCAGCTCACGCGAAGACGAGAGTTAATTCCATCACGGCGGGGTCGGCGATGACGGCGGGATAGCATCAGCGGGCTGATGAGAGGAAGGATCGAATGGTCCTCCTGCAACCCGTTCCAATCGTGCTTTCCGCCGCCCTACTTCCGCAACAATCTCATAGTATTTTTCCCGCCACTGAATCCATTGGCGCTCGGCTTCTACATATGTAACAAACGGAATTCTCCCCGCGATGTAGGCGGCACGCGCTTCGCGCACATTCGCTTCGGCTGCGGGCAGAATGGTCCGTGCCAGCAATCGTTGTGTCTGTTCGCTTTCTCGGAGCAGCTCGTAGGCTTCCTGGACCTCGAAACGGATCTGGTCGATCAGCCGTTCGATTTGCGCCCGTCGCTGAGCCGTTCGGGCTTGGGCTTCTCGGACGGCAGCGTGACGTCGATCCCTACGGACCGGCAAATTCCATCCCACACCGACCATGGGCCTGACCGGCCGTTCGGGCATGAAGGAATTGTATCCCGCCATCACTTCCACATCGGGGTAGAAGTCGCGTTCTGCCAAGGCGAGGGCGGCCTGATCTGCTGCCAAACGTTGATAGAGCGCTTGCAAGTCGGGCCGCCGCTGTATGGCGAGCTGTTGCCACTGCTCGGCGGATGGTAATGCCTGATCAGGGGGCGGGGGTTCAGCCGGGGGTGGTAAATCCGCCTCCGGAGATCGATGGAGCAAGGCATTGAGCCGGGCTTTGGCCACTTGTTGCATCCGCCGCAACTGCAATTCTCGCTCCTGGAGCCGCCCGATCTCGACCTCGGCTTGCAAAACATCCTGTTGAGGTGCCTGACCGCTCTTGTATCGCACCTCGGCATTCTGCCGGGCTTCCTGCCAGCGTTGGAGATTCTCTCGATTCAACGCCAGAGCACGTTCCGACCAGTAATAATCGTAAAAAGCCCACTGTGTAGCCTCGACCAGTTGCAACTTCGCCTCGATCAAGTCCTGCCCAGCCGCTGCCGCTTCCGCCAAGGCCTGCTGTCCACGCAACGCGCGTTTTCCCCCCCAGGGATACCGCTGGGATACCTGTACAGAGAAGGCAAAATCCACCTGAGCCGTGCCGATGGTGCCTGGACCAACCGCTCCCGTGAACATCGGATCGTCTAGAGCGACCGCTTGGGGATACCGAGCCATGGCCGCTTGCCAAGCCGCTGTCATCTCCACGAGAGTGGGATTCCGGGCCAGCACCTCCCATTCCAAATCGGACAGCTCTAGCTTTGCTGCTTGAGACAAATCCAGCTTCGCTACTTGAGGCAGAGATGTCGCCGCAGACGGGGATGCCCCATCGATCCCCTTCGGATTTAGCCTCGATTCACTGACTCGCTCCGCAGGCGAGCTTGGCTCTCTATCTCCATGAAAGGAGGCACTACGAATTACCGCCTCCTGCGCATTTGGCTCCGGGGCTGAGTGGGACTCCTTTTCCAGGGCCTTAGCTCGGTCGAGAAGCTGCGAAGATACCGAGGGGGTTTGAGCCACTCGAGCAGAGGTAGTATCCAAGGACACGGAATGACGAACGCAACCGCAAAAAACCAGCAAGATGAGCCATCCCAACCGACATGAGTAAGGCCAACTACCCCTCCGCTGCCAGGTCATTCTTGGATCACTCCAGTAAAATGAGGTCGCGATCAGCCATTGATCATGCCCGAAGGGAAACACCCCACAACGACGGCACCGGTGAGCGGATCTGTGCTGTTCCGAATGCGGTTTCAGATAGCTATCGCTAATATCGGCATTCTGGGCACGATCCTTCCATACTTTTCATCCTCCTAGGAGCGAGCTGGCAGCTCCCAAATCAGGGAAAAAAATGGGAGAAAAGATCACACCGGAAAATATCTGCACTGCGAGAGAGGATATCAAACAGACAGCAATGGAATAGCGACAAAGCTCTCGCGGGGTTCCTCGGCTGAAATGAGCTGGAGAAGTTCTCCTCCCCTTGATTCACAGGCAAAGATTGCGATAATTTCTATGCCAACCCAAGCGAACCGGCCCGGGTGGCGGAACTGGCAGACGCACCAGCTTGAGGGGCTGGCGAGGGCAACCTCGTGCAGGTTCAAATCCTGTCCCGGGCACATCGACGATACCTCGAAAACCACTTCCGGCGGCTAGGACCTTTCATAAGATAAACTCTATCCGTGCCACTTGGCGAACAATCGACTTCCCCGGAAGATACTAAGGAAACTGTTGTGCGCGTTGCCCACTTTGATTGCTTCAGCGGGATCAGCGGAAATATGGTTCTGGGCGCACTTTTAGATGCCGGTGTGCCTTTAGAACCCATTCAGTCTGCTATAGACTCCCTCCACTTGCCGATTCATTTGGAAGTGCGCGAAGTCCAGCGTTGCGGTTTTCGAGCTGTCCACGTGGAAATCCGCGCAGACGAGCAACCTCCTCAGCATCGTTACGTGGAGGATATTGAGCAACTCATTTTCCAAGCCGCCATCACGCCTTCCCAAAGGGAATTAGCGCTGCGTATTCTGCGGCGATTAGCCCTCGCCGAAAGCCATGTCCACGGCACGCCTGTCTCTCGTGTGCATCTCCATGAAGTCGGGGCTTTGGACAGCATCGCGGACATTCTCGGTGCTGCTGTGGGTTTAGACCTGCTCGGTGTTCAAAAGTTTACAAGTCGTCCGGTTCCAACCGGGCGTGGGACCGTCCAAACCGCACATGGATGGATGCCAGTACCCACACCCGGCACACTCGCCTTATTGCAAGGGGTGCCTTTAGCACCTAGTGATGTGGAATTTGAATTGACAACTCCAACAGGTGCTGCCATTTTGACAACTGTTGTACACGAATATACATATACGCCGGCCATGCGCATCGACCGTGTCGCCCACGGCGCTGGCAGTAAAAATTTCTTAGACCGCCCGAACATTCTACGACTCTGGATTGGAGAAACTATCACCAGTCAAACAGGAGATAGTTACGAAGGCGACTTCATTGCCGTGTTGGAAACACACGTTGATGACATCACACCAGAAGTGCTAGCCTATTGTCAGGAACGATTGATGGAGTGTGGAGCACTCGATGTATTTATCACACAGGGAATCATGAAAAAGGGACGAGCAGGATTTCGCATCACTGTGCTTGCAAATTCTATATCTGTCCAAACTCTCGAAGAAATCATTTTCCGCGAAACAGGCACACTCGGCATTCGCAAATACTGGTGTGAGCGAACGAAACTCATACGAAAATATATTCAACATGAGATATCTCATTCGGCCTTGCGGTTTTCACAAGCATACCTGCCAGACGGTTCCCTAGTGAGTAAACCGGAGTACGAAGAATGTGCACGGCTGGCACGCGCCTGGAATGTTCCGTTGCGACAAGTCTTGCTTCATTGCTATTCGAGGATAGCAGAGGCATCTCCACCACTATCTCCAGCATCTCAGACAGTTGTATCTGATCTAAGAATAGGTCAGAATAAGGAAACGTAATGTTGACTATGATGATGAAAGTCTAGGGCAGAGCCTAGATATTATGTATAATATAGTATATAATTTAACTTATTGATAGGTGAGTTTATGCTTACATCAAGAGATATCCGTCAACAATTCATTGATTTCTTTTGCAAAAGGCACGATCATGTTTATGTGCCATCATCACCGGTAGTTCCATACAATGATCCCACGTTGCTCTTTACAAACGCGGGAATGAATCAGTTCAAGCCGTACTTTCTGGGTACGGAAAAGCCACCTTACAAACGCGTGGCCAACACGCAAAAATGCATTCGTGCTGGCGGCAAACATAACGATTTAGATGATGTAGGTAAGGATACATATCACCATACTTTTTTTGAGATGTTGGGTAATTGGAGTTTTGGTGACTATTTCAAGAAAGAAGCGATCACCTGGGCGTGGGAACTGCTAACCGAGGTTTGGCAGATCGATCCAGCCAGGCTTCATGTCACCGTTTTCGAAGGCGACCCCGAGAACAACATCCCGCGTGACGAAGAAGCCGCTCGCTATTGGCGCGACGTTGGCGTACCTGCTCATCACATCCATTACGGGGGGAAAAAAGATAATTTCTGGGAAATGGGAGACACAGGTCCTTGTGGGCCTTGTACGGAAATACATTTTGACCGTACTGCTGATAAAAGTGGTGGAAAATTGGTTAATGCTGGGACTGATTTAGTGATAGAGATTTGGAACCTAGTTTTTATTCAATTCAATAGAAATGAAGATCAAAGTTTAGCTCCTTTACCTGAAAATCATGTCGATACTGGTATGGGATTTGAACGCATATGTGCAGTTCTTCAAAATAAGACTAGTAATTATGATACAGATGTTTTTGCACCTTTATTCACAGCAATTCAGCAGATAACTGGTGCTCCTCCGTATACAGGGGGTCTGGATAATCATAAAGATATCGCCTATCGAGTGATAGCCGATCATATCCGGGCATTGACGTTTGCCCTCACAGATGGAGCTGCAATCGGAAATATCGGACGAGACTATGTACTACGACGAATTCTTCGACGTGCAGAACGGTATGGAGTACAATACTTAGATACACGAGAACCATTTTTGTATAGATTAGTTCCCATTCTAGTAGAACAAATGGGGGATGTATTTCCCGAGTTGCGTAGAAATCCCCAGCAAGTCCAGGCGCAAATTCATGAGGAAGAAAAAGCATTCCTACGCACTCTACACCGGGGAATTAAACTATTTAAACAAATTGCTGAAGAAACGCGTCAGTCAGGACGTGACACCATTAGTGGTGAGGATGCCTTCAAATTACACGATACCTATGGACTATTTATTGATATTACACAGCAAATGGCAGCGGAAGAGGGCTTGCGTGTTGATGTCCAAGGTTTTGAAAATGCTATGCAACAGGCGCGTATTAAAGCTCGTGAAGCAAGCAAGAAGTACCATATGACAACCATTTCTGGCGAATTGCCGCCAACTGATGATCACTACAAATATCTCCCAGGCTCCATCACCGCTCAGATAGTAGGTTGGCTTCAGGACAATCAAGTGAATACTCAAGGTGTTGTTCCACAAGGAATAAATCTAGCTTTGTTATTAGATCGTACCAATTTCTATGCGGAGCAGGGAGGACAAGTTGGTGATACTGGATACATTCGTAGTTTACAAGGAGAAGCTACCTTCATTGTCGAAGATACTCAGCGTTTGGGTGATGCCGTCCTTCACATAGGTTATCTCCAAAATGGAGAATTACATGTCGGACAAGAAGTTGAACTGACTTATGACCTGCCACGCCGCCAGGCCATCATGCGCAATCACACTGCCACGCATCTCCTCAATCATGCCCTGCGGAAAGTGTTGGGATCTCATGTCGAACAAAAGGGTTCCCTTGTCGATGACACAAAGACCCGCTTTGACTTTAGTCATGACAAGCCATTGACACTGGAACAGATACGCCAGATCGAGCAGCATGTCAATGAGATCATCCAGGCTGATCAACCGGTCATTGCTGTTGTCAAGCCTCTGGCGGTGGCACGGGAAATTCCAGGAGTCCGTGCCGTGTTCGGAGAAAAATACCCCGATCCGGTCCGAGTCGTCCTTATAGGCACGCACTCGCCAGAACATGTGACCTTGGAGAACCCCGCGGAGTTCTGCGGTGGTACTCATGTGGCGCATACTGGTCAGATCGGCTGTTTCAAGATTCTCTCCCAAGAAGCCGTTGCCAAAGGAGTGCGCCGCATCACAGCAATCACTGGGCCGGCAGCTTTTGATCTAATCCAGAGCCGAGCTTTCCTGTTGGAAGACCTCGCTCTCCAGCTTCAGTGCCGGCCTGAGGAAGTGAGAGAGCGCATCACGAGCCTGCAAGATCAGCTCAAAAAGCTTCAGGAACAATTGAAAAAAAGCAGTACAGTGGATCTCACGGCGCTGGTGGACAAGTTATGGGCCGATGCACCACTGATTGGCTCTACCCGCCTTATTATCGCCCAATTGCCCAACGATGTGCCTCTGGAAGCTGTCCGAGCCCAAGTGGACCGCCTCAGGCAAAAGTGCCCCTCTGCCTTGGTGGTTTTCGGTTGGATCGATAGCAGCGGCAAAGTACCTCTCCTTGCGGCAGTAACACCTGACCTTGTGGGCAAAGGCATTCATGCGCAGGCTCTGGTCAAACAACTGGCCGCTATTGTTGGCGGGGGGGGAGGAGGCAAAGCGGATTTTGCCCAGGCAGGCGGGAAGTTGCCGGAGAAATTACCCGAGGCTCTGCAACTGGCTGAACAGTTGGGGCGAAACTGGTTGAACCCTTCCTAGCGACCCTCGTGTCATGCCGCTTTTGAGCGTGTCATGCGGCTTTAGAACGAGATGCAAAATCGCTGGATTGCTCGCGGAGGGAGGGCGCCTCAAAATCGATCATCTGGAGGCGTTTCTCAATCTGATCCGCATAAGCCTCGGAAAGCTCGCATCCCCAATAACGACGGCCCAGTCGTTTGGCCACTGCCAATGTAGTGCCACTCCCTGCAAACGGGTCAATGACCAAGTCACCGGGATGGGTAGCGACGCGGATAATGCGTTCCAAGATGGCTTCCGGCATTTGGCAAGGATGACCGACGCGTTCGCGAAAAGTCCCGCAAACGCGAGGGATGTACCACACATCCTGGTCCGGGCGGAAATGTTGCGCGGTTTCTTGAGGACGCAAAATCCAGGTATCATCGGGAACCTTTCCTTTGGGATTAGCTCGACGATCCGCATATGTGGTTAGCCTGGCACTGGGGACGCGCACGGCATCGGCATTGAAGGTACATTGTCTCGGATCACATACATAGTAAAGAATATGAGCATGTGAACGAGAGAATTTTCTACTACATGCGACTCCAAAAGTATAATGCCAAATGATCCAATTCCTCATTATTAATCCTATAGAATCTAGACGAATCTTATATTCCGCCACATATTCATCCCCAATAGCAAGCCAGAACGAACCTGTGGGTTTCAGCAGGCGAATTGCGGCTTTCATCCATTGTTCTGCCCACTCCAGATACTCGTTCCGTGAACGTCGGTCATTATAAATATCATAATTGTAACCAATGTTAAATGGTGGGTCTGCAAAAATGAGATCCGCACAGGCAGGAGGCATGCTTTTCATGATCTCGATACAATCACCAACCAGAACCTGGTTCACTCTCATATTAACCCATCTCCTGTGGACAACTGCCGTGATCGCCGAGCCAATTGGACAAAGTCGTCGCGATTGTTGCAAGGTCACTTTTCTGAAAGAAGGCATACCGCCATGGGCTCTTTGCATGGCCACAGGTATGCGAAACCGAGTGGATGAAGAGATCGGCTCTGGTCGAAAAGCAGCAGGGAAGTCGTGAAGTGGGCCGCTAATAGAGCCGAATCTATCCCAGCAGTTGACTGACCTTGTTGATGGTAAAGTCAGAAACCCCTATTGCTTCGGCCAGCCCAACAGGGGTATAAGACATGCCGAAAAAACTGCGGGTGTTGTGAGTTCCAAGCGGTGACCAGGACGTCCCGGATCGCCGAACAAAGGCGGCTCCAGCAGTGGCAACGAGGCAGAGATGCGCCATTTTCTCCGCGTTGTGCGTTGCGCATGGCCCTACCGATACGCTTTCGCCGCTTCCGTGATGTGTGCACTGCTCGTTGCGGTGTTATGGAGCGCGAGTCTATCCGCTATTTATCCCGTTTTGAAAATCCTGAGCAGTGACAAGAACCTGCAACAATGGGTGAATGAAGAAATCGACCGCCTGCAGAATGAGCTGGAAAAACCTGAACGGCGGTTACTGTTGGAGCGCTTGCGAGATGATATCCGAAGGTTAGAGGAGATCAATCCGCCTAATCGCGAGACTTTGGAACGTAAAGCGACCCAACAGATCGCTAAGCTGGAGGGAGAGCTGAACTACTACGCCATTTGGATCTACCGCTATCAACTGTTGAAGGCGAAAGTCATCCGTCATTTGCCTGAAGACCGCTTTGCGACCTTCGTATGGATCATGACGGCGGTGATCATCGGTGTAGCACTGAAAGGCATTTTCGAATTTCTCCATGAATCGCTCGTGGGTTATGTGACCAATCGGGTTCTCTTTGATCTGCGTAATGGCATGTTCCGCCAAGCCTTGCGGCAAGATGTGCGGCAACTGGCCTCGCAGGGGACGAGCGATCTCATGGCTCGCTTCACCAACGATACCGAACAAGTGGGGTCGGGTCTCAAGGTCCTGTTAGGCAAACTGATCGGCGAACCGCTCAAGGCTCTGGGATGCCTGATAGTCGCTGCTATGATTAGCTGGCAGTTGACACTCGTCTTTGTTATAGTCGTCCCAGCGACAATAGTCGTGTTGCTGCGTGTCAGCCGGTTGATTCGGCGTGCCGCTCGGAAGGTCCTGGAACGCATGTCTGCCATGTATCAGCGGGTCCGGGAAACGTTTGATGCTATCCGAGTCGTCAAGGCCTTCACACGGGAAGCCCATGAGCGCCGCCGATTCCACAGCGTCAATCGCGCTTTCTTGCAGAAGTCCATGCGTCTCCTGGCCATTGATGCCGCAGCAGGGCCTTTTGTCGAAGTCCTAACTGTTTTTGCCATTGGTTTGGCGCTGGCCTCTGGAACCTATCTTGTGGTTACCGGGAAGACCCACATTTGGGGCATGCGCATGACCAGTGAGCCGCTCGGCTTCCCAGCCTTGCTCCAGCTTTACGCTTTGCTTGTGGCGACTGCGGACCCGATTCGCAGGCTCTCCAGCGTTTATGCGAAACTCCAGGCCGGTGAGGCAGCGGCGGCTCGCATCTTCGAACTCTACGATCGTGCTCCGAAAGTCACCCCTAATCCGGGAGGGATACGCCTGACCGCTCTCAGGAAAGGCATCGAGTTCCGTAATGTCTGCTTCAGCTACACAACACCAGAGAATCCCGCCTTATGTAATGTGAATCTGACGGTCCGTGCCGGAGAAGTCATCGCCGTTGTGGGAGCCAACGGAAGTGGCAAAACGACTCTGCTCGGCTTACTGCCGCGCTTTTATGATCCCGATAGCGGAGCGGTTTTAATCGATGGCATCTGTTTGCGTACAGTTCATCTGCGGTCACTGCGCCGATTGATCGGGCTGGTAACCCAGGACACCTTGCTCTTCGACGACACTGTTTATGCCAACATCGCTTATGGTCGCCGGGGAGCGACACGCGATGAGGTGATCGCTGCCGCGCAGAAAGCTCGTGCCCACGAGTTCATCATGAAAAAACCCCAAGGTTATGAAACCCGCATGGGAGACGCGGGGGCCAATTTTTCCGGAGGAGAAAAGCAGAAAATCGCCTTGGCCCGCGCTATCCTCCGTGATCCGGCTATCCTCATCTTGGACGAGTTCAGTAGTGCTATCGACCCGAACAGCGAAGCAGACATCCATGCGGCCTTGCGCGAATTCGTCGTGGGACGAACAGTCTTCCTGATCACCCACAAATTGCACACCCTTGAAATTGCTGACCGTATCGTTGTGATGGATGCAGGATGCATTGTCGACGTGGGTACACACGCCGAACTTATCGCTCGCTGCCCGTTGTATCAGCGATTGTGTGATCCGGGATCATCAAGGATAGCCGCATGAAGCTGACACCCCTTACCCCACTCGGAAAAGTCCATACTTACTTCGCAACAATCCAACTCAGGCGTTTACCCATCTGCGGGGCGATAACTCTCCTGATCGCCGCTTTTTTGCTCACGCTCGACAGGACGGATTTGGTTCATAGTCATGAAGCGCGTGCCGCTCAAAACGCCCAATATATATTGGAAACCGGTGAGTGGGGGTTGCCACGATTGTTCGATGGGCGTTTGGAACTGCAAAAACCCCCCGCCTATTACTGGTGTGTTGCCGGGATCAGTCGTTGGCTCAATTCCGGGCGGGTCACAGCTTGGACCACCCGATTGCCGTCTGCTCTTATGGGCATAGCCTGTATTGTCGGAGTGTATGCATTCCTGCGCCAATTAGGTCGTCCATATACCGCTCGTGTCGCTGCTGTGGTGCTAGCTACCGCAATCCACTTCACGGCCCTGTCGAGAATCGCTCGCATCGACGTCCCCCTAACTGCTGCGGTCTCCTTCTCGATTTTCAGCTTTTTCCTGGGGTGCATCAGTCATAGCCAAGGAAAGCGGTTTCATTCGCTTGCGTGGCATTTTCTAGCGGGGCTGAGCGTCGGCATCGCGATGTTATTGAAGGGACCTATCGGAATCGCCCTCTTCGGGTGTGCTACTGGCATGTGGTGGCTCACAGAACATCGACGGGTAAATTGGCCAGGGGTTGTCACCCTGATAGCGACAGCCGCTTGCGTGGGATTGCCTTGGTTCCTGTGGGCCAACCGAGCTACCGAAGGAGAACTTTTCCGAGTCTTTATCCTCCATCACAATATCGCCAGGTTCAGCGGCACATCCTCGCAATTGGCTACTCACCCCTGGTGGTTCTACATTCCCCGCTTCACCTTTGACTTCCTACCGTGGTCGCCATTTTTTTTCTTCGGTATATACTACGTCCTCAAAAAAAATATGTGGAAAACAGATCATATATTGCGTTTTAGTCTTATCTCATTCTTATCTATATTATCATTGTTGTCATTATCGCATTTCAAACGCTCAGATTATCTCCTTCCTGCTTATCCGTTTGCCGCTATTTATATCAGTTGCGTCATTCAGAATTGGTGGGAAAATCAAGGCTTTTCAACAAGGAAACGTTCTTTATTATTTTTTCATAGTCTATGGATAACTGTTATTGTAGGGTGGATAGTCATAGTTTCGGCAGTGGAGCCACACCTCCGCACACAGGACAAGAGATCACAGTTCGCAGCGAGCATACGTCACGTTGCGCCAGCACCTCAGCCTATCATACAATTTCGTATGGAAGACCATCTTTTATCCTTTCATTTGGGAAGACCACTCGAAACGATTGTCGAATGGCACGACCTACATCAAATAATTTATCATTATAAATACAGTTATATAATCATGCCAAAGGAATATGTTTATCCTGCAACGAATATATTATCAGATATCAAATGGAAAAAATTATTAGAATCTAATTTAACCAATAATAGAATTTATATATTTTTATCTGCGTGCCAATAGCTCTGCAGCAACAACGGAAATAATGGTGACCGGCCAAGACCCACTCCTCGGCGATGTCTGTCCTTGCTCCACCCCCTACCCATCCAGTGGTGTATCCATAAACTCCTACATTAGGGACTGGGACGGGTCCATCCAGGCTTCAACCGCCATTACCAATCTGCGAAATAACCCGCAAATACGGTGAAACGCAACGATGTCTCACACAAGTGAGGGGATAAGTCTAGTGCTAACCGTGACAGAGGTCACGCCGCATTTGTCCTTGCTAAGCCAGTGGCAAGAGACACTAAACCGTATGAGTCTACCTCACGAAATCATTATTGTCAGCAGCAGCTCGAATATTACGGCGTTGGAGAATCGTTTACCACCTCTCCAAGGAATAATCTGGACTCAAGTCGATGAAACAAAGGGAGTAGGGACTTACTTGCAAAGAGCATTGTTACGGGTCAACTATCCATACCTCTTGCACCTCACCTTGGATTATCCATATTCCGCAAAGGATTTCAAACATATGTGGGAACGGATTCATCAGGTTGACGATCTGCTTCACAAACCACCAGACATCGTAAATGGCTGTCGCACAGGGTTGCCGACACCACCCCTATGGAAGATCCTGGGTGGCGGTTGGCGATTATTTTGGCGCGTCTTCTCAGGGCTTCCTTATCATTCATCTTATCCTTGGCACGGGAGTTTCGCTATCGTATGGAGATACCTATTTCGTTGGATATACGGCATACCCTTGTTGGATCCATTGAGTGGATGTAAGCTCTATCGTACAGCATTCCTAAAACGTATCCCTATCCAGTCAAAAGATATATTTGTACATATAGAATTATCTGCGAAGGCCACATTTCTCACATCAATAATTGATGAAGTTTATCTATCTCCTCAAAAGGTTCCAGTATTAACACCAAAGTTATCAGAATTATATAATGATTGCTGGTTATGTTTTAAAGATCCACAGTTTACATAGAGTCTTTATATTCGATATCATGATTAAGCAGAGAAAACGCTGGCTGTTTGTTACTGGAAAACTAGCGGAACCCGCCTTGCGTCGGATAGTCGCAGAATTATCGCAGAAAATCGATTTCGATTACCAAATCATCACATTAAATATCTCTGTAGCAGCATTAATGACAACGGAATGGGTTGCACGCCATTTTCCCAAAAATGTAATTGGTGATATTATACTACTTCCTGGGTTATGCCGCGGCTCACCGGAGATTGTAACTCAGGCGACGGGAATTCCAGCAAAGCATGGGCCACGCGATTTACTTGACCTTCCAGAATACTTCAACTTGAAAAGTAACAAGCTCTTGGACGATTATGGTAAATTCGACATTGAAATAATTGCAGAAATCAACAATGTACCCAGCAAACCATGGGATACAGTTCTCGCAGAGGCTCAAAAGTATCGTTCGGATGGAGCGGATATTATCGATATAGGATGTGAACCAGGTAATATTTATCATCAGGTAAAAGATGTAATACAACGACTATGCGACTTGGGGTTTCGCATATCAATAGATTCATTAAAACCTGAGGAAATAGAGCTTGCACTCGAAGGTGGAGCTAATGTGGTATTAAGTATCAATTCCACTAATATCAAATATGTACCGCATTGGCTTGAGCGTTTTCCGAATGTAGAATTCGTAGTTATACCAGACACGGTAAATGATCTAACAACTTTGTATAAAAATGCTGAACAGCTTTTGCGA
Organism: Thermogemmata fonticola; assembly: GCF_013694095.1. Lineage (NCBI taxonomy): Bacteria > Pseudomonadati > Planctomycetota > Planctomycetia > Gemmatales > Gemmataceae > Thermogemmata > Thermogemmata fonticola. The sequence goes on along the minus strand of NZ_JACEFB010000001.1, from coordinate 95,069 downwards.
TGGAACGCGAAAATCCGGGTCGATCCAATCCTTGAGCCTATAGGACACTGTTTTTTTAATTCACTGCTAAGGTATGCTAAAGTACGTTATGAGTATCCAGATATTCCCATGCTCATGGGTGTCGGTAACATCACGGAACTGACAGAAGTCGATTCTGCCGGCATCAATGTAATACTTGCAGCGATCTGCCAAGAGTTGAAAGTCCAAAGTGTGTTGACCACTAGTGTCGCGAATTGGTCACGTTCGTCGATCAAAGAGTGGGATCTTGCCAGGCGTCTTGTTTTTTATGCAGTACAACACCAAACAATACCCAAAAGAATTGAACCAAATTTAGTAGTATTACGAGATTCAAAATTAAGAGAAATAGGAGAAAATACAATACTTGAATTAGCTCATAATGTTAAAGACCCTAATTATAGAATTATCGCCGAACTGGGAAATATATATATATTTAACAATACAATTTATCTACAAGGAACAGATCCATTCAAGTTATTTCAACAGTTATTACAAATTGATCACAATATATCCCCATCACATGCGTTCTACTTAGGTTATGAAATGGCGAAAGCAGAAATAGCATTGATACTGCATAAAAACTACACACAAGACCAGCCATTAAATTGGGGATTTCTTACACCGAAGGAAGATGAGATACATTAAGAAAGTATTATGAATAAAATAGTCAAATAACTTCAATAAATGAGAATAGAATACAGATTTTTGTTATTATGAAATCAAATATAGGATTATTCCTATGCTTATTAAAAATAATATTATACGTATACCCCAATGTATGGTTTCAGATATGATTTTATCCCATCTATCGTGTCTCGTAGCTGCATAGATTATACTAATAATGGCCAATAATAAAGGCAAATCTATATATATGCTGATGCTCATAGTATTAACTCCTATACATATATATATACAGTTAATCACCTAATTTTTCAGTTCTAAATTATTTTGATACCTGATCATTCCGTTTTACTTCAGCATCACCTACTAAAGCCGCATTTGAATCATCACAGTCTGCGGAAACTGTCGCGTCACTAGGATTTGATATCGGAGAATACGGTCTCATTACAACCTCACGAATCATAGGCCCGGATAAGGCATCATAAATAACTAGAAGATTGAGAATGCCAGCTATGACGGTCAATACCCATCCTAAATCCCATCTTTTCGATGATTTCCTTTGAATTTGATTGAGCTCTTGTTCGTTGGGGGCACGCTGATACTTTCCGAGATATGGACCATGATCATTATTTGGATCATAATTGATGTATTGTATTACCGCCGGCCAAGCTGCTATACCAATCCAAAATTGTGCTATAAACTGTGGACGATATGCCAGTGCCTTAGGAATACCCTCCATCTTGTGACCGAATATCACTACATCTGGAAGATCACGAACGTAAGGTATCCATACATTTTTCCACTGTCCCATCCACATTCCGTAAAAGAATAAAGTATAAAGCCCTAGGAAAAATAATAACCCCTTTGCTATACGACCTTGATAGATCTGCCCAAGCCCAGGTATCAGGTAACTCAAAAGAGCTGCAAATGGATCAAAAAAACTAGTTGCCGACTGCGGATATGATAATAATCTTACTTCTGTCTTTTGTTGTATATCATGATTCATATGATCAGCCTCGATTCAGTAAGCGATTTCCCGTTGTTCTCGGTCATTGGGGCGCGACAACGGATATTATACTGCACCAATCCTGGAGCGTCCAAGGGATCGAAAATGTCCAAGGTAGGAACTGTTGAGACTGGGCGTACCATAGCATGGTGTAACAAATAAGCATGATCCCAAGGATCCCGAAAAGATATCGTGCTATTCGGGACGAAAGGACGCTTCCCACACGTCCTAAATATTGGCATATATAATTATAAATATAATTTATATATATCAATGGATACAGTATTATGGTATTATCGTAATATTCACATTTTTGCAACTCATTGTCTTTTAATTCTTCTGCAAGTGGCAATTCATTTGTGAAACTGGCGGTAGTAGTTTTTGACGATGTCATCTTATGATCTTCAATTTTCGATAGACCTCCTACATCATAAGAGAGTGATGTGTGCTTTATATCCATACTTTCATGTGGAATTATTAGTGTGTTATTAGCTACTGGGGAAGTGTTCATCGATTCTCTTGAATTCGATAGTGGAGCGATATCATTGGTAGAAACATTCTCTGCAGATGCCTTCTGAGTCATAGCGAGCATACGCTGTAATAGCGCATCCAGCTCTTCCAATTGCTGGCGTGTCAAGTGGGTTGAATCGACAGGTGTGTTGGTCATAACTCTCTCCATTTCAGCTTGTCCCTGCAACTATACCGGTGGGCAGAAAGCCCCCCAAAGAGCACAGATCGCTTTTCCTTGGGTACTGTCCAGTATAACCTAACTCCAAGCGAGTGGGAAAGGGCAATCCCACTTTTGGGGTTCCGCCGTACTTCTTGACAAATTATCAGTACCATATATACTGCTATAAACTAATATATTTATGATTTTATAATAATTTTATTTATAATAAACTAATATTAGTCTTATATAAATTAAATATAACGAGGTACCGAGTATGGCATGGTATCAACTAGTAATTCATGGATTACTCTATCACTGGAGATCCTATATATCGTTAGCTTTGGTCATTGCAGTAGCATGTGGCGTGCTGACAGGTGCACTCATAATCGGTGATTCACTTCGTCAGGGATTAGAAGAATTGGGACAGCGTCGATCAGCAGGAGTAGCCTCTGTGGCCACACTGAATCGCCCTTTACCAATAGCTATAATTGATCAACTGAAAGATGTAGTCGTTCCTGTATTACATACCAGCGGCAGTATTACAGCTAACAATAATTTTTCTGCTGGTATCCATATTTGGGGACTTGATAACCATGGTGAATCTTTATTTGGATTATCAGAATGGACTACGCTATGGGGTGGACGGGATCATTATATCATTATTTCGAAAAGATTAGCGGACCGTTTAGAGGTATCTCAGGGACAGCGAATATCAGTAAGTGTCGAGCGTATGTCAGTTATGCCTCGCAATATATTGTTGGCGCGTCGGTCTTTCGATGATAGTGTCATAACATCTACGTTTACAATTGCCGGAATCGTCCCAGACGAGTCTCCCGCCTCCGAGTTCGCTATTTCGCCTCAGCTTGATCCGCCATTGAATGCTTACGTTCCATTACGAGCGCTCGTTGAACTGCTCGAAGATGGGGAAATCGTTGAGCCTGTCGCCAATGTATTACTCTCAAAGGATCCCAACACCCATGCACTGACCGAATCCATACGTCGCCATCTCCGACTTGAACACTACGGATTACGATTACGCAGTACATATCGCGCTCAGAGTTGGTTATGGTGGAATTTTCAGGGATATATAAACATCGAGAGTGATAGAATGATATTCGAAGATGATATAATTCATAAAATTATAAATATAGTTAATTCCAGTGGATACATTTCAGAGCCCACATTTATCTATCTGGTTGAGTCTATAAAATATGATAATTATGAAATACCATATGCGATTATCGCTGGGGTCAATCCGGATGCCAAGCCACCATTAGGTCCCTTTCATACTATAGATGGAAGGACAATTCAGAATGATGAAATTGCTCTGTTAGATTGGAATAATTCACCTCTTAAAGACTTATTGCCTGATAAAAATATTGAATTAACAGTAACGTACTACCATCCCGAAGTGGAAGGTGAAGGTAAACTCGAAACAAAAAAGTTACATTTCTGTGGTTATATTCCTATGTCTGGAAGTGGCGGAGATCGTTATTTGACGCCCCTAGTTCGAGGAATAACAGATCAGGGAACTCACCCGCGAGATTGGGATCGTCCCCCTCAATTGACCAACGCAAAAGTGCGGGAAAAGATCCGTGCAGGCGATGTTCATGATCGCTTTTGGCAGCAATACGGCCCCACCCCGAAGGCGTTTGTGAACATCGCAACCGCACGGAAACTCTTCTCGAGTCGCTATGGTTCCACAACATCACTACGAGTAGCAACTTCAGATGTCCAGCGAATCGAGCATCTGCTTCTTGATCAACTTGATCCTCAAATGATGGGTATGGGATTTAAATCTCTAAGGCAAATTATTTCTAACGCAAGTAAAGGTGTGGAATTATTTGGTGTACTATTTTTATTATTTAGCTTATTTATTATTATATCTTCACTACTGTTAATCATTTTAGTTTATCGTTTATCGGTTGAACGTAGATCATCAGAGATTGGCATACTACTATCATTAGGATTTAACAAATATGATACTATGTGTTTATTGCTGACAGAAAGTTTTTCGATAAGTCTACTTGGCTCGTTATGCGGATTAGGCTTAGGTATTATCTACTGTTTTATTGTATTGGAGGTATGGTCTTTATTTTGGCCTAATGATGATATAAAACAAATTATAAAATTCCACATAGAATTTAAAAGTTTCATATTGGGAATATTGATAACATTATCATTAGGTTTTCTATCACAATTGTGGGCATTGCGAGGTTTGATATCTATACAAATACCGCAACTGTTAAATGGTGAACAGGAGCAGAGAGATGTTGTAGTTACGCCGCGGTGGCGACCTGCGGCAATACTCGCCCTGGTATGCTTAGTTGGTGCTGGAATATTCGCTTTCTGGAGTGCACGGGCTTCTACTCCGCAAGATAAGACCATCGGCTTTTTCGGAGCAGGTTTTCTGTTGTTAGTTGCAGGTGTAGCAGCACTCTATGGCTTCTGGCTCCGAGGGCAAAGAAGTGCTGTACAAGGTTCGGGATGGATATCTTTGGCGCGATTGGGATGGAGAAACCTTGCACGTTGGCCAAGACGAAGTTTACTCACTGTCGGTTTACTGTCAGCGGCGGTATTTTTGTTGGTAGCTGTAGAAAGCTTCCGACGTGTACCCGATCCAGACATATGGAATATATCTAGTGGTAGTGGCGGTTTCAATCTGATATGTGAGTGTGATGTTCCCCTATACAATCCCCTCCAGCAAGGTCCTGGTCGATTGGATTTGGAAACACAATTACAATCTGCATATGGAGGTTCTAGCGAAGATGAACGATTCAAGGATGCAATCAAACTATTAAATCGAATAGAAATTGAGATGTTGCGGCTACGGGATGGCGATGATGCCAGTTGTGGAAACCTCTATCAAACTCAGCGACCGCGGGTGCTAGGTGTTTCCCAACAATTCATCTATCGGGGTGGCTTTCGCTTCAGCCGGACTTTAGCTGAGACAGAAGCTGAGCAAAACAATCCATGGCTATTGTTGCTACGGACATTAGACAATGGAGAAGTACCGATTTTTTGCGAACAGGATACAGCACAATGGAAGTTTTTTACCGATGTAGGTGGTAAAATTATTCTTGATGGTGATAATGGAACACAAATCGTATGTCGATTGATGGGAACATTTGTCAATAGTCCATTTCCTGGTGAATTGGTGATGGCAGATGAATATTTTCGCCATCTATTCCCCCGGACGGAGGGATATCGATTTTTATTGATTCGTACCGCGCCGGAGGATGAGCCATTCGCCCGCCAGGTGATAGAGAATGGCTTACGGCACCACGGAGCACGTGTGGTACGTACTTCTGAGCGTTTGAGTCGGGCCGCGGGAATCATCGGCGCCTACTTGACCACGTTTCAAGTGTTGGGAACCTTGGGGTTGTTGTTGGGTATTGGCGGACAGGGAATCGTCATCTTACGAAACCTTTGGGAACGAATTGGAGAATTTGCGTTATTGCGGGCTATGGGATATCGATGGACTCATCTACGGTGGTTGATATTCCTGGAGCATGCATTCCTCTTAGCAAGTGGAGTTCTATTGGGTACTGTTGCGGCAAGTTTGGCGGTGATGCCCCAGCTTTGGGCAAGCGGAACGATTCCCTGGACGAATCTTGCGATTCTACTATTTGGAATCGTGACTTGTGGGTTTGCGGTGGCATATTGGGGTAGTCGCAGTGTCTTACGCTTACCACTGTTGACGGCGCTGAGGAACAAGTGAGGATTAAGGTAACGGCTGTAGCAAGGTCCATCGGGTGCAGTTGATAAGGGAGGGGGATAAGATGATACGACTGGGAATATTAGACTTTGATACGTCCCACGTGGTGGAATTTACCCGACGATTGAATCACATCGAGGGTACCCCGGAGGAACAGTGGGTGGAGGGTGCACGGGTCGTGATAGGCTGTCCAGGTGAATCCCAATTAATGCCGGAGAGAATAGCCGGATTTACGGAACAGATGAGGAAATTTGGCGTGAAGCTCGTCGAAAAACCGGAAGAGATGATTGGAAAAGTTGATGGCATGTTGATTGAGTCGGTGGATGGTACGGTGCATTACGAGCGTGCCCGGCCATTCCTCGAAGCAGGTTTGCCGTGCTTTATTGATAAGCCCTTCACATGTTCGGTCCCAGACGCGCGGAAGATCATCGAGTTGAGCACGAAGTGTAAGGCGGCGGTGTTCTCCTCCTCGTCTTTACGTTATGCTCCTGAAGTGACAGCATACCAACAACAGCGGGAGAAACAGGGAGCGGTTTTCGGAGTCGTGACGTGGGGTCCTGCTACAGCTTCTCCACGGCCTCAGCGGAACGCCGGTTTATTTCACTATGGTATTCACGCCGTGGAGATGTTGTACACATTCATGGGCCCAGGTTGCCAGCAGGTTGTCAATGTATATGAACAGGGTGCAGAAGTTGTAACGGGACGTTGGAAGGATGGCCGAATTGGAACAGTCCGAGGTTTGCGGCAGGGCGCTACTCCCTTTGGTTTCACCGCGTTTGCGGAAAAAGGAGTGCTCACCCGCGCGGTGGAAACCCGGTACATCTACCGCGAGTTGTTGAAAAAGGTGGTGGAGTTCTTCCAGACCGGCCGCTCCCCCGTACCCCCCGAAGAAACTCTAGAGATCATCGCCTTCATCGAAGCAGCCAATGCGAGCGGTAGTCATCATGGCCAACCTGTTCGAGTTCAGGTGTGAGGTGTTCCCATGGAGATAAATCGTCGTGAGGTGTTAGGGGGATTGTTCGGCATGGGCATTGCCGGAAGGGGCTGGTGTGAGGACTGGCCAGGATGGCGCGGCCCGCGAGGAGATGGCACGTGGCAAGGACCGCCACTGCCGGAGCGATGGCCTGCTGCCGGACTCCGTATCGCATGGCAACAGGAGGTAGGAGGAGGTTATGCGGGGGTGAGCGTTCGCGGCCAAAGGCTCGTAACAATGGACCTGGAGCCGGCGCCTCCGAAACTTCCGCCCTCTCCGCTCCCGAAGACAGACGGAGTTCAAGGGTTTGAACGGGTGCTTTGCTATTCGACCGCGGATGGGCAATTGCTCTGGCAACACAAATATCCGGTGGTTTATGGACGGTTAGGCGGCTATGCTAACGGACCGCGGTCCACGCCTGTTCTGAGTGCAGATAACAAGGTGTACACTTTGGGAGCCGTTGGCCATTTGCACTGCTATGATCTGGTAAGCGGCAAAGTACTCTGGAGCGTGGATACGGTCCGCCAATTGGGAGCACGTGTGCCGGAGTGGGGATTTGCGGGATCCCCTTTGTTGGACGGGGACCGACTCATCGTGCACCTCGGAGCTTCTAACGGGGGTTGCGTGATCGCCTTCGATCGGCATAGCGGTAAGGAAGTCTGGAAGGCTCTCGATGACCCCGCCGGTTACTGCAACCCTGTGATCTTTTCCACCCCCACAGGGCGATTGCTTGTTCTTTGGACTCCCCAGCATATTCACGGACTAGAGGCCGCCACGGGCCGCCCTCTGTGGAAGGTTCCTTATCCCGTCACCTATGGCGTTTCCATCGCGACGCCCCTCCTGCGGGAGAATATCCTGGTTGTGAGCGGTTACTGGGAAGGGACCAAGGCCATACGTATCGGTCCGCGGTTGCAAGATCACGAGCTAATCTGGACTGATCATCGCCAACTGCGCGCTCTCATGGCCCAGCCGTTGTATCGAGATGGTTACGGGTATCTGCTGGACAAGGATTACGGATTGACCTGTTTCGAGTGGAAAACGGGTAAGAAAATCTGGGATGACGATAATCAACTCACTCCCCGGGGCCGCAACCCGCATGCCAGTATTGTCTGGACCGGCCAAGAGAATCGGGCACTCGCTCTCAATGCCGTCGGAGAACTGGTATTACTCCGATTGCATCCCCGTGGCTATGAGGAAAGCTCCCGCGTCAAGGTTTTGTCCGAGCGCGTGTGGGGCCACCCGGCGTTTGCCGGCCGTTTCCTTTTTGCCAAGACCGATGGCGCGGAGTCCTGGCGGCAAGCCAAAAAATGCAAGTTGATCTGTGTGGAACTGGTTTCGGCCTGAAAGGTTCGGAATGATCGTCCCGTCCCTTATTGCCTGGGACACATACACTGTTGTGAGCTAATCGGGGGATCGCCTTTCTGAAGATGCGAAAAATTCACCGAGGTGCGTAATATTCCTGATTTCCAGAATGTGAGGAACCGACTTGACTTTACCCTCGGTTACTTATAAGACAAGAAGATCAGCGGGGATGAGGTGGAGCGGCCAGGAGGCGACACCAGAGAGTGGGGATTCCCCGTGACGCAGTCCATTTTTCTGGATTTTCAACTTCCGAACGCCCCGACGTGGTTTTATTTCTCCCTGTTTTTGGCATTCGCGATATTCTTCCGTTTTCAGCGGCCGTGGACATTGCGGAACTGGGACATTCTGGCACTGTTCCTATTGACGCCTGGATTGCTGCTGTTACAGGAGGCAAAAGCGCTCGGAAATACCACGGACAGTTCATCGGCGATGTTCGTTGCGTATCTTTGGCTACTTGGAGGGAGCGCTTATTGGTTGATCCGAGTGCTGGCCGATTTGGTGCTCGAACGCCGTCCTCTGATGCATGTCAATCTGACAGCGGCAGGTCTTGTTTGCCTTGGTTTGGGTTTAGCGGTTGGCCTAAGTGCTGTGGCGTTGCGCCGTACTGCCAATGAGCAAGCGGAACTTGGACGTCATCCTCCGCCGCTGCAACAAGTCCACGAACAGGCCACGGCTGTGGTCGCTCGAACGACGGCTGAAGTCACAAGCACGCGGGAGGTTCACTACCTCTGCGAACGTCTGTTGGCCTTATGTTGCCATGCAGCTATCCTTGTCGGTCTCTTCTACGTGGGTTGGCGACACTACCAGGAAACACTGACGGGGGTGGCCATGGCCACTCTCTACCTGTTGCTGCCCTACACAGCCTATCATATCGATCAACTTCACCATGTTTGGCCGAGCGCATTTGTGGTCTGGGCGTTGGCCTGGTATCGGCGGCCCGTGTGGGCAGGGTTTCTCGTGGGAGTGGCGTCGGGGACTTCGCTGTTCCCGCTGTTCCTGCTTCCCGCCTGGTGGGGGTTTTATGCGGGACGAGGAGCGGGCCGCTTCCTCATCGCCGCAGGCGGTGCCTTGCTGTTCACAATCACTCTGACGGCTTCAATCTACTGGTTGGATGGCCTGTATGTCACGCGACTTATCGCCGCCATGCATCTGTGGGAATGGCAACTCTGGCATCTGCCAGCCCGCGAAGGAATCTGGACTGCCGTCCATTGGGCTTACCGTTTACCGGTATTTGTTCTCTTCATCGCTTTCGTGATCGCAAGTGCATTCTGGCCACGTCCCCGAAATTTGGCTCACCTGATCGCGTTCAATGCCGCTATCGTTCTCGGCGTGCAATTCTGGTACGCTGATTGCGGCGGAATCTATGTCCTGTGGTACCTGCCGCTGCTGATTCTCCTGGTGTGCCGGCCGAACCTGACCTTGGCCGAACCACCAGCATCCATGGGAAATCTAATGACTCGACTGACGCTTTGGGGCAATCGGCGCCCCGCGGCGGTTCAAGGAACGGCCAAAGAGCTGGCTGTTTAGCAGGTGTTGCTTGGACCGAGGTCCCTCCTGCTTCCCACTACAATCTCTGAGAACAACTTACCAGCCGCCAACTACAGCCACGGTTCGGCGGCTCTTCTTGCTTCTGGGGGAAAAGGGGGATAAGATTCCGTCAAATAGAGTTTATCACGCAAACGGAAGAGACTATGCCGCGCAAACCAACGAAAACGCAGAAGAAGCAAATCGTGGCATTCAAGGTGGAAGATGAGTTGGCCCGCTTCCTGGATGCTTTGCCGAATAAAAGCGAGTTCATCCGCCGGGCGATCTTGGCCCAATTCAACATGACCTGTCCCCTTTGCAGCGGGACAGGCGTAGTGGAAAAGGGGATTCACGATCACTTCCAGGGAGTGATCGAGTCGAATTTATCCCGACCGTGTGAGAAATGCAAAACCACCGTGACATTCCCTTTGCATTTGGAAGCGGTACCCGCGGCGGATCGGGATCGTATTCGTCAATTTCTCCACGGCGGGCCGCTCTATTGCAGCAAGTGCTACCCCAGTGTTCCCCCCTGCGATGATTGTGGTTGGCACGTCATGATGGAAAAAATCGCGGAGCATTTCCGCAAAATGCACGCGCGGAGCTAATGACAGCACCAGTGTGGTCATCGCTTCCCGTACCCTTGGCACAGGGTTCTCTAATTTATCCATATTGATTGGATAGAAAAACAGGATGCCGGAAGTTGTGAAGAAAGCCAGTCATTCGCAGGATACCCTTGTCGGTGAGTCAGAAAGGTCGTAGGATAAAAACAACTCGGTGAGGATCGTCATTGCCACGGTTGAACCTGTGAACAGGAGATATAAAGCCGCATACGGGTTGTGTTGAGAATCGGCCTTACCAACGAGTTGAGTCGCTCACGCTAGCAAGTCAGTAGGATAACATGAGTATTTCCGATTCCGCGGTAGCTCAATGGTAGAGCAGCCGGCTGTTAACCGGCGGGTTGAAGGTTCGAGTCCTTCCCGCGGAGCTTTCCACTTTTTCTACGAGCCGAACCGCCAGACGGGTTGACGCCAGACGCCGAGAGCCGATGCTCTCGGCGTTTCGCGTTTCCGGCCTTTTCTCCGGGGTTTCCGCGGTCCTGTTCCCGCCGCCCGCGCTCTTCGGTTCGGGCGAGATCAGCCGGGGTCCGAGTGCGACCCGGCGGGTTACGCTCGGGCCGCCGAAATCTCGCGGCCAAACTCTCAGACTCTCTGGTTGACGACCCCCGCCGAGTTACCAACTCTGTCCCGCTCGCGGTTACGGAATGCTCTGTTCCGTATCCCGCTTCTTCCGTGGCCTGTTGCGTCAGTCCGAACCCGCGCCGGGTAGGTATCAGGTAGAGGCTTCGCTTTCCCGGTCCCCGCCAGACAGCAGGCCGTTCGCCGGCGAAGGTCGCTGCGGGTGCTTCCCTCGGAGGTCCCCATGCGACTGTGCGACGATCCCTTGTCCCTCACCCCCCAAGAACGCCTCCGCGAGGTCGCCCGCCTCCTCGCCGCGGGCGTGCTGCGCCTCCGCGCCCACCCCGCGCGGGTCGCCGGCCTGGCCGAGCATCCCGGCCCGGAAAATCCGGCGAAAACCGAGCGAGATTGCCTTGAGGTTCACGGCGAAACCGTGCTCAGTGTCCAGAACGGTTGACGCCCGCCGAGAACCCCGAGACGGAGGACATCGATGAGCCTGAACGTGATGAAAGAACTCGCCGCCCTCGGACGGATGACCGTCAAGGAGCTGCGGGACAAGTACGCCGAAGTCTTCGGCGAGGAGACGCCGGCCCACAACCAGACGTGGCTGGTCCGCCGGATCGCCTGGCGGCTGCAGGCGCTGGCCGAGGGCGACCTGTCCGAACGCGCCCGCCAGCGCGCCGCCGAGCTGGCCAATGACGCTGACCTGCGGATGAACCCGCCCAAGGCACTCCCGGTCGCTGCGGCCGAGCCGGCGGCGACCAAGGTCCTGCCCTTCAAGCCCGACGACCGCCTGCCGCCGCCGGGCACGCTGATTACCCGCGAGTACCGGGGCGAGACGGTGCAGGTAAAGGTCCTGCCCAACGGCTTCGAGTACGAAGGCCAGGTCTATCGCTCCCTGAGCGCCGTCGCCAAGGCGATCACCGGGTCGCACTGCAACGGCTACTTCTTCTTCCGCCTGGGCGGGAAAGGAGACGACCGATGAAGAAGGCACAACCCCGGGCGACCCTGCCCGTCGTCCGCTGCGCGGTCTACACCCGCAAGTCCACCGACGAGGGGCTGGAGCAGGAGTTCAACTCGCTGGACGCCCAGCGCGAGGCCGGCGATGCGTTCGTCAGGAGCCAGGCCGGTGAGGGCTGGACGCTACTGCCGGACCGCTACGACGACGGCGGCTTCACCGGCGGCAACATGGAGCGGCCCGCGCTCCAGCGCCTGCTGGCCGACATCGAGGCCGGCCGGATCGACTGCGTGGTGGTCTACAAGGTGGACCGCCTCAGCCGCAGCCTGCTCGACTTCGCCAGGATGATGGAGACGTTCGAGAAGTACCACGTCTCCTTCGTGTCGGTCACCCAGCAGTTCAACACCGCGACCTCGATGGGGCGGCTGGTGCTGAACGTGCTGTTGTCCTTCGCCCAGTTCGAGCGCGAGATCATCTCCGAGCGCACCCGCGACAAGATCGCCGCCACGCGCCGCAAGGGGAAGTGGGCCGGAGGGCACCCGCTCCTCGGCTACGACGTGGACCCGCGCGGCTTCCGGCTGGTCGTCAACGAGGCCGAGGCCGAGCGCGTGCGGGCCATCTTCGCCCTCTACCTGGAGCACGAGTCGCTGCTGCCCGTGGTGCAAGAGCTGGAGCGGCGGGGCTGGCGGAACAAGCGCTGGCAGACCCGCAAGGGCCGTGAGCGCGGCGGCAAGCCGTTCACCCGCACGAACCTGCACCGCCTGCTGACCAACGTCGCCTACGTCGGCAAGATCAGGTACAAGCACGAGGTCCACAACGGCGAGCACCCTGCCATCGTGGACCCGGCCGTCTTCGCCCGCGTCCAGGCACTGCTGCACCGCAACGGCCGGACCCGCGGCGCGCCGGTGCGGAACAAGTTCGGGGCGCTGCTCAAGGGCCTCTTGCGCTGCGTCCCCTGCGGCTGTGCCATGACGCCGACCCACACGACCAAGGACGGCAACAAGCGTTACCGCTACTACGTCTGCTCCTCGGCCCAGAAGCGTGGCTGGAACACCTGCCCGTCCAAGTCCATTCCCGCTGCCCAGATCGAGCAGCTCGTCGTCGAGCAGATCCGCTGCATCGGCAAGGACCCCGACCTGCTGCAGGCGACCATCACCCAGGCCCGCGCTCAGGACGAGGCCCGCCTGGCGGAGCTGGAGGCCGAGCGGCGCGGGCTGGACCGCGAACTGGCCCGCTGGCACGCCGAGCTGCAGAAGATCCCGCCGAACCCCGTGGACGACCCGACCATCGCCCGCCTGGCGGACCTGCAGGAGCGCATCCGCCTGGCCGAGGACCGGACCGGGCGGGTGCGGGAGGAGGCGGCCGCCATCCGCCGGCGGCGGATCGACGATGACGAGGTCGCCCTGGCGCTGTCGGTCTTCGACCCGGTGTGGGAGTCGCTCACGCCCGCCGAGCAGGCCCGCGTGGTGCAGCTGCTCGTCGAGCGGGTGGACTACGACGGGGCCAGGGGGAAGGTGTCGATCACGTTCCAGCCGGCGGGCATCAAGACCCTGGCCGATGAGCTGGCGGACCAGGGCGGGAGGGAGAAGATCGCATGACCGAGACGCTGACCGTCGAGTGTGACGTCCACTTCTACCGGCGTGGCCGAGGCAGCCGCAAGGAGCTGCGGCCGGGCGGGGAGCCGCCGCGCCCGGCCACGCCGGGCCGGGTGCCGCGGATCGCCCGGCTGATGGCGCTGGCCATCCGGTTCGACAGCCTCCTCCGCGCCGGGGAGATCGCCCACTACACCGAGCTGGCCCGCCTCGGGCACGTCACCCGGGCGCGGGTGAGCCAGATCATGAACCTGGTCTACCTGGCCCCCGACATCCAAGAGGCGATCTTGTTCCTGCCCCGGACCGTCCGGGGCCGTGACCCGATTCACCTGCGCCAGCTGCAACCGATTGCAGCTGCGCTGGATTGGGGAAAACAGCGGCGGATGTGGCAAGAATTAATGGCGCAGGCCGCACAGCCCGTACAGGCCGCAACCCACTAGTAAATCTGACCTTGCTGAGGTTCCGATCCTCTTGTAAGCCGACTCTGAAGTTGTCTCGGCACCGCCCAACATGTTACTATACCGCCGTTCATAGGAACGGAAAGTCTCGTCCGAACGAAGGTGCTTCGCCACGAACCCGGCCGACGGCGGCACCGATGTGTCGTCCGGCGGTGACGGAAAGGGGGCGAAGCGGCATGTCGCGTGCGTTTTCGATTCCGACTGTGTTGAGGATGGTTCCCAACTGCCTGCTGAAGGAATTCTTCCAGCGGCTCGGGCACGGCGACCTCGGCATCGCGTGGGAGGGGCTGGGCGAGCGCGAGATCGAGCCGATCGTGCAGGCGCTGAACGCGCTGACGCCGGCTCAGTTCGACAACGTCGAGGGGGCGCTGCACAACGTCTTCGATCTGGCCTGCGAGACGGGGATCGGCGCCATCATCGAGGCCGGCGTCTTGGCCGGCGACCCCGACCTGCCGGCCGCCATGCCGCAAGATGGCGGCCCCTACCACAAGGCGATGTGGGCGTGGTTGAACCGCACTGAGATCGTCAACCGGGCGATCCTGATCCACCAGGTCGAGCACCTGGCCTGGTGGCGCAAGCGCAAGGACCTGCCACAGGTCGAGCCGGACAAGTCGCCGGCGACCCTCAAGCAGCTCGAAAAGGGCCTGTCCGACCTGCTGCTGTGTGAGCAGGGGCGGGGCAAGGTCTGCACGGTGGAAACCCTCACCCGCCGCGGGACGGACTACTTCTTCGCCCACCCCGACGACTTCGTCCAGAACGTCACCGCCCACGACCAGGACGGCAAGCTCGCGCCGCGGACCTTCCGCCAGACGTTCGCCATCGTCTTCGCCTACAACCGCGCCGAGGGCACGCTGGAGCTGTTCGCCAAGGTGCCGCCCAAGATCAAGCCGCGGCTGGAAGAGCTGTTCGCCCAGATCGTCCTGGGCGTCGAGCTGGAGGACTGGAACCCCGACGCGGCCTACGACCTGAACGGGCTCAAGCACCGGACCTTCTCCCTGGCCACGGACCCCGAGGACTGCGTGCGGGCGCGCGTCCGCCGGCTGCGGCTGTCGTTCAAGAACAGCCACCGGCGCATGGTCCTGGAGGCCGACCCCGACGCCGGCCCGGACGACGTCTACGACATGCTGGACGAGGTCCTCAACAAGGAGCGCGTGCCGCTGTCGTCGGTCAACGTCACGATGGTCACCTTCTGCTTCGAGTTCCTGCCGCTCGACGGCCGCAAGCCGGGCACACTGACGTTCGACGTGGCGTACCCGAGCAGCTGCAGCCTGCGGAACCAGCGGCCCGAGCGGATCGAGCTGGCCCAGAAGTACCTCAAACGGTGGAACATCGATGGTGTCCGATCCGTTGCCCCTGATGTTGCAGCGGCTGGATGACGAGCCGCCGGTGTTCTTCGCGGAGGAGGCCCACAAGCACCTCGGCCCCGCACTGGAACGGCTGGTCGGCCTCGGGCTGTTGCGCGAGACGACGCCGGCCACGTCCGCGCCGTGCTGGGACTGCGGGCGCGGTTACGTCGGCCGCGTCGAGTTCGTCACCAGCAGCCGGACGGGGCGGCGGCACGCCTACATCCCCTGCCCGGAGTGCGGGGCCGTCGAGGTCCCGCTCGACCGCCTGAAGCGGTGGGCCGTGGACGTACCGGCACTCCTCGCCGCCGTGTCCGACGCCGCGGGCGTCCGCGGGCCGCCCGCCGAGGCCGTGACCGGGCACCTCTGGCGCGTGGGCAAGGCGACCTGGGGGCAGCGCCCGCGCGAGGTCTACTTCGCCCGGCACGTCTACGAGGATAGCCGCCCCGCCCTCACCGCCGAGATGTCCCGCCGGCCCAAGGCCCTGCTCTTCTTGCCCACGGAAGCGAGCGTCCGGCGCTGGGGCAGCGCGACCACGAACCTGGCCATCGCCCTGGAGTCCGTGGTCACCTTCGGGCCGGCCGCGCTTTCCTTCGACATGGCCTACGTCGAAAGCCGGCTGACCGACTCGGGGCTGACCGACGGGGTCAAGGCGAAGCGGCCGCCCCGCAAGCGGGCCGAGCGGGCCGGCAAGATCGAGGCGCTGGTCCGTGAGATGGCGGAACACCTCTTGGCGGCCAGGGACTACGCTTACGCGACCAAGGAACGGACGGGCACCCCGGAGCTGCTCCCCCGGCCGAGCCAGAAGGACCTGGCGAAGCGCACCGGGCTGACGAAGGCCGACGTCAGCCGCTGCCTGGCCGACGAGTCGGCGCGCGAGCTGCGCCTGTACTGGGAGACGGCCCTGGACCTGGACCAGATCATGCGCTGGAAGGGGAGGCCGCGCGGGCAGAAGACGGGGTAGCGGGTTGCAGTTGCACCGGTTTCGTGCAACTGCAACTCGGGAATTCGTGACCTGATCGAACGGCGGCGCAACGACTTCAGTTGCGCCGCCGTTTTTTCGCGCGCCGGTCATGCAACCCGGCCGGCGGGTGGTCGCTGTGCAACGGGCACGGCGGGATCAACCACCCGTTCGGGCAAAGGGTCATGAAACCAGACACGAGGCAATCTCCAACTCCCCAACCCCATCCTCACAGTTCGGCGAGTCCGAAACAGCTCGATGCCTTCGCGGCGCGCCTGATCCGCCGCAAGGCCCGGCAGCTCGTGGGCCGGGCCGGCTTCACCCGGAGTGACCGGGACGACATCGAGCAGGAACTCGCCCTCAAGCTGCTCAAGCAGCTGTCGGCCTTCGACCCCGGCGAGGCCCACTGGCACGTCTTCGTCACCACCGTGGTCGAGCGGTACGCCGCCAGCCTCCTCCGCGACAAGCGGGCGGAAAAGCGCGACCACCGGCGGGCCACGTCGCTGCACGTCCTGATCGAGACCGGCGACAACGGCCCGGTCGAGCTGGCCGAAACGGTCGGCCGGCGCGAGCAGGACGCCCGGCTCGGCCGCGACCCCCGCAGCGACGAGGAGCGGGCGCAGCTCGCCGGCGACGTGGCCGACGTGCTGGCCGACCTGCCGGCGGACCTCCGGGACGTGGCCGAGCGGCTCAAGCACGACTCCGTCTCCCAGGTAGCCCGCGACCTGGGCCTGCCGCGCACGACGCTGCTGCGGCGAATGGAACACGTCCGCCGCGCCTTCGAGGGCGCGGGGCTACGGGATTATCTCTGAGCCCTGCGTCAACCCGCCTGCGGACCGGGTAGGTCTACGGGTAGAGGCCCGTCATTCGGAAGAGGCGCGACATGACCAAGGAACTCTACCGCTACTCCTTCCCGCCGCACGTCCCGCTCGAGGAGGTCGAGGCCACGCTGCTGTTGGCCATCTGGGGCACGGAGAGCCTGCACGGCGAAGCCCAGGTCCGCCTCGACGCGGCCCATCTCTTGGACCGCGACCGGCGTGCCTGCGTCATCGACGCGGGCACGCCGGTCGGCCGGGACTGCAACCGGCTGTTCGTCGGCTTCATCCGCCGCGAGTTCGGCGCGGACGGTTTCCGCGTCGAGCGCGTCACCGACAAGACCAACCACCAACCCGAGGAGGTCCACGCATGAGCCTCTTGGCCCGCGTCCAGCGGGGCCGCACCCCGAAGCCGCCGCGACTGCTCGTCTACGGCACCGAGGGGATCGGCAAGTCCACCTTCGCGGCCGGCGCGCCCAGGCCGGTCTTCGTCCAGACCGAGGACGGCCTGGACGAGATCGACTGCGACAAGTTCCCCCTGGCGACCACCTACGACGAGGTCCTAGCCGCGCTGGCCGGGCTGCGGGCCGAGCCGCACGAGTACGAGACGGTCGTCATCGACAGCCTCGACTGGCTGGAGCGGATGATCTGGGACAAGGTCTGCCAGGAGTCCGGGGCCAAGAGCATCGAGAAGGCCGACGGCGGCTACGCCAAGGGCTACACGCACGCCCTGACCTACTGGCGCGAGGTCGTCGAGCACCTCAACGCGCTCCGCAACACGCGCGGCATGGTCGTCGTGCTGATCGCGCACGCCAAGGTCGAGAAGTTCGAGGACCCGGAGTCGTCGCCCTACGACCGCTACTCGCCGCGCCTGCACAAGCACGCCAGCGCGCTGGTCAGCGAGTGGTGCGACGCGGTGCTGTTCGCCACGCGGAAGGTCCGCACGCAGACGGAGGACGCCGGATTCGGCCGCAAGCGCACCATCGCCCACGCGCTGGGCAAGGACGGCGGCGAGCGCGTGCTGCGGACCGTCGGCGGCCCCTCGTGCATCGCCAAGAACCGTTACGGGCTGACCGAGGACCTGCCCCTGTCGTGGGCTGCCTTCGTCGCGGCCCTTTCCAACCACCAACCCACCCAAGGAGCGAACGAACATGGCTGACCTCCGTGGCTTCGACGCCAACCATGTCGAACCGACCAGCGACTTCGACCCGATCCCCGCCGGCAAGTACCTGGCCGTCATCACCGAGTCGGAGATGAAGCCGAACAAGGCCAACACGGGCCACTTCCTCCAGCTCACCTTCCAGATCGTCGAGGGGCCGTACAAGAACCGCTACCTGTGGGCGCGGCTCAACCTCGACAACCCGAACGCGACGGCGGTGCAGATCGCCCGCGCCGAGTTGTCCGCCATCTGCCGGGCCGTGGGCGTGCTGGCCCCCAACGACTCGGTCGAGCTGCACAACCTGCCCCTGGTCATCTCCGTGAAGTGCAAGAAGCGCGACGACACCGGCGAGATCACCAACGAAATCAAGGGCTACACGAAGAAGGAAGCCCTGCAGCCCGGGACGGCAGGCACGCAGCCGTCCGCCAACAGCACGCCGCCGTGGAGGCGCAACTGATGTTCGAGGCCGAGCTGCCCTACCCGCCGTCGATCAACCACTACTGGCGGCGGGTGGGGTTCCGCACCCTGATCAGCCGCGAGGGCCGCCGCTTCCGCCAGCGCGTGCTGGCGATCCTCGCGGCCCGGCGCGTCAACCCGCTGAGCGGACCGCTGGCGGTGGAGGTCGATGTCTACCCGCCCGACCGCCGGCGGCGCGACATCGATAACGTGCAGAAGGCCCTCCTCGACGCCCTCCAGCACGGGGGCGTCTACGGTGACGATAGCCAAGTCGTCCGGCTCGCCATCGTCAAGTGCGACCCCGTCGAGGGCGGGAAAACCGTGGTCCGCGTCCGGTGCGTCTGATGCTGCTCTTGCGACCCTACCAGGAGGCGGCCAAGGCCGCGCTGTACGACCACCTGCGCGTGCGGGACGACAACCCGTGCGTGGTGATCCCCACCGCTGGCGGCAAGACGCCCGTCATTGCGTCGGTCTGCAAGGACGCCGTGGGCCTGTGGCAGGGCCGCGTGCTGATCCTGGCCCACGTCAAGGAGCTGCTGGAGCAGGCGGCCGACAAGCTCAACGCGGTCTGCCCCGAGGTCCGCTTCGGCGTCTACTCGGCGGGCCTCAAGCGCCGCGACACCGCGCACCCGGTGATCATTGCCGGCATCCAGTCGGTCTACAAGCGGGCCTGCGAACTGGAGGCGTTCGACCTCGTCGTCATCGACGAGGCGCACATGATCCCGCCCGAAGGTGACGGCATGTACCGCCAATTCCTGGCCGACGCCCGCACCATCAACCCCAACCTGCGGATCATCGGCTTCACGGCGACGCCGTTCCGCCTCAAGACCGGGTCGATCTGCACGCCGGACGGCTTCCTCAACCACGTCTGCTACGAGGTCGGCGTCCGCGAGCTGATCGTGGGCGGATACCTCTGCCCGCTGGTCACCAAGGCGGGCAAGGCGAAGGCCGACACCAGCGGGCTGCACGTCCGGGGCGGCGAGTACATCGCCGGCGAGGTCGAGGACCTGATGGACAACGACGCGCTGGTCGAGGCCGCCTGCGACGAGATCGTCGAGCAGACCCGCAGCCGCAATGCGGTGCTGATCTTCGCCAGCGGGGTCAAGCACGGCGAGCACATCGTCTCGGTGCTGAAGGCGAAGTACGGCATTGACTGCGGCTTCGTCACCGGCGACACGGCGCTCGACGAGCGGGACGCGACCCTGGCCCGGTTTAAGGCCGGCGTGCTCAAGTACCTGTGCAACGTCAACGTGCTGACCACCGGCTTCGATGCGCCGAATATCGACTGCGTGGCGCTGCTGCGCCCGACGCTGTCGGCCGGGCTGTACTACCAGATGGTCGGCCGCGGCTTCCGCCTGCACCCAAGCAAGGCCAACTGCCTGGTGCTCGACTTCGGCGGCAACGTGCTGCGGCACGGCCCCGTGGACCAGATCAAGGTCAGGGAGCGCGACGCCGGCGGCGGGCCGGCCCCGGCCAAGGAGTGCCCCGAGTGCAATTCGGTCATCGCCGCCGGCTACGCCCGCTGCCCCGACTGCGGCTACGAGTTCCCGCCGCCGGAGCGACAGAAGCACGACGCCAAGGCGAGCGAGGCCGGCATCCTCTCCGGGCAGGTGACGACCAAGAAGTACCCCGTGCGGGACGTGTTCTACAGCGTCCACCGCAAGCGCGGCGCGGGCGACGACGCCCCGAAGTCGATGCGCGTGGACTACAAGGTCGGCTTCCACGACTTCAAGTCCGAGTGGGTCTGCTTCGAGCACACCGGCTATGCCCGGCACAAGGCAGTCGCCTGGTGGAAGCGGCGCTCGCCCGATCCAGTCCCGGATACTGCCGAGGAAGCGGTTGCCCTGGCGCAGGCGGGACGCCTGGCCCCCACGCGGGAGATCACCGTCCGCAGTGTCACCGGCGAGGACTACGACCGAGTCATCGGCTATGAACTCGGCGACATCCCTCCGCCGCTGGAGGGCGAGCATCTGGCCGATGATGCCCTCGGCGATCTGCCTGAGAACGCGCTCGACTTCCCGTTCGGGTACAACGCGGTCACCGCGGAGGAGGAGATTCCGTGGTGACGCCGAACGAGCTGCTGACCGCCGCTCTCCGCTATGCCGAGCTGGGCTACCGGGTGTTCCCCTGCGCGCCCGGCACGAAGGTCCCGCTCACCGAGCACGGCTTCCACGACGCGACCATCGACCCCGACCAGATCGAGCGCTGGTGGACGCAGCACCCCAGCGCCAACGTCGCCGTCGCCACGGAGGGGCTGGTCATCATCGACATCGACGGCGACGCCAACTCCTGGCCCGGCGGCAACCCCGAGCGGATGTTCGACCTGGCGGCGGGGCCGATGGCCATCACGCCGCGCGGCGGTAGCCACCGCGTGTTCCGCCAGCCGGCGGGCAAGGGCTGGCGCTGCACCGAAGGGCGGCTCGCCCCGAAGGTCGATACCCGCGCCGACGGCGGCTACATCGTGGCCCCGCCGTCCGTGATCGAGGGAGGGAAGGCCTACCGCTGGGCACCGGGTCTGGAGCTGGACGACCCGCCCGACCGCCTCCCCGAACCGCCGCCGTGGTTGGCCCAGGAACTCGACGGGTTGGCCAACGGAACGCCCACGTCGGCCCACGTCGCGGCCGGTCCGCCCGAGGCGAACCAAATCCCCAAGGGGCAACGGAACGCGACCCTGGCGCGCCTGGCGGGGGCGATGCGGCGGGTGGGGATGTCCCAGGCCGAGATGGCGGCGGCGCTCCTCCGCGTCAACGCCGACCGCTGTGCCCCGCCGCTGCCGCCGCGCGAGGTCGAGCGGATCGCGTCGAGCGTCGCCCGCTACGAGCCGGACCAGGTCGCGGTCGCGCTGGCCGAGAACCACTGGGACCAGATGTACGCTGAGGGGCCGGGCGACGAGGCCCCCGACAACCCGGACCCCGGCCCGATCCCCGACGAGCTGCTTTGCGTCCCCGGCTTCATCGGCGAGGTGATGACGTACACGCTCCAGACCGCGCCCTACCCGGAGCGGGCGCTCGCCTTCTGCGGGGCGCTGTCGCTGCAGGCGCTGCTCGCCGGCCGCAAGGTCCGCGACGCCGCCGATAACCGCACCAACCTCTACGTCCTCGGCCTGGCCAACTCCGGGGCGGGCAAGGACTACCCGCGCAAGGTCAACCAGAAGGTGCTGCTGGAGGCCGGACTGACCGAAAGCCTGGGCGACACCTTCGCCAGCGGCGAGGGGATCGAGGACCGGCTGTTCCTGCACCCGTCCGTGCTGTTCCAGACTGACGAGATCGACGGCCTGATGACCAAGATCAACCTCGGCAAGGACGCGCGGCACGAGGGGATCATGAACGTGCTGCTCAAGATGTACACCAGCGCCAGCGCGCTCTACCCGATGCGGGTCAAGGCGGGCAAGGAGCCGGGCGTCATCGACCAGCCGTGCCTGTGCATCTTCGGCACCGCCATCCCCAAGCACTACTACGAGGCGCTGTCGCTGAAGATGCTCACTAACGGCTTCTTCGCCCGCATGCTCATCCTCGAGACGGGCAAGCGCGGCCGGGGCCAGGACGCGGTCGTCCGCGACCTGCCGGCGCCGGTCCTGGCGACGGCGCGATGGTGGGCGGACTTCTGTCCGGGGGAGAAGCGTGGCAACCTGGCGGACTGGCACCCCATCCCCAAGGTCGTCGAGGCCACGCCCGAGGCCGCCGACGTCTTGCGGGCATTTCGCCAACGGGCCGACGACCAGTACTCGCTGGCCGAGGACAAGGGCGACCCGGTGGGCATGGCGATTTGGGCGCGGGCCAACGAGAAGGCCCGCCGGCTGGCGCTGGTCTACGCCTGCAGCGCCAACCACCTCGACCCGCGGATCGACGCGGACGCGGCCCGCTGGGCGTGCGCCTTCGTCGAGCACCAGACCCGCCGCATGCTCTTCATGGCCGGCGAGTACGTCAGCGAGAACGAGTTCGACGCCCGCTGCAAGAAGCTGGTGGTGACGCTGCGCAAGTGGCAGGAGAAGCACGGCGACGCCTGGATGCCCTTCTGGCAGATCAACCGCAAGCACCCCTGGAGCGAGCGCGAGCACGAGGAGGTCCGCACCACGCTCTTGAACCAGCGGCTGATCGAGTACACGGAGGTCCGCACGGCGGGACGCCCCAGCAAGCTCTACCGGCTGCTGGGGGCCTCTTGACCGGGGCGGCTCGCAAGAGGGCTTCTTGCGCGTGCAAGAAGGGTGGGGCGGGGAGCAAGAAGTCAAAAGGTCGGCAAGAAGGTGGAGGTCGAAACATGCGAAGAGACAAGGACATTCAGCCGCTCCCCTCCCTTCTTGACTTCTTGCACCCCCTATCCCTCGCGGGCGAATCCGGCCCGCCCGCGCGCATACGCGAGGGAGGGGGAGCAAAAGGTCAAGAAGTCGTCGGGTAGGTACTTCCCGCCCGTTCTGCGGCCCGGCCCCGCGGCGGGAACAGCCGCCAAGCACCGTACAGTTTGTTTTGCTTGTCCGAATGCGTGAAGGGAGACGCTGGTCGTGAAGATCGAACTCCGCAAGCTGACTGACATCCGGCCCTACGAGAACAACCCGCGCCACAACAACGATGCCGTCGACGCCGTGGCGGCCTCGATCCGCGAGTTCGGCTTCCGTCAGCCGATCGTGGTCGATCCCGAGGGCGTCATCGTCGTGGGCCACACCCGCTACAAGGCCGCGCTCCAGCTCGGTCTGGAGAAAGTGCCGGTCCATGTCGCCACGGACCTGACGCCGGAGCAGATCAAAGCCTACCGCATCGCCGACAACAAGACCAACGAACTGTCGGACTGGAACTATGACCTGTTGCCGATCGAGCTGAGCGAATTGCAAGCCTGCAATTACGACCTCGGCCTGCTCGGCTTCGACCCGGACGAACTGGCCAGGCTGCTCGACCCCGGCGTCAAGGACGGCCTGTGCGATCCCGACGAAGTGCCAGCCCCGCCTGACGAGGCGACCACGCGGCCAGGCGATCTCTGGCTGCTGGGCGACCACCGCCTGCTCTGCGGCGACAGCGGCAAGCCCGAGGATGTGGACCGGCTGCTTAAGGGCGCGCCGATCCACCTGGTGAACACCGACCCGCCCTACAACGTGAAGGTCGAGCCGCGTTCCAACAACGCCATCGCCGCTGGGTTGTCGTCTTTCCCCGCCAGCAAGGCGGAGGTCATTGACGTTGTCGATGCCCGCGGCCTGCACCACCAGGGCTTCGACCTGGCTCGCGACGCCAGCAAAGCGAGGCCAACGCATAAAAAGCTCCGGCCCAAGGACCGGCCGTTGGCCAACGACTTCGTCTCGGATGAGGCGTTCGACCAGATGCTGCACGCCTGGTTCGGCAACCTGGCTCGCGTGTTGCTGCCTGGTCGCAGTTTCTACATCTGGGGCGGCTATGCGAACCTCGGCAACTACCCGCCGGTACTCAAGGCGCACGGGCTTTACTTTTCCCAAGGCATCGTTTGGGACAAGCAGCATCCGGTGTTGACGCGCAAGGACTTCATGGGCTGCTTTGAGCTCGCGTTCTACGGCTGGAAAGAAGGCGCTGCCCACCAGTTCTTCGGGCCGAACAACGCGACCGACCTGTGGCACGTCAAGAAGGTCAATCCGCAAAACATGGTCCATCTCTGCCTGCACCCCGACGCGCTCGTCTTGACCGAAGCGGGGTTCCGGGCGATCCGCTCCCTTCAGATTGGCGACCGCGTCTTCGCAGGCGATGGCGCCTTTCACCGGGTCGAGCACGTCTCGGTGCATTCCTACACCTCGGAGCACCTCTACCGCATCGTCGCCAAGGGAGGCAATGCCGACACCCTGGCGTCCGATAATCATCCATTTCTGGTCTGGCGGCCTGCGAAACGTGGCCAGCGAATCATCGGCGGCGACGTCGGCTGGGTGCGTGCCGACGAGATCCGTGTCGGCGATTACACCATGACACCCCTCCTGGCGGAGTCCGACGCCGACCCGTTCCCGGAGCTGGACGAGGAGGATTGGTTCCTCTTCGGGCTCTACCTGGCCCAGGGCCACTTACAGCGTGCCGGCCACGGGGACCGCCGCTACCCGGCCTTTTCGCTCCACAAACGCCGCCAGGACCTGATGGAGCGCATCTGGGCAAAGTGGCCCCAGGCCCGCGAGTACGACCACAACGACTACCGCCTGGAGCCGACCAGCGGCACGGTGGTGATGGCGTTCGACGGCGAGGCCGGCGAACGATTCGAAGCCCTGGGTGGCCGTCTCGCGCAGGGCAAGCGGTTGGCCCCCGCATGTTTCGCCCTGCCCCGGTCGAAGCGCGTTGCGATCCTACAGGGCTGGCTTTCTGGCGACGGCTGCATGGTGCAGGACCGCACCTACTGGCAGGGAAGCACCGTCTCCGCGGACTTGGCCGCGCACCTCTGCCTGCTCGCGGAGTCGGTTGGCTACCGGGCGAACGTCTACAGCTACGATCCGCCCGAGGAACTGGGCGGCATCGGCCAGCGCAGGTTCCGGAGTCGGCGGCGCGTCTACTACCTGTACTTCTACGAGCTGGGCCGCCTTGCCCGGCGCGGCTGCCCCTTGCGGCTGGAGCACGACGGGCGTGAGTACTCGCTGCGCCGGGTCAAGCGCGTCGAGCAGGTGAAGTACCGTGGCGACGTGTGGAACCTGAGCGTGGAGGGGCATCCGTCCTTTGTGACGGCCGTTGGGCTTTCGCACAACACCGAGAAGCCGGTCGAGCTGGCGGTGCGGGCCATGCAGTACTCATCCCGGCCCGGCGAGAACGTGCTGGACCTGTTCGGCGGCAGCGGCTCGACGCTGATCGCCGCTGAGCAGACGGGACGGCGCGCGTTCGTGATGGAGCTGGACCCGCTCTATTGCGACGTCATCGTCCAAAGGTTCGAGCAATTCAGCGGCAAAAAGGCCGAGCGGATTCCCGCGCCGGAGGAGGCCACCGCATGATCTACTTGGCGTCGCCCTATTCGCATCCCGACCCGGCCGTCCGCGAGGAACGCTATCGCGCCGCGTGCCAGGCGGCCGCAGCGCTCTTGCTGGCGGGCCAGCCGGTCTGTTCGCCGATCGTCCACAGCCATCCGCTGGTGGCGTATGGTCTGCCGACCGGCTGGGTTTTCTGGTCCCGGTTCGACCGAGCCCTGCTGGCCCGGTGCGACGAGGTGCTGGTCCTGATGCTGCCTGGCTGGCAGGAGAGCGTCGGCGTGCAGGCGGAGATCCGCATCGCGCGGGAGTTGGGCAAGCCGGTGCGGTATCTGGCCCCGGAGTTGGCCACAGGAACGCCCACGTTGGCCCGTGTGGCGGCCGGTTGGCCGGAGGCGGACCCGAGCCCAACCGTGGCCAACGCAACGGCCGTGTTGGCCAACGGCGCTTCGGAGGTGCCCGGATGAACGCGACCAACGAGAAGAGACCCGGCCAGCGGGTCTCACAGGCGAGGGGGTTGTCGGAACGGGCTAGTCGCCGAGCGAATCGCTCTCCCGCCAGTTGGGGTTGTAGGTCGTGCCGCAATGGTCGCAGCAGACCCGGTCGTCGTCGATCCAAACGAGAAGATCGATGTCGTCTTCGCCGCAGCGCGGGCAGCTCCATTCGGGGCGGACCCGTTCGTAGTCGTCGGCCGCACCGTGGTTGTTGTTGGTCGTCATGGCGTTGGCTCCTTTCACTGGGCCAGCGCGAACTTGCCGCGGTCGGTCTTGCTGAATCGAGACCCCTTGGCCTTGGTCGTGATCTCGCGGAGGATGGCGGCGTAGAGCGTGGCGTGCGGCGTTTTGCCGGCCGGGCTGGTCCAGTAGCCCTTGGCGGCCATCGCCTCGATCATCTCCTGGCAGGTCATCGCCTGCCCGTTTTCGGCCAGGACCTGGGCGGCGGCGTCCAGGGCGCTGAGCTTTTTCGGCTTGGCGCCACCGTCGGAGGACGTGGTCTTGGCTGCTTTTGTTGCCTTGGCCTTCGGGGCTTCGGTCTGTGTGGTCTTCTTCTTCGTGGACATGATGGGTCTCCTCGTTGGAGGTTGTGATGGTGTGGCTGCCATCCTCAGGCGGCGGGAACCACCCGCCGCGACCCGCCGCAGCGGGTTTCGGCTTTCATTCCTCGTCCGCGACCGGGAGGACCACCTCGTCGGCGTGCCAGATCTCGCGGCCCGCGGCGGTTTCGACGACGTAGCTGTAGGCATCCAGCCCGTTGCGGCGGAAGGTGCAGACCTGGATGATCCGCCCTGGTTCGCCATCGGCGACCGAGATCACCAGGGTGCCGGGGGCGAGGCGTCGGGTGTGGGTTGTGGCGTTGGTCATGGTCGGGCCTCCTGGAACTGATGTTCGCATGTTCATCATCGCGTGAGTCAGTTACCTCGACGTCGGGACGAAGGCAAGCGCGGTTCCAGCGGAATTCGCGAGATTTTTCGGGGCGAGGGATGATGGTGGACGCGCGCAACACGACGCCCGGCGGCGGCCTGAACCCGGCGGCGCTTTCCGTGGCCGAGGCGGCCCGGCTCCTGGCCCGCGCGTCCGGCTGGCCGATCACCGAGGCGATGCTCCAGGCGGACCTCGCCGCCGGTGCCCCGGCCAACGCCGACGGGACGATCCACCTGGTCCACTACGCCGCCTGGCTGGTGCGGGAGATGGGGCGTGGCGCTTGACCCACGACGACTGCGACCCAGCGAGCTGTGCCGGCTGCTCAACTCGACCCCGCTGGGCGCGGTCCTCAACGAGCGGCAGTTGCACCGCCACCGGGTGCGGGCGGGGCTGCGGATCGGCGACGCTCGGCACGTGGACCTCGTGCGCTACGTCGCCTGGCTCGTGCAACTGCGGCATACGCCGAGGCCCGAGCCGGAGGGCGATCCCTACGAGACGCTCAAGGCCCGCGCCCGGGCCCGCAACATCGCGCTGTCCCTGGCCGGCCGGGACATCGGCGATTTGCCGGAAGTCGTGAACCCGGAGCGAAAGGAGAGGGCGGCGGCAGATTTCCGTTTCTTCTGCGAGCAGTATTTCCCGCTGACGTTCCACCTGCCGTGGTCGCCGGACCACCTCCGGGTCATCGCCAAGATCGAGCAGGCCGTGTTGCGCGGCGGCCTGTTTGCGATGGCCATGCCACGCGGCAGCGGCAAGACCACCCTCTGCGAGTGCGCCGGCATCTGGGCGGTGCTCTACGGCCACCGCGAGTTCGTTTGCCTCATCGGCTCGGACGAAGGCCATGCAATGGATATGCTCGATTCCATCAAGATGGAACTCGACGGCAATGACCTGTTGTTGGAAGATTTCCCCGAGGTCGTCTACCCGATCCAGTGCCTCGACGGCATCGCCAACCGCTGTGCCGGGCAGCTGTACCAGGGCCAGCGCACGCACATCGGCTGGACCGCCCGCGAGATCGTCCTGCCGACCATTCCCGGCAGCAAGGCCAGCGGGGCGATCATCAAGGTGGCGGGGATCACCGGGCGCATTCGCGGCATGAAGTACAAGCGGGCCGACGGTCAGACGGTGCGGCCGACGCTGGTGGTCATCGACGATCCGCAAACCGACGAGAGTGCCCGCAGCCTGTCCCAGTGCGCCACCCGCGAGAGCATCCTGGCCGGGGCGGTACTGGGCCTGGCCGGTCCCGGCAAGAAGATCAGCGGCATCATGCCCTGCACGGTGATTCGCCCCGGCGACATGGCCGACAACATCTTGAGTCGCGACAAGCACCCGGAATGGAACGGCGAGCGGACCAAGATGATCTACGCTTTCCCCACCCACGAGAAGCTGTGGCAACGCTATGCGGAAATCCGGGCCGAGAGTTTCCGCCGTGGCGGGCATGGCGAGGAGGCGACCGAGTTCTATCGGCAGCATCGGGCTGAGATGGATGCCGGCGCCGTCGTCGCCTGGCCGGAGCGCTTTAACCCCGACGAACTGTCGGCCATCCAGCATGCGATGAACTTGAAGCTCCAGGACGAGGCGGCGTTCTTTGCTGAGTACCAGAATGAGCCGTTACCTGAGGAGACCGTCGAGCCGGACGAACTGACCGCCGACCAGATCGCGAGCAAACTCAACCGCATGCAGCGCGGCGAAGTGCCCATCGGTTGCAACCACGTCACCATGTTCATCGACGTGCAGGCCCATCTGCTGTTCTTCGTCGTCTGTGCCTGGGAGGAGGACTTCACCGGCTACGTCCTCGACTATGGCACCTACCCCGACCAGAAGCGGCCGTACTTCACGCTGCGCGACGCCCGGCCCACGCTGGCGGCGGTGACCAAGGCCGGCGGCCTGGAGGGAGCGATCTACGCGGGGCTGGAAGCGCTGACCCAGGACTACCTGGGCCGCGAGTGGCGACGGGATGATGGGGCGCTGTTGCGAATCGAGCGCTGCCTGATCGACGCCAATTGGGGGTCGTCGACGGATGTCGTCTACCAATTCTGCCGGCAATCAGCGTATGCCGGGATTGTGCTGCCCAGCCACGGGCGATTTGTCGGTGCTTCCAGCCAGCCGTTCAGCGAGTACAAGCGGCGGCCGGGGGATCGCGTCGGCTTGAACTGGCGGATGCCCAACGTGCAGGGCAAGCGAGCGGTGCGGCACGTGGTGTACGACACCAACTACTGGAAGTCGTTCATCTACGCCAGGCTTGCCGTGGCGTTGGGCGACCGGGGGTGTCTGTCGCTGTTTGGCGATCGGCCGGAGCAGCACCGCCTGTTTGCCGAGCATCTGACCGCCGAGTACCGCGTCAAGACCGAGGGCCGGGGCCGCACGGTCGATGAGTGGAAGCCGCGTCCCGAGCGGGGGGACAACCACTGGTTCGATGGTCTCGTCGGCTGCGCCGTGGCCGCCTCGCTCCAGGGCGTGGTCCTGCCGGGCACGGACGGCCAGGCCCTTACCAAGCGCGAGCGCGTCAGCTTCGCCGCATGGCAGCGGAGGAAACGGCGATGACCTCGACCCGGCGGAACGAGCGGGGCTTGGTGTGTCCGCGGTGCGGCTGCCGGCATTTCAAAACGACGCACACCGAACCCTTGCGCGACGGCCGCATCCGCCGACGGAAGACCTGTCGCCACTGCGGCCGGAAGATCGTCACCTTCGAGGCCACGCCGGCTCCCGCCCGGCCGGATCGCTAGCGGTAGCAGAATTTCCTCTCCGGTGAGTGTCTGGGCGGACATCTCCTTCGCGAGCGGCATACGTCACCAATAAGCAGCCAGGTCCACGCTGCCGACACCGCGTGACTATCGCTTCGACCGAGACCCGACATGCCCGACGACCTCGAAGCTGAAATCCGCAAGAACGCCGAAGGGCCGGCCAAGGCCTCCGGCGACGCGGGGAGCGTGGAGCAGCACCCGCTGCCCGACCAGATCGAAGCCGACCAGGTGGCGACGCCGGAACTGGCCACGCTCAATGCGAACGCCGTCGACGGGATCGTTTTCGACGCCGCTGGCAATCCGGTCGAATACCACGTGCTGAAGGACCGCCCCGGAGCAAATTGCAACTTCATTCCTTGCGGCGGACGGTGAGGGTAAAGTCGCCCTGGCCCTGGTTGTACGAGGTGGCATGGAGGCGGTAGACGCCGTCCGCCGGCGCCCGGAACACCAGCCGCGCGTTCTGGTTGCCGCCGGAATCGGCATCCTCGGCTAGCTGCTTGTTCTTGTCATCGCTGACAAGCAGGTACGGGTCGAGCGCCTTCGGATCAGGGCTGGTCAGGCCGATGACGTACTCCACGTCTTTCTCCAGGCGTACTTGATAGATGAGCGTGCCGGTGTTGCGATTCAGTTGCCCGCTGAGCTTGAGACCCGCGCCCACGTCGTGGACCATGTCCAGCAGCCGGGCGGCCGGTTGCGGCAGCTCCGCCAGTAGTTTCTGGAAATCCTCACGCTCGCGCAGCGGGTCCAGGTCGGTGTCCTTCTTCATGTGCTCCACGTTCTTGAATCCCTTCTCGACCGCCTCGCGGAGCAGCTTCATCGCCTGGTCGCCGTAGAACTGCACCGCCGCCTTGCGCTTGTCCGCGTCGAGCTGCTCGTCCTTTGCCACGATGGGAATGCACAAAGCCAGCCCGCAGGCCGCGTCGTAGGCGTTTTTCGGCGGGTCCCAGCCGAGGTCGCGCACGCGCTGGGCTGCCTTCAGGGCGTCGGCTTGCTCGCCCAGTCCCGCGTGGGCCTCCGTCAAGGCCCACAGGTGATTGCGATAAAACTGCCGGTAGGTGGGGTTACGCGAATTGGCCTCAAGGGCCGCCTGATGGTGCGGCTCTCCTTCGGCGAGGTGCTGCTTCGCCGCCTTGAACTCGCGGCGCTGGTTGCACAGAAGCGCCAGGTTGACGCAGGTGCCGGCAAGCTCGTTCCGCAGATCGAGGTTCGTGGGGAACTCGGCCGCCAGTTGCTTGCGGATGTCCAAGGCGGCGGTGTAGGCCGCCTCCGCCTCCTTCAGCCGGCCCGTGGCGTCCAGCAGCACGCCCAGGTTGTTGTGGCTTTGGGCCAGCTCCTGGCGGAAGTCGGGTCGGGTGGGGAACTCGGCCGCCAGTTGCTTCTGGATGTCCCGTGCGGCGGTGTAGGCCGCCTCCGCCTCCTTCAGCCGGCCCGTCTCACGCAGCAGATTGCCCAGGTTGTTGTGGCTTATGGCCAGCTCCTGGCGGAAGTCGGGTCGGGTGGGGAACTCGTCCACCAGTTGCTTGCGGAGGTCAAGGGCGTCGCGGTAAGCCGCCTCCGCCTCCTTCAGCCGGCCCGTGGCGCGCAGCAGCACGCCCAGGTTGTTGTGGCTTATGGCCAGCTCCTGGCGGAATTCGGGTCGGGTGGGGAACTCGGCCGCCAGTTGCTTGCGGATGTCCAAGGCGGCGGTGTAGGCCGCCTCCGCCTCCTTCAGCCGGCCCGTGGCGTCCAGCAGCACGCCCAGGTTGTTGTGGCTTTGGGCCAGCTCCTGGCGGAAGTCGGGTCGGGTGGGGAACTCGGCCGCCAGTTGCTTGCGGAGGTCAAGGGCGTCGCGGTAAGCCGCCTCCGCCTCCTTCAGCCGGCCCGTGGCACGCAGCAGCACGCCCAGGTTGTTGTGGCTTTGGGCCAGCTCCTGGCGGAAGTCGGGTCGGGTGGGGAACTCGTCCGCCAGTTGCTTCTGGATGTCCCGTGCGGCGGTGTAGGCCGCCTCCGCCTCCTTCAGCCGGCCCGTGTCGGCCAGCAGTACGCCCAGGTTGTTGTGGCTTCGGGCCAGCGCCTGGCGGAATTCGGGTCGGGTGGGGAACTCGTCCGCCAGTTGCTTGTGGATGTCCAGGGCGGCGGTGTAGGCCGCCTCCGCTTCCTTCAAGTCGCCCAGCCGATACCGCATTAAGCCGACCCGAGCGTGACCCTCGGCGCGGATGGCCCGGCTCTCGGCGTCATTGGCCGTGATCGCCGCGAAACCCTCGAAGTGCTCGATGATCTTCTTCAAGAACGCCTTGTTTTCTTCGGTCAGGGTTTCCGCTCGGGCCATTTGGTTCTCGACGATGTCGTCGGTCAACGTCCGCAGGGCCGTCATCGCCCTTTGCCGGGCAATGGTCTCTGCCTCGAGCGCCTTCGCTTTGGCGTCGCGCTCCTCCCTAGCGGCCGCTTCCGCGGTGATGGCCCGGTTCATCTGCCATAGGCTGATGCCCAGGCCCAAGAGCAGCACCGCGGCAATCAGCCCGCCGGCCCACTGCACCAGCCGCCGACGCTTCGCCTGCTCCGCCGCCGCCACCTCGGCCCTGGTCCGCTCCAGCTCCGCTCGCCTAGCCCGCTCTTCGGCCGCCTGCCGGATCGCCGCCACCTCCGCCGCCACCGCGTTGCCGTCCCTCGGCCGGTCCTCCTGCCGGAACGCCAGACAGCGCTTGCACAGGGCGACCAGCTCCGGCTCCGCGCCACAGGCCTCCAACCGCGCGAACGCCTCCCCCAGCTCGCCACGCACCGCCTTGACGCGCCGTTCATTGTCGTCCGTGCCCTCATAAGGGGGATGGCCGGTGAGAATCTGGCACAGAATCGCCCCCAGCCCGAACACGTCCGAGCGGGCGTCGAGCCGGCGAATCTGCCCCGCCGCCTGCTCCGGTGCCATGTACGCCGGTGTCCCCAGCACACTACCGGTCCGCGTCGCCGAACCGCCACGCTCCGGCGTGTCAATCGCCGTGACGAAGGCGGCAGTGGCCTCCGGATCGTCCTCTTCCTCCGCCGGCCGCTCAGTCTTCCGGTTTGGATCAATCACCTTGGCCAGGCCCCAGTCCATCACCTGCACCTCGCCAAAGGCCCCGACCATGACGTTCGACGGCTTCAGGTCGCGGTGGATGACGTGGTGGGCATGGACATAGCCGACGGCGTGACAGATTTGCTCGAAGATGGCGATAAAGCGGCCGCGCTCCGCACCCTCACCCCCAGCCCCTCTCCCCGAGGGAGAGGGGAGATCGTCGCGCTCCTTCAGCAGCTCCTGCAAGGTTCGGCCCTTGACCAACTTCATCGCCAAGAACGGCCGGTTGTCGGGCAGCGTGCCTAGTTCGTGTACGGCTGGAATCCCGGGATGCTGCAACTGCCCGGTCAACTGCGCCTCGGCCTGGAAGCGCGTGGCGACGGCGGAATCGGCGGCATACTTGGGGTTGAGTGATTTAATGGCCACCTCGCGGTTGAGCCGCAGATCCCGGGCGCGATAGACCACGCCCATGCCGCCGCGGCCGATTTCGTCAACGAGTTGGTAGCCGGGGACAGCGGGGAGGAGAGGTTCGGCGACGGACGTGAGCGACGCCATGGCGAGCCTCCCGGGCCAAGAGTCACGGACCATGTGAACCGAAGTGTACCACGACTGCTCATGCGCCGCAACCGTGCAACTCATTTTTGCACAATGGGGAGGTGAGCGAAGATCCCAGCCGCGGCGAGGCCGACGTGACCACGCGCGGCAACGCCGGCTGGCGGGCCACGGTCGCTACGCTCAAGGACGGCTCCATCGAGTTCGAGATGGTCTGGGACACGGCTGACGACGACTTCGCCGCCATCCGCGATGCGTTCCTCAACCGCGGCGCTATCGAGTTCGCGGTCATGGACGGCGACATCACCACGTCCGGCTCACAAGGCCTGCGGGCGACCTGCATGGTCACCAGTTTCAGCCGTAACGAGGCCCTGGAAGAAGCGATCACGGTCAGCGTCACCGTCAAGCCCACCTACTCCGTCAACCCGCCCAGTTGGATCGTCGTCCCCTGAACCATCCCCGAGGAGTGGATATGCGTTTCCTGTTCGCCGTGGTTCTGTTCGCCCTGGTGCCGCTGGCCGCGAACGCCGAGCCGCTCCGCATCGTCGGCGAGACGAAGTACAAGCCGCACTCCCTGGTCCGGCTGCGTGCCGAGAACGTCGATCCCAAGGCCGCGCTCTTGTGGCGCGTCTACCCCTCGCAGGGCGTGCAGCGGGCTTCCTCGCCACGCGGCCTATTGGAGTTTGCCGCCCACCCCGGCACCTACGAGGTGGAATTGCTCGTCATCAGCAACACCGACGGCAACCTCTCGGTCGAGGAAGCCCGTGTTAGCGTGACTATCGAGTCCTGCACGCCAGCGCCACCCAAGCCGCCAGGCGATGGCAAGCTCGACCCGGTGAATGCCCTGGGCCGCATCCGCTTCGGCAACGCCGGCTGCACGGCCACCATCATCGGTCCCCGTCGCCCCGACGGTCGTTGGGACGTGCTGACCGCCGCGCACTGCGTGACCGGCGTCGGCCAGCGGGGCAGCCTTATGCTCAAGGACGGCCGGACGCTGGGGATTCGAGTCGTGGCCCACCACAAGACGCCCGACGTGGCGTGGTGCGTGACCGAGGAGCAAGTCGCGGACCTGCCCTACGCCGTGATCGCGCGCGAGAATCCCAAGCCGGGCACGGCGATCTGGCACAGGGGCTACGGCGTGGATCAGCCGGGCAATCGCGAAGAGGGCGAGGTCGAGTCGGGTGAAGACGCCAACGGTCAACTGCGCATGAGGTTGAGCGTGTCGTCGGGCGACTCCGGCGGCGGCATCTTCCGGGCCGACACCAACGAACTGGTGTCGGTCGTTTGCTGCACCAGCGACATGGCCCGCAAGGCATGGATGTGGGGCGCTGCCACGGAAGTGATCCGCCGCACCCGTCCTCGAGCGGATGCCGACATAGGGTGGGAGCCCGTGCCGATCCCGCTGCGGTCGTGGCCCATCGACTTCGCCGAAGATTGGCAACCGCTGCCCATCCCGATCCGCGTGGCCCGTTAAGGAGCGACCACCCATGCACACCTTCACCGACAACGCCGGGCGTGTCTGGACCATCGCTATCCACGTGGCGGCGATCAAACGCGTCCGGGGCCTGCTCAACGTCGATCTGTACAAGCTGGTGGACGATGGCTTCAAGAGCCTGGGCGAGTTGCTCGGTGATCCGGTCCGACTGGTCGATGTCCTCTACGTCCTCTGCCAGGACGAAGCGAACGCTCGGCACGTCAGCGACGAGGACTTCGGGCGGACCATGTTCGGCGATGCGCTGCACCAGGCGATGGACGCCTTCGTGGAGGAATTGATCGATTTTTTCCCCGATCCGAAGGTGCGGCAGAGCCTGCGGACGATCATTGCAGAGGCCACGAAGGTCCGCAAGCGGATGCTGGACCGGGCGGAACAGGTGCTGGAGACGTTCGACGCCGACCGCGAAGCGAACAGGCTCTTGCGCTCCTTTGGCATTGCGCCGGCCTCCTCGGCATTGACCCCGGACCTTTCACCCTCCGGGAACTCGTCTTGATGGCCGAGGCCCGTTGCCGGGAACGCTGGTCCCACACGTCGGCGGTGCTGGCACTCCTGGCGAATTGCCATCGCGACCCGCGCAAGAAGCCGACGCCCTACAAGCCGGCGGACTTCAACCCGTACCTGCGCCAGCGCGAGCTGCCGGTGCGGAAGGCATCCATTGACGTGCTCAAGCGGGTGTTCGTGGACCGGAGGTGACGATGGCCACCGCTTCAGGGATTCGCGCCGGCGCCGCCTATGTTGAGCTGTTCGTCAAGGACAGCCGGCTCGTCAAGGGCCTCAATGTCACAGTGGCCAAGCTGAAGGCGTTTGGCGCGGCTGTCACGGCGCTGGGAGCAAAACTGACCGGCTTGGGGGTGACGCTGGCGGCCCCGCTATTCGGAGCGGTGAAGCTGTTCAGCGACCTGGGCGGCGACATGAAAGACCTGTCGGACCGCACGGGCGTGGCGGTGGAAGCCCTCTCCCAGCTCCGCTATGCCGCCGAGCAATCGGGCGCTAGTACGGACGACCTGGAAAAAGCCCTCCGCACGATGAGCCGCAACATCATCGAGGCTGCCCGCGGGTCCGCTCAGGCGCAGCGGAGCCTGGGCCGACTGGGCCTGACCATTGCCGATTTGACCGGCCTCTCGCCCGACCAGCAATTCGAGCTGATTGCCGATCGCCTGTCGCGGATTCAGAACCCGGCCCACCGGGCCACGCTGGCGATGGAGATCTTCGGCCGGACGGGGGCCAACCTGTTACCGTTGCTCTCCTCGGGAGCCGAAGGTATCCGCGAGCTACGCGACGAGGCGGATCGTTTAGGCCTGACCATGAGGACCGAAGATGCCGCAGCGGCGGAGGCCTTCGGCGATGCCTTGGATGCTCTGTGGAAGGCGCTCAAACAGGCCGCGTTCTCCGTCGGAGCAGCCCTGGCCCCAGCCATCCAGCAAGTGGCTCAGTGGATCACCCGGGTGGTAACCCTCATCGGCGGGTGGCTCCAGGAAAACCGCGCGCTGATCCGCATCATCGGCGCGGTCGTGGCTGGCATCGTCGGTGTCGGTGCAACCCTCCTGGTCCTCGGCCCGCTCCTTTCGGCCATCGGCTCGGCGATTGGCCTGGTCACGTTCGCTCTTTCCGCGGCCACGACCGCCGTCAGCCTATTGGGCGGAGCCATCGCCTTCTTGCTGTCCCCCATCGGCCTGGTCGTCGCCGCCGTGGGCGGCATCGCGGCCGCCGTCCTGTTCGCCACCGACGAAGGAAAGATGGCCTTGGACGCGCTGGGCCAGGGGTTCCATCAACTGCTCGGCGTGGCCAGCACCACCTGGCAGAGCATCCAGGATGCCATTGCCGCCGGCGACCTGGCTGGGGCGATGGAAGTCGCCTGGCTCGGCATCCACGTCGTCTGGGAGACCGGCATCGCTGCGATCACCAGAGCTTGGCGGAACTTCAAATCGTTCTTCGTCGAGCTGTTTTGGAGCGCCGTCTACGCCGTGGCCCGCGCCTTCAACACCGCCTGGACCAGCATCGAGGTCGCCTTCTGGACCGTGGTCAACGCTTTGGCCGACGGCTGGGACTGGTTCGTCTACGGACTGACCGTCGCCTTCAACGAGTTCGTGGCCTTCTTCCGCCGCGCCTGGGCCCGTGTCCGGAACCTCTTCAATCGTGAAGCCGCCCAGCGCGAGGTCGAGGCGATCAACCGCGAGGTGGAAGAGCAGAACCGCGAGGCCCGCGCGCGGCTTGACCGAAGAGTGCGGGAACGGGCACCGCGTGTCGAGCAGGCGCGGGAGGCCGGCCGGCAGCGCGAGGAAGCGCTGAACCAGATGCAGGAAGAAGAGCGCCGTCAGCGGCAGCGGGAGCTGGAGGCGGCCAACGCCGCCGACCAGGAGCGTGTCGCCGCTGCCCAGCGGGCGCTGGAACAGCGCGCCGCCGAGCTGGCCGCTCAGCGGGAACAGATGGAGCTGGAACGCCAGATGGCGGCGATGGAGCGTGAGGAGCCTCTGCGGCGTCGCCCCGAATTTGACCTCGAAGGGTTGGACGAGGCCGAGGCCAAGACCGACGTCAAGGGCACCTTCAGTGCCTTCGCCGTCGCGGGCCTCGGCTCCGACAGCCTGGCCGAGCGCACCGCCCGGGCCAGCGAACAGATCGCCAAGAACACCGACAAGCTGGTCCGCGAAGCCCAGAACGGCGGCCTGGTCTTCGCGTGAGGAACCGAACATGCCGGTCATCATCGAGCGCTACGACAGCCGCGAGAGTACCGTGGGGGTCGACAACCCCTCCGTCGACCTGATCTATGTGGTCGATGGGACGGAAAGCGATGCCGTGGTCCGGGCTCTGGTCGAGTCCACCATCCCCGCGCTGTATGCCGGCCTGGTCTTCCAGAGTTACCACATCGCCCACCAGGGCGGCGGGCTATGGGAAGTCACCGTCCGCTACGGCAAGAAGGAACCGAAGGAGCCGGGCGAGTCATCGTTCTCCTTCGACACCGGCGGCGGGACCACCCACATCACGCAGAGTCTCCAGACCGTCGCCAGATACCCCTCGGACGCGCCCGACTTCAAAGGGGCCATCGGCGTCAACAATGACTCGGTCGAGGGGACCGACATCACCATCCCGGTCTACCACTTCAAGGAAACGCACTACCTCCCGCTCGCCTTGGTCACGCCCGCCTACAAAGCGACCCTGTCCTCCCTCACCGGCAAGGTCAATGCCGGGCCGTTCAAGGGCTTTGCCCTGGGCGAGGTCCTCTTCCTGGGGGCCTCGGGCTCGCAGCGTGGCACCGAAGACTGGGAGATCACCTTCAGTTTCGCCGCCAGCCCCAACGTCACAGGGCTCGTCGTCGGCGACATCGCCGGCATTGCCAAGAAGGGCTGGGAATACCTCTGGGTCCGCTACCAGGATGCCGAAGACGCCGACGTGCTGGTCAAACAACCGGCGGCGGTCTACGTGGAGCAGGTTTACCCGGATGGGGATTTCGCGCTGTTGGGGATTGGCACCTGATGGCCGGGGACGCCTTCAAAAAGGTCCAGCCGGGCCAGCGGCTGGAGATCACCGCCGAGGCTTACAATGCCTTTCTCGACGCCGCCCGCGCCGTACGCAAACACAAGCAGTTCGGCACCGAGGCATCACCGTTCTTCCGCCAAAGCGGCATCGTCAAGGTCAAGAACGCCTCCGGTTCCGACCAGGCACGCTTCGCCGTCCTAGGTCTGACGACTCCCATCATCCTGCCTGCCGACAACCTCGACGAGTTCAAACGGCAGGTGACGTTCCAGGGAGTGGTCCCCGTGCCGAACCAGCATGCGGGGCGGTTCGCCGTCCTGCTGGAGCCGGTGGCGGCAGGCCAGATCGGCCTGGCGGTCATCGCCGGCGTCGCCCCCGTGCGGCTGGCGGTCGATCCGGCGCAGCTCTACGACGGCGCGGAGATCATCCCCGGCGATACCGAGAAGTTGCGCAACGTGCCGCATGGTTCGGCACGGGTGCTGTGGATTCAACCCTACGATCCGAACGATCCGTCGTCGCTGTATCGGCGGTGGGCCATTGTGCGGCTGGATCACGGCGACGCCCAGGCCCACGTGCTGATCACCAGCAACGTGCCGGATGAGAACGGCTACTACCCCGGCGAGGTGCAGCGCTACGACGTGGCGACCAAGACCTGGCAGACGCTCTTTCCGTGCAAGGTGATGGACATCAACCAATGATCCGGGAGCAACGCTACCTGGCCCGCTGCGTGGGCTCAAAAGACGACGTGCCGTTCTACGCCGTCGGCTGCCCGGGCTCCGGCTCCGGGCCGGCGGCATTCCAGGCGTCCGTGCCGCGGGTGCTGGCCCGATTCCTGGGTCTGGTCGCGGGCGTACCCCTGTACGGTTATGCGACCTGCGAGTTCCCGCGCATCGGCCGCTACCTGATGCGCTTCGTGGGCCTGGCGGCGGACGGTGTGCCGGTCTATGCGCTGGGCTGCTGCCCAGAGGGTTCGAGTGGTTCGTCGGGTTCAAGCGGCTCTTCGGGCGAGAGCGGCTCATCTGGTGCAAGCGGCTCGTCGGGTGAAAGCTCCGGCATCAGCGGTTCGTCAGGTGCGAGTTCCGGCCTGAGTGGCTCGTCGGGGTCCGGCACGTCGGGCACCAGCGGCTCCAGCGGCAGTGGCGAAAGTGGTTCGGGGAGCGTCAGCGGCTCGATCGGTTCAAGCGGTTTCGGTGGCTCGTCGGGTAGCAGCGGTTCGGGGAGCGAGAGCGGAACGGCCAGCGGGAGTGCTTCCGGCTCGGGATCGGTCCCCGGTTCCGGATCGCAATCGGGATCGGGCAGCGGCTCCGGCAGCGGCTCGGCCTCCGGCAGTGGTTCGGCATCGGGCTCGGGTGCCTCGGGATCGCTCTCCGGCAGTGGCAGCGGCTCCCAGTCGGCCGGGACGAGCGGCCCGGCATCGGGTTCCACTCCTGGCTCGGCCTCTGGGTCGGCTGCGGGCTCTGCATCGGCCGGCGGATCGGCTTCCGGTTCGGGCAGCGGTTCTGGGGCCGCAAGTGGGAGCGGCTCGGATGCCGGCAGTGGTTCCGACGCCGGAAGTGGTTCGGGATCGGGCGGAAGCAGTCCCGCCGGTTCTGGCAGCGCTTCGGGTCCAGCGTCTGGCTCCGGCAGCAGTTCGCCCTCGGGAGCGCCGCCATCAGGGCCGGCGACCGGCGTCGCTTCCCTTCCTCATGACGACGTGGTGTAGAGGCCCCAGCGCGTCGGTGTTCGGAAAACGGAGAGAGGTCTATGGCGCAACTCAGCCCAAGTTCAGCACGTCAAGACATGAGCGTTGAAGACATGATCCACCTGATCGAGCATGCCCCGCCGGGTCCCTGGCCGCCCGGCTGGGCGGCGTGGCCGAACGTCAACGAGGCCCACCGCGTCATGGCCCGGCGCTTCGCCGACAACCTGCGCCCGGGCCGGCACGCCTACCCCGAAGAACGCGGCATCGTCATCGCCGGCGGCGGGCTCAAGTACTTCCCCAGTGTCTGGGTCAACGTCCACCTCGTGCGGCACTTCGGCTGCGAGCTACCGATCCAGCTCTGGTACCTGGGCGATGGCGAATGCGACCCGTATCTGAAGCGGTTGCTCAAACCCCTCGGCGTCCAGTGCGTCGATGCCCGCAAGATGGAACAGGAGCATCCCTGTCGCATCCTGTGCGGCTGGGAATTGAAGCCCTACGCGACGCTCTATTCGCCCTTCGCCCAGGTCCTGTTCCTCGACGCCGACAACGGCCCGGTGCGCGACGTGACCTATCTCTTCGACACGCCCCAGTTCCGGGAGCACGGCGCGGTCTTCTGGCCCGACTACGCTTGCTGGACGCTCAAGCCGGACGTCTGGCAGATCTTCGGCATGGACTGGATGGTCGAACGAGCTGGACAGGAGGTCGCCTTCGAGTCGGGTCAGTACCTGATCGACAAGACCCGCCGCTGGCGTGAACTCCGCATGGCCCTCTGGTACGCCGAGCACTCCGACTTTGTCTTCCGCGTCGTCTACGGCGACAAGGAGTGCTTCCATCTCGCCTGGCGCTTCCTGGGAACTGAATACGCCATGCCACCCAAGGGGCCTGGCTGGAACCAACACACCATCGTGCAATACGACTTCGACGGCCGGATCGTCTTCCAGCACCGCTGTCAAGACAAGTGGAAGCTCGGTGGCAGCAACCGCCGCAACAACTCGCTGGCCAACGAGGAACTGTGTTTCAACCTCGTGGCCGAGCTGCGCCAGCGCTGGGACGGCGTCCTCTGGCACAACCCGGACCCCACGGCCGAAGAGCAGCAGGTCATCGACGAGTTGACCGGCAGGCGCTTCCTGTATCGCCGCGTCGGCTATGACGAGCGACCTATGTGCTTGGAAGCAGGCCACAAGGTCGGCGAAGGCGCGGCCGAGTGCGAACGCCGCTGGGACGTCAACATCGACGACGGGCGGGCCATCCTGACCCTCAGCCGGCTCGACCGGCCCACGTGTCACTTGGAGCGTAACGGCGACGGCCTCTGGACCGGCCGCTGGCTCGAGTTTGAGCGGATGCCCGTCGAGTTGATTCCGCTGGAGGGTTGAGCATGCCGCTGCCGCCGCATGTCTTGTCCAGCCGGGCCGACCTGGAAGAGGTCAGCCGCCGTCGGGCCACGGGAGTCTACTACAGCGAGCATCGGATGCTCTGCCGGCTTTTGGGCGAGTACCTGGCGTTCGTGGACACGCGCGATTTAATGCTCGGCCCGCGCCTGGTGCTGGACGGCTTTTGGGAGTCGTGGGTCACCCTGGCCATTGCCCGCCATTTGCGGCCCGGCATGTGGTGCGTCGATGTCGGCGCGAACTACGGCTACTACACGCTGCTCATGGCCGCCGGGTGCGGCCCCGAAGGTCGGGTTGTGGCCTGCGAGCCGAATCCGATCCTGACCGAGACCTACTTGCCCTGCAACCTGGCGCTGAACGGCTTCCAGGATCGCGTGGAAATCTGCCCGAAGGCCGTCGGCAATCTTCACGACTGCACGGTCGATTTCGTCCTGCACGACGGCGACTTCGCCACGTCGTCCCTGGAACGCTGGTCATACTCGCACGCTTCCAGCAAGGTCCAGGTGCCCGCGATTACGCTCGACCGCCTCTGCGCCGACTGGCCGCGCCTCGACCTGGTGAAGATCGACGCGGAGGGCGCGCGGAGGCCCTCGTCTGGGAAGGCATGCAGCAGACGCTGCGCCGCTTCCCGCACGCGGCCATCGTCCTGGAACTGCACCTTCAACGCGACCTGCCACAGACGGTCGGCTTCCTGCATCAACTTGAGATAAACGGCTACGCCCTGCGGTATGTGAACTACGACGGCGACGTCGAGCCCGTCGATGCTGAAACGATCCTCGCTCACCCGCAAGAGCACTGGATTCTGTGGCTCGTTCGATGATCGAGTGCGACTCCGAGGCGAGACGATCGGTCGATTCAAAAAAATTGGAAAAATTTACTTGACAGGGGGGGGGGGGGGTAGGGTGTATTTTTGGGTCGTGGCACGTTCGGCCGCGATCTCGTCTTGGTCGGATCACATCTTCGATCGTCGCGCGTGCCCGCTGGTGGAGACGATGCCATGCGCCAGCACCCCATGCGAAAGCCCCTCTCGTCCTGGGTTCGGAAATGGTTCACGCCACGGCGGTCACAGCCGATTCGCCGCAAACCCCATCTGGAACTCGAACCACTGGAGCCGCGCGAGATGCCGGCGGCCAATCCCGTTCTGGCGCTGGGAGCCGAGACCGGGCGGCTGCCGCTGGTGCGTGTGCTCGACCAGCAAGGGACACTGATCCGCTCGTTCGCCGCCTATGACGCCTCGGTCACGGGCGGTGTCCGCACGGCGGTCGCTGACCTGAACCGCGACGGAGTCAATGACATTGTGACTGCTCCTGGTCCGGGTGCGGCTCCGTTGGTCAAAGTTTGGGACGGAGCCAGCGGTTCGTTGCTGAACCAGTTTTGGGCGTATGACCCTGCCTTCCGGGGTGGTGTGCAGGTGGCCGCGGGCGACATCGGACGCGGCGAGGTTGGCGTCGTCACCGGTCCCGATCAAGGCAGTTCGCAGGTGCGGGTGTTTAACAGCCAGGGGGTGCTCCGCACCGGTTGGGACGTGTTTGGCCCGTCGTCCACGAGTGGGGTACGCGTGGCCCTCGGCTATGCGGCCAACGGTAACGCGGCGGTGTTCGCGGCCGCGGGGCCTGGGAGTACCCCACAAGTCCAGAGCATCGAGATCCGCACGGGCCAGACCCTGGCCAGCTTCACGGCGTATGCCCCGACGATGACGGGCGGAGTCTGGATCGCGGCCGCCGACCTCACCGGCGACGGCGTGAGCGAGATCGTCACCGGGGCCGGGCCGGGGTACGCGCCGCAGGTCAAGGTATTCAGCAGCACCGGCCGGCCGCTGACCGAGTTCCTGGCGACGTCCGCATCGGACCGCAACGGCGTGATGGTGGGTGTCGTCACGGGCCGGGAGGGCCAGCCGCAGATTGCCACCCTGGTCGGCAGCAGCCGCAGCAAACAGGTACGGCTGTTCGATCCGCGTTCCAGCGGCACGCCGACTGCGCTGGCGTCATACCGGGCAACCGGAGCCGGGTCATTGGCGACGCCAAGTGATCGTTCCGAGGTCAAGCGG
Organism: Thermogemmata fonticola; assembly: GCF_013694095.1. Classification (NCBI taxonomy): domain Bacteria; kingdom Pseudomonadati; phylum Planctomycetota; class Planctomycetia; order Gemmatales; family Gemmataceae; genus Thermogemmata; species Thermogemmata fonticola. Next base: position 51,550 of record NZ_JACEFB010000001.1, on the reverse strand, counting down.
TTCGATGCGAGCAACCCAACACCACGGACGCTGCGGCAGTCCTATCGTCATCGCGCGATTGAGGTGACGGCCGCCGGCTACTCGGCCTTCCCGGTCCGCTACGGCGACGGGGTGGTGCATTTCCAGGAGAGCGACCTGGCCGCCGACGGCTTCGGCACCTCCTGGGGCGTCACCCGCAGTTGGACCAACGAGGGGGCGTATAGCCAGGGGCAGAACGTCGGCCGCGGCTGGATCATCGCGGAAACCCCCTCGCTGATCCGGGAAGTCGATCCGTTCTGGGGGGCCGTGGTGCTGACCGTGGTGACCGGCGGCACGGCCCAACAGGTCTTTGATGAGCAGCCCGGCGGCTCGTATGTCGGCCGCGGCGGCATCCTCGACACCTTGGTGTATGAGTCGGCGTCGGGCCAGTACCGCTTGACTGCTGCGGATGGTACGACGCTTTGGTTCTGGGACTTCGACGCGGCCAAGCCGGCCCAGCAGCAGGGCCAGTTCGCGAAACTCGAAGACCCGAAGGGGAACGTCACCGAGGTGACGGCGCTTTTGGCCGACGGCCGGATTGGCGAGGTGCAGCGCTCGGCCCCGGCCAGCGGCTCGACCGTCACCGAGTCGTACCTGTTCAGCTACGTGACCGGTGGGGTCAACGCCGGGTTGATCGCCTCGATCACGCAACGTCGCCGGGTGGGGACGGGGCCGTGGAGCACCGTCCGCAAGGCCGAGTACGTCTACTACGACGGCGTCGAGCCGCACGGCAGCGCCGGCGACCTGAAGAAGGTCGTGGTCAAGGACGCCGCGGACGCGATCCTAAAGACCAGCTATTACCGCTACTACGTGGCCGGGGAGGCGAGCGGCTACGAGGGCGGGCTGAAATTCGTCTTCCGGCCGCAGGCCTACGCCCGGCTGGCAGCCAACGTCGCGAACCCCGAGACGGCGACCGATGGCCAGATCGCCCCGTATGCCGATCACTACTTCGAGTACGACGACCAGTTCCGCGTGACCCAGGAGATCGCCGCTCGGGCGGGGGATGACGCCAACGGCGGCCGCGGCACCTTCAGCTTCAGCTACACGACCAACGAACTCGCCTTGGGCGGCGACCCAAACGCCTGGCTGATCAAGACGGTGGAAACACTGCCCGACGGCAACCAGAACATCGTGTACACCAACGCCAATCGTCAGGTGATGCTGAAGGTGTTCCAGGACACGGCCACCAGCCAGCAGTGGCGGTCGTTCTATCAATACGATGCGGGCGGGAGGCTGATCCTGGCGGCTAACCCGTCGGCGGTGACTGGCTACGACGAGACCTCGCCCGACCTGCTGGTCAACCAGTGGGGCAACTATCAGTACTTGTCTGACACGACGGGTCTGATAACGGTCTGGACCTATGGGACGCTCACAACGGCCACGGAGACGACACCGGGCGATGCTACCGGCCGGCTCAAGCAGGTGGCGGTGCAGCGGGGTGAGTTCGGCACGGCGGTCCCGCAGCAGGACGTGACCTACATCCAGCGGACGGCGGGTGGGTCGGGGCTGTTCTTCGTAGCTAACGTCACTGCCTACCGCAACGACGACGGCACTGGGCCGGTCACGACCGGTTACGCCTACACCTGGCAGGGAACGACGGCCCAGCCGGAATCAATCACTGTCACACTGCCGGCGGTCTCCGTGGCTCAGAACGGGTCGGGAGTCGCCACGACGCTGACCACAGTCTTCGACAACTACGGTCGGCCGATGTGGCAGAAGGACGGCGACGGCTTCCTCACCTACCTCGAATACGACCCGGCCACCGGGGCGGTGGTGAAGGAAATCCGCGACGTGGACACCACACAGACGGCGACCTTCAGCAATCTCCCCAGCGGTTGGAGCACCCCGGCCGGCGGCGGCCTGCACCTGACCACGACTTACGAGGTGGACGCCTTGGGCCGGCCGACCAAGGTGGTGCATCCCAACGGCCGGGTCGATTACTTCACCTACAACGACCTGACACGCGAGGTGCGGGTCTATGGCGGCTGGGATGCGAGCACGAACACGCCGACACTGCCGACGCAGGTGGTGCGGGCCGACTGGGCCAACGGCTACGTCGAAACGCTGACCATGTCGGCCACACCAGTAGTGGTGGATGGTCGTCCGACGGGTACCGAAGCGATCAGCGACCTGCACTCGCTGTCTCGCAGTTACACCAACGCCGGCGGCCAGGTTACGCATGCCGACGCCTACTTCAACCTCAGCGGGCTGAGCTATTCGACCTCGACGAACCTGGGCACGGCTAACACGCACTTCTACCGCACCGAGTACGGCTACGACGATGCCGGCCGATTGGATCGCACGCTCTCGCCCACCGGCACCATCTACCGCACGGTCTGGGACGGTCTGGGCCGTGTCGCCAGCCAGTGGGTTGGTCTGGATGACGTTCCGACCTCCGGTGAGTGGAGTCCGAGCAACACGGCCGGCACTGACCTGGTGAAGGTCAGCGAGAACGAGTACGACAACGGCGGCGTCGGCGACGGCAACCTCACGAAGGTGACGCAGTTCGCGGGCGGCGGTGCGGCCCCGCGGGTCACCCAGACCTGGTACGACTGGCGGAACCGGCCCGTGGCGGTCAAGGCCGGTGTCGAGGCCAGTGAATCCGACACGGTCAATCGTCCCCTCTCGTATGTGGAGTACGACAACCTCGGCCAGGTCACGGTCAGCGAGGTCTACGACGGCGACGGCGTCAGCGTGGTCGATGCCGGCGGCGACGGTGTGCCGGACCGGCCAGCGGCGTCGCTGTTGCGGGCCAAGAGCGTTACCAGCTACGACGACCTGGGCCGGGTCTACCGCACGCACGTCTACAGCGTCGATCCGACCACCGGGAGCGTTTCGACCAACGCCCTCACCAGCAATATCTGGTACGACGCCCGTGGGCAAGTGGTGAAGGTCGCCTCACCCGGTGGCCTGGTCGAGAAGTACCAGTACGATGGCGTCGGCCGGGTGATCAAGAGCTTCACCAGCGACGGCGGCGGGGATGCAACTTATGCCGACGCCTTTGATGTCATTGGTGACTTCGTGCTGTCCCAAATCGAATATGCCTACGACGCCAACGACAATCTCATCCAAACTACCGTTCGCCAGCGCTTCCACGACGCAGCCGGCACCGGTGAGCTGGGCACGCCAAGTGCCGGCATCGGCGCCCGCGTTAGCTATCAGGGCTACTACTACGACCTGGCCGATCGGCTCATCGCCACCGTCGATGTTGGCACCAACGGCGGCACCGCCTGGACGCGGCCCGGCACGGTACCGACTCGCTCCGATACGGTGCTGGTGACCAGCCAGACTTACAACACCGCCGGCTGGGTCGAAGCGATCACCGACCCCAAGGGCATCGTCAGCAAGACCTTCTACGACAACCTCGGCCGCACCACCAAGACCATCGCTAACTACGTCGATGGCATCGTCGGCGACGACAACGACATCACCACCGAGTACACCTACAACGCGGTGGGCATGACCAGCCTGACCAGCCGCCGGCCCGATGGCAGCGGCCAGACCACCGAGTGGGTCTACGGCGTCTCCACTGCCACGGGTAGCGGGCTGAACTCCAACGACCTCGTCGGCCAGACCCGCTGGCCCGACCCGGCCACGGGCAACGCCAGCAGCTCCGAGCAGGAGACAGTGACGGTCAACGCTCTGGGCCAGACGCTGACGATGACCGACCGCAACGGCAACGTCCACACGCTGAGCTACGACGTGCTGGGCCGGCTGATCGCCGATGCGGTGACGACCCTGGGCGTGGGCGTGAACGGCTCGGTGCGGCGGATCGAGTATGGCTACGATTCGCTGGGAAACGTGACTCTGATCACTAGCTACGATGCTCCCACCGGCGGCACTGTGGTGAATCAGATCAAGCGGGAATTCAACGGCCTGGGGCAGCTCACGAGCGAATGGCAGGAGCACACCGGAGCGGTGACCAGCAGCTCGCTGCGGGTGCAGTACACCTACAGCGAAATGGCCGACGGGGCCAATCACAGTCGGCTGACCAGCATCATCTATCCCAACGGCAAGGTGCTCAACTACAACTATGCAGCCGGGCTGGATGATGCCATCAGCCGATTGTCATCGCTGTCGGACAGCACGGGGGTGCTGGAAAGCTATGACTATCTGGGCGAGTCGGTGGTAGTGGCGCGCAAGCATCCGCAGCCGGGTGTGGACCTGAGCTACATCAAGCGAGCGGGCGAGGCCGACGGCGATGCGGGCGATCCATACATCGGCCTGGACCGCTTCGGCCGCGTGGTCGATCAACGCTGGCTGCGAAGTAGTGATGGTTCGGCGGTGGACCGCTTGCAATACGGCTACGACCGCAACGGCAACCGGCTGAGTCGGACCAACCTGATCGACGCCGCCTTCAGTGAAAGCTACAGCTACGACAACCTGAACCAGCTGATCGGCTTCACACGCGGTTCGCACAATCGCAGTTGGGACTATGACGCCCAGGGGAACTGGCAGAGCGTTACCACCGACGGCAACACCCAGACGCGGACGCACAACGCCCAGAACGAGATCACCGGTATCAGCGGCGCAGTCACGCCAACCTATGATGCCAACGGCAACCTGACACGCGACGAAACCGGGCGGCAATTCGTCTACGACGCCTGGAACCGGCTGGTCGAGGTCAAGGATTCTGGCGGCAACACGCTGAAGAGCTACGCCTACGACGGCTTGCATCGGCGAATTAGCGAAACGGCCAGCGGCGCGACGACCGACCTGTACTACTCGGACGCCTGGCAGGTGCTGGAGGAGCGGGTGGCGAGCGGGGGCACGTCAGTCCCCCGAGCGCAATACGTCTGGTCGCCGGTCTACGTCGATGCCCCAGTCCTCCGCGACCGCGACACGAACGGCGACGGCACGCTGGACGAACGCCTGTACGTCGTCCAGGACGCCAACTATAATGTCACCGCGATCTTTGACAACTCGGGCAACATCGTCGAACGCTACATCTACGACCCGTTCGGCGAGGTAACCATCCTCGATGCCGGTTGGAACGTCCTCACAGCCAGCGCCGTCGCTTGGGTTTACCTGCACCAGGGCGGTCGGTACGATTCTGTGAGTGGCTTGTACCACTTCCGTCATCGCGACTACTCCCCCACCCTCGGCCGCTGGACCAGTTTGGATCCGCTCCGCTATGAAGCGGGGGATGTGAATCTGTATCGGGCATTGGGCAATGGACCGGTGAACTGGTTGGATCCCAGTGGTCTCGACCGTATTGACCGCACCCAGGCTGGCAACCTCACACTTCTGTGGTATGTGGATGAAAAATTCATTGGATCGGACAAGAAATTCTTTGTTGGTGTCCTTGTCACCATCAACGGAGAAGAATTTGTTCGCCGTTATGTTGGTGGTCAGGCACTGTACGTCCCGCTGGCCAAGGTGAACAGCACGACCAGTTTCTGGCAAAGAACTCCTGGGAACTGGGATCAATGGTTCCGAGACAACAATGTCGCTGTGCACGAACCCAGCTACAAGAACCTGTCGATGCAAGCCGGATTGCTTCCGACCGGGTACAATGGCTTGGTCGAAGGCCAGCAGCAGATCGAATCGCTGGCTAAGACAGCCATCTACTGGAACGCGGGGGCTGGATTCAACGTAACTCCGTCAGCCGCGGCCAGTCGAGCCGTGGCTGCAACACGAACTCCAGCTCCAGTAAGTGCGGCCCCGCCAGTGACTCTAATTGGCAAAGGGGATCGCTTGGCACAAGCGGCCAAGTGGATCAAGCCCCAGCAGGGGGTCATTGACGTCGTTGTGCATGGTAGTCCCGATGCGTTTCATGTGTTACACAACGGCAAATGGATTCAGGTTAACCACCGCACGTTGGCGACTTTGATCAAGAAGAGCGGCCAGAGTGGCTCATGCATTCGGTTGATCTCTTGTAGCGCAGGCGCGACCCCAACTGGAGTTGCCCAGAACCTTGCTAACAAGCTCGGCATGAAAGTCATAGCCCCAACGGATACGGTGTGGATACATTCAACTGGCAAACTAACCATTGGCAAAACACCCACTGCCAACACAGGGCAGTGGGTGGTCTTTAACCCTGGAGGTTCAAGATGAAACTTAAGCGAGTCGGGTTCTTTCAGGAATTGGATCATGGTGATCCGAATGGACCAAAACTTGCCGAGCATGTAAGTGATCGCCCTCAACCTGATGAAGCCAAGGTGATCGAATATCTGCGTGGCGGCCTACTGCTGATTGGCTGCCCTGGAGTAGTAAATGATGTTTTGGATAACAAAATTTGCCCGGTCGGATCACCAGACATTTTGACCGACGGCGTATGGGCTTGGCCTGGCGATCTCCCCTACTATGTCGCGAAATACCATCTTAGACTCCCGAAAGAGTTTATTGACCATTTGCGAGGAAGGTCATTCAGGCCACCTGCCGAGGGAGAAGTTGATATACGGCACTTGGAGTTGTAATTCATTCGTGGATTTCGTCAAAGCTCTGCAAATTCCTCAAAGGTGCTGGCGGTTCCCGCCGCCCGGACTCCCAACAAAGCACCCAAACCGCAGCAACTACCATTCCGGTCGGCTCATCGCCACCGTCGATGTTGGCACCAACGGCGGCACCGCCTGGACACGGCCTGGCACCGTACCGACTCGCTCCGATACGGTGCTGGTGACCAGCCAGACATACAACGCCGCCGGCTGGGTCGAAGCGACCACCGACCCCAAGGGCATCGTCAGCAAGACCTACTACGACAACCTCGGCCGCACCACCAAGACCATCGCCAACTACGTCGATGGCATCGTCGGCGACGACAACGACATCACCACCGAGTTCACCTACAACGCAGTTGGTTTGACCAGTCTGACCAGCCGTCGTCCCGATGGCAGCGGGCAGACCACCCAGTGGGTCTACGGCGTCACCGTGGCTACCGGCAGCGGGCTGAACTCCAACGATCTGGTCGGCCAGACCCGCTGGCCCGACCCGGTCACGGGCACCGCCAGCAGCTCCGAGCAGGAGACGGTGACGGTCAACGCCCTGGGCCAGACCCTGACAACCACCGACCGCAACGGCACCGTCCACACGCTGAGCTACGACGTGCTCGGCCGTGTGATCTCGGACGCGGTGACGACGCTGGGGGCGAACGTGGAAGGCTCGGTGCGGCGGATCGAGTACGCCTACGATTCGCAGGGCAATGCCGCGCTTATCACCAGCTTCGACGCGGCCACGGGCGGCAGCATCGTCAATCAAGTCAAGCGCGAATTCAACGGCCTGGGGCAGCTGACCAGCGAGTGGCAGGAGCACGCCGGAGCGGTGACCGGCAGCTCGCCGCGGGTGCAGTACGCCTACAGCGAAATGGCGGACGGGGCCAACCACTCCCGCTTGACCAGCATCACCTACCCCAACGGCAAGGTGCTGAGCTACAACTACGCCGCCGGGCTGGACGATGCCATCAGCCGGTTGTCCTCCTTGTCGGACAGCACCGGTGTGCTGGAGAGCTACGACTACCTCGGCGAAGCGGTCGTTGTGGCCCGCAAGCATCCACAGCCCGGCATCGACCTGAGCTACGTCAAGCGGTCGGGCGAGGCCAACGGCGATGCCGGCGACCCGTACACCGGCCTGGACCGCTTCGGTCGCATCGTCGATCAACGCTGGCTCCGGAGCGGCGACGGCTCAACCCTCGACCGCCTGCAATACGCCTACGACCGCAACGGCAACCGCCTGACTCGGGCTAACCTCATCAACTCGGCCTTCAACGAAAGCTACAGCTACGACCACCTGAACCAGCTGACCGGCTTCACACGCGGCGGGCACAGCCGTTCGTGGGACTACGACGCCCAGGGGAACTGGCAGAGCGTCACCACCGACGGCAGCACGCAGACGCGGACGCACAACGCCCAGAACGAGATCACCGGCCTCAGCGGGGCAGTGACGCCGACTTACGACGCCAACGGCAACCTAACCCGGGATGAGACCGGGCGGCAGTTCGTCTACGATGCCTGGAATCGCCTGGTCGAGGTCCAGGACGCCAGCGGCAACACGCTCAAAACCTACGCCTACGACGGCCTGCACCGGCGGGTGCAGGAGACGGCCAGAGGCACCACGACGGACCTGTACTACTCGGACGCCTGGCAGGTGCTGGAAGAACGTGTCGGCGGGCAGACGCAGGTGCAGTACGTGTGGAGCCCGGTCTACGTCGATGCGTTGATCTTGCGTGACCGCGACACCAACGGCGACGGTTCGCTGGACGAACGCCTGTATGTGGTGCAGGATGCTAACTATAATGTTACTGGGCTTTTTGACAATTCGGGCAACGTGGTCGAGCGCTACGTCTACGACCCGTTCGGCCAGGTAACCATTCTCGACGCCGGCTGGAACGTGCTGGCCGCCAGCGCCTTCGCCTGGCAGTATCTGCACCAGGGCGGACGGTTTGACGCCACGAGCGGCCTGTACCACTTCCGCCACCGCGACTACTCCCCCACCCTCGGCCGCTGGACCAGCCTCGACCCAATTCGTTACTCCGCCGGGGATGTGAATCTTTATCGCGGCCTGGTCAATAACCCGGCTAAATATCTGGACAGCATGGGACTAGATGTCGGTGAACCCGGGTTCTGGGAAAGTTTAATTCCGATCTGGGGTTCTGGGCGAGAAGCGATCCATTCCTTCCAAAATGGCCAGTACTTGCGTGGTGCGTTCCACACGGTTTTGGCAGCGACCGATGTATTTCTACTCAAATCAATCGTTACCGCAGGCGGTAAGCTGTTGGTTAAAGGCGGAGCAAAGCTGGCTTCGAAAGAAGCAATTGAGGAAGCTACTGTGCGAACTGCATTAGAAGCAACTGAGAATTTAGCATGGAAGGAATTACCTGAAGGGACACGCATTGTGTTCGTTGAGGAAGCGAGAGTTTGGGTAAAAGAAGTCAATCCAAACGCCTCAAAATTCTGGAAGTTGTGGGGCAAAAAGAGTCTTGATGTCCAAGCTGATGGACTGGGGAAGCTTGATAATTTGGCACCTCGCTTTCTCTATCAAGACGGTAGACTTATAGTTGAAGATGTAGGCACCTTAGCGAAGGGCAATATGGACTTCCGCACGTTCCTTGGTTATTACATTCGTGGATCATGGCGACTGGGTACTCCCTTCAATGACATTCGCCCACGGAATATGGGCATGAACGGGAAAATCTTTGATCCTGTATATCATCCTTTTCACGAAATGTTAGTACCAACCGCTATAGAAAGTGGAATTACGTTCATCAGGATTGGTGATCGCTTTTATGTAATTCACCAGAAGAATGAGCAGATGCGACAGCCGATACGTTTGATTCCGATGCCTAAAAAGTGACCAATGTCGCCTACCATTGTGCGAAGGATAGTTGGCGTCGGATCATGGCATATATCACAGCACCAATTTGAGATAATAACAATGAAAGAAGATACTTTTTACATTTATGTAATGCAACATCCAATTGTCTTTTATTTCTTAGGATTTTGTGTGTTTTTTATTAGCTGGTTGTGGCTGCGGTTATTCCATAGCCTTGCTCATCGTTATGCCAGTGGTTGGTTATATTTTACAGGTCTTATTGGATTTCTTTTAATTCCTTTTACGTATACTGGTTATGTAGCCTACAAGGTAAAAGTTTATGTAGAAAAACGTGAGTTGGATGTCAAGTTACAGCGAAATGGAGCACAAATACCCAAGTTCGATAGACTTTAGAACTCCGCCGATTTAACACGCCCTGAACGAGCGGGTGCTAACGGCAACCTGACGCGGGACGAGACCGGCCGGCAGTTCGTCTACGATGCATGGAACCGGCTGGTGGCGGTCAAAGACAGCGGCGGCACCACGCTGAAGACGTATGGGTATGACGGCCTGCATCGGCGGATCAGCGAGACGGCGAGCGACACGACGACCGACTTTTACTACTCCGACGCCTGGCAGGTATTGGAGGAGCGAGTGACGAGCCACGGACGCCAGTCCGTGAGTGCCCAGTACGTCTGGAGTCCGGTCTACGTCGATGCGTTGGTGCTGCGCGACCGCGACACGAACGGCGACGGCACGCTGGACGAACGCTTGTGGGTCGTGCAGGACGCCAACTATAATGTCACCGCGCTCTTTGACAATTCAGGCAACGTCGTTGAACGCTACATCTACGACCCGTTCGGCCAGGTGACGATCCTCGATGCGAACTGGAACGTCCTGACGGCCAGTGCCTTCGGCTGGGCACACCTGCACCAAGGTGGCCGGTTCGATGCCACCAGCGGCCTGTACCACTTCCGCCACCGCGACTACTCCTCCACCCTCGGCCGCTGGACCAGCCTCGACCCGCTGCGCTACACGGTCGGGGATGTCAACCTCTACCGGGCGCTAGGAAACAGCCTGGTCAACACGCTAGACCCATCGGGTCTAGAGGATTATCGCTCAAAATTCTGGAATGGATTTAGTGATAGTGCCAAGAAAGCTGAACAGTTCACGGCGCTGCGAGCTACGTCAGACGTTCACCATACGAAGCCTCAAATTCTGAGAGAGCTTTATGAGCATTGGGGAATTAACATTGATGATCCTGAATACCTGCGTGGCGTCCAACGTGGAAAAGTGCATCAGGCATTTACTGACCAACAACGAGCATGGATCCAGTCAGAGATGGATATGCACGGAAAAGGTTGGCAATATGGCAATAAGGATCACATGAGGCAATTCATCAATAAAGTCAAAAATGACAAGGATTTTTTCGCGAGGCTCAATAAATTTACCGATATGCAAACGCAGCTCGGCGAAGAAGCCGGTATTCTGTTCAAGAATAATCTGACAGCACGACAGGTTAACAGTCAGTTTAAGCGACTAGATGGCGCAGCCAGGCAGGCGAGAGCGGTGCTCAGCGTTAAGAGTTTTAGTCCTAAATTGTTGCCAAGAGCTGGAACTGCAATGGCGGTTTTTTCTGTGCTGGTTGTACCCGAAGTCGCGTTCGCAGGACATAGCCCTGAGCAGGAAATGGCATTTCAAAGACTAATGAATCGTTATGATTCAGTTTATGCGACTGCGGCCAAAGGCGGTAGAGTCGATCAGCTGCAACTCCAATTGCTCCAGGGTGACTTTATTACGTATTTGAGAACATTGGGTCTCGGCGATGCTGAAATTGCAATCATAGAACGGCAAATTGCTATTTATTTATCAAACAAATAATAATGATTGATTTGCATAATTATCTTAGCTGCGGAGTCTGATATGTCTCTAGATTATCTAGACATTGTTTCGCTAATGCATCCTCATTCATTATCTAATGAGGAATTGCAACAACTTATTCATGAGATTCTTGAGAATGAATTAAATCGATATTCAGCTTGTGCAGCGCTGATAAGCCATGGCGACCGAGTTCGTCATGAAATTTGTAAGCTACTTCAATCCGATAATGATAATATAGTATTAGCCATGCTAGAAGCATTTGATTCACCTGATATTGAACGTGCCGATCGTTATCGATGGGATATTAGTGTAGTCAAACAGGTTGAGTCTTGCTTAAAATCGGCTAATAATAATGTGCGTAGTCGAGCAATGGTATTGCTCGCCAATATAACTCATAATCCCGAGCAATATGCACATTATTTGTGTGATCTAGCCTCTGTAGAACCAAAGATGAAATATGTGTGTATGGCGGCTCTATCATATATTACTCCTGTACCTTCATCTTGCAAAAATAAATTGGATAAACTGTTAATACAATATGCAGATGATAATGATTTTCGCGAAACCGTTATGAATCGCCTTTCAGAGATTGCATGAATATAATTTTATTATTATCAACATTGATCGATTAGTTTGCCATCGCATCTTAGAAAGCGCGGCGTGTGAATTAGTGCAACTCCTTAGTCTTTGACTGAGTAATACCACTGAGTTAATTTTTCAGTTTAGGCCAATAACAGGACAACACGGGTCCGGAGTTTTTTTGATGACCTTCTAGGCGGTCACTGTGCCGGGCCAAATTGTGGTCGCATTTGTTGCCGAATTCTGGCCGCACGGATTTGGCGGCTTGAGCAGTCGGTTTCCCGATTGTTGTGAATTCTGGAGGTGGCCCGCGCCGGGAAGGGGACCCGCTGTTGCGGATCCGCTCACGTGCACGACGCGGGCGGTTTACTTCGCCTCTGTTGTCCGGCTCTCCGACCGCTCCGACCGGTACTGCTCCAACCAGCCTTCAAGCTGTGCGACGGCACTGCGGAAGTCGTAGTCGCACGCCAAGAGAACGCCCTGGGTGAAACGGTCACGCTGACCGACCGCAACGGCAACGTCCACACCCTGAGCTACGACGTGCTCGGTCGGCTCGTGGCCGACGCCGTCACGACGCTGGGGGCGGGCGTGGATGGTTCCGTGCGGCGGATCGAGTACGGCTATGACGTGCTGGGGAACCTGGCCCTGATCACCAGCTACGACGCGGCCACCGGCGGCAACGTCGTCAACCAGGTGAAACGCGACTTCAACGGCCTGGGCCAACTGGTCAGCGAATGGCAGGAGCACACCGCAGTTGTGACTGGCAGCTCGCCGCGGGTGCAGTACGCCTACAGCGAGATGGCCGGCGGGGCCAACCACTCCCGACTCACCAGCATCATCTACCCCAACGGCAGGGTGCTCAACTACAACTACGCGGCCGGGCTGGATGACACCATCAGCCGCTTGTCGTCGCTGTCGGACAGCACGGGGGTGCTGGAGAGCTACGACTACCTGGGCGAGGCGGTGGTGGTGGCCCGCAAGCACCCGCAGCCGGGCATCGATCTGAGCTACATCAAGCGATCCGGCGAAGCCAACGGCGACGCGGGTGACCAGTACACCGGTCTAGACCGCTTCGGCCGCATCGTCGATCAGCGCTGGCTCAAGAGCAGCGATGGCTCGGCGATGGACCGCCTGCAATACAGCTACGACCGCAACGGCAACCGCCTGAGCCGGACCAATCTGGTCAATGCCGCCTTCAGTGAGAGCTACAGTTACGACGACCTGAACCAGTTGACCGGCTTCAGTCGGGGTTCGCACACTCGCAGTTGGGACTACGATTCGCAGGGGAACTGGCAGAGTGTGACGACCGACGGCAGTACGCAGACGCGGAGTCACAACGCCCAGAACGAGATCACGGGCATCAGCGGGGCGGTCACGCCGACCTTCGACGCCAACGGCAACCTCACACGAGACGAGACCGGCCGGCAGTTGGTCTACGATGCGTGGAACCGGCTGGTGGCGGTCAAGGACGCCTCGGGCACCACACTGAAGACGTATGAGTACGACGGCCTGCATCGCCGCATCCAGGAGACTGCCAGCGACACGACAACCGACTTTTACTACTCCGACGCCTGGCAGGTATTGGAGGAACGCGTGACGAGCCACGGACGCCAGTCCGTAGGTGCCCAGTACGTCTGGTCGCCGGTCTACGTCGATGCATTGGTCCTGCGTGACCGCGACACGAACGGCGACGGCACACTGGATGAACGCTTGTACGTCGCCCAGGATGCCAACTATAATGTCACCGCGCTGTTTGACAACTCGGGCAACGTCGTCGAGCGGTACATCTATGACCCGTTCGGTAGTGTGACGGTCCTTGATACGGACTGGACGGAACGCTCCGGCGGCTCAGAGTATGCTTGGCACTACCTGCACCAGGGCGGCCGGTTTGATGATGTCAGTGGCCTGTATCACTTCCGTTACCGCGACTACTCCCCGACCCTCGGCCGCTGGACCAGCCTGGATCCGATTCGGTATGAAGCCGGCGACGTCAACTTGTATCGATTTGTGAACAACGGCCCAACAAACAAAATCGACCCCTCCGGTCTAGTAGACCGGCCGATGAACGATCACCCAACAAACAAAATCGACCCCTCCGCTCCAGAAGATCGGCCGATGCCAAAACGGGTAGACCCCGGAGGCACTTTCTGCTTGATCCCGCAGTCGGAAAACATTATCCGCTGGGTGATCGGGCCGAGTGATAAGCCAAAATTGTTGAAGGATGTCCCATTCTGGACGAAGGGAAACCCAATCCCAGCGCTTGATAAGACCAAGTTCACGCCAACCGTTATCACTGCTGACCGCGGTTGGTCCGGGGTTATCCCCAAAGGAGCGTATATCGGTCCCGACGGATGTGGTCCCTGTGTCGGCATCGCATTGATCCCGCCGCAAAAAGGTCAGCCGGTTTACATCATGCACTTTTCGGCACAAGCGAACGTGTCGAAAGGCTTCGAAGAAGTAGGGTTTATCAGGTGGAAGTATTATAAGATTTGGACCGCTGATGGATTGGTAGTGACCCGGACCCGGGTAGCGCCTGGCGGTTATGAAGCGGTTATCTGCGGCGCGCTGATGCCGGAGCCAAAAGAACCCGACTTCAAGAGAGTCAACAACCAACGGCTGTACACTCTCGAAGATGTAGTGAAAACCTGCCACCGAAACGGTATCAAGATTCGATGCTTCATTCCCACTTCTGGGTTTGCACTCGATGAGAACAATCAGATTTGGTGGACGAGGGACCCTGCTCCCTCAGAAGTGGAACGATACAAAAGATGAGATCCGAGGGGTAACAATGATGAAGCACCGTTGGTTAGCTGTAGGCTGTGTAGCCTTGGTGGTGGCCTTGACGGTAACAGGACTGCATTTAGTTTCTGAAATCTCACACAACCGTCATGCAGTTCAGTCATGCACTTGCCACGGACACCTCAAATCGATTGCCACTGCCATGCTCCACTATCATGAACGATACGGTCACTTCCCCCCCGCATATCTGGTCGACAAGCACGGGAAACCCGCTCATAGTTGGCGAGTCCTTCTCCTGGAGTACCTCGACCCCGGCACGTATGGTGCGTATCGGTTTGATGAGCCATGGGATGGACCGAATAACCGGAAACTGGAAGACAAAATGCTCTCATGCTATGCCTGTCCCGCGGATACTAAACGAGGAAGGTGGGAAACAAACTACTTTGTGATCGTGGGTCCGAATACAGTGTTTCCTGGTTCCAACACGGTGAAAGTCGATGATATCACAAGACCGCATGCGGAAACGATTTTGGTGGTTGAGGCAGTGGATCAAGGAATACATTGGATGGAGCCGAGAGACTTGGAGTTGGATAGGATGAGTTTCGCAGTGAATGATGCGAAGAAGCCGAGCATTTCGTGTAGGCACAATCGGCCACCCGGGGTGGCTGCAGTGGATGGAACCGTCTTCTCGTTGACCAACATCAGAGGGGAGCAGTTACGCCAGATGGTACTGATTGTGGAGGCAGCCAAGTAAGCTCGTGAGCCATACCACGCGATCCCGGTTTACATTGTCAATCTATGACAACGCGGGCACCGTGGTCGAACGCTATGTTTACGACCCGTTCGGCCAGCGTGACGGTCCTCGACGCCAACTGGACCGAACGTCCCAACGGTTCCCAGTTCGTATGGCACTACCTGCACCAGGGCGGCCGCTTTGACACCACGAGCGGCCTGTACCACTTCCGGCACCGTGACTACTCCCCGACCCTGGGCCGCTGGACTTCACTCGACCCGCTCGGCTACGCCGCCGGCGATGTCAATCTCTACCGCACCGTCTTCAACGCCCCGACGGTTTATACTGACCCAAGTGGCTTAGAAGGTCCGGGATATCATCATTTCTATCCATTGTTTCTGGGAGGTTCTGACAATCAACCGCTATTTCCGCTGACTGCAGAGGAACACACAGCGGCACACAAGGTGCTTAGGAAATATAATGTGGCTCGAACGTCTGGTATATCTTATGACCAAGCGCGAGCTAACTGGAAAATGTTGACTCCACAACAACAGCGTGCGATAATCCTCGAGTGCTTCGACGCAGCTAACATTCCCAGGACATTAGCCGAAAAGTATATTGATCAAGTTTGTGCCGGAGCAACCCCTGGGATCAATAATTCTCCTTTACGCAACAAAACACCGAGAAGGGCACAACTTGTTAGTAGGTTTGAAATTAAACAAGCTCGTAAGGCAGCAGGATTCGCTCAAAAATTAGGAACGACCGTTATTGTAGGAGGTCTGACTTTCTTTTATGGTCAAGCAGTTCAGGCTGGTGAAGAATCGGGAATTAAACTTGCTGAAAAAATTGGGCTGGGAAGGATATTGCAAATATATGGTGATGAGGGATTATTACCATCTACTCATTTCAAAATGGAATTCCGTGGGAGAGTAATAAATGTAGAACTAATTCGAGATCCGTCGGATAGTCAAGCTGGTCACTATATAACAGCTTATTACCTTGAAGAAATAAATCAAGGATATTGGGGATGGTTTAAGAGAATTGTAACTCTAGGATCATGTGGTAGCGACATTATGGAGAGACATGATATTATCAAATTATCTGATAATTATAAAACTTATGGTTTTGTATATAAAATTCCGTAGTAGAATCATGCTAGTAATTTTCGCTGCTGATTATAATTAAACTTTTGGAGGGGTCCATGCTTCCGTATCCATCATCATTTTGGAAGCCTGCTGAGAATCCGACGAGGCCTGAAAATGTTGATTGGTCGCAATTACCCGACAGATTTCGTCACTTGATTAACTTCTTTGAATCTTACGGATATTTCCAATTCGAAAGCGTGATTATGGATAAATTAAAATCAATGAATAAAGACGAATTATCGTATATTAGTAGTATGTATGATATCATTAATCCAATATCAGATGATCTACATATATGGATTGATTCTGTAGGGCTTACAGAATCAAAAGCCGCAGCATTAGTGTATTTTTCTATTCTTTTTCTAGATATGGCATCATATTATGGATTTATTAAATCCAAGATATAGTTTTCTATATTTACAATAGTATCGACATATTTGCTCCCAATGAGCAGAAAGCAAATAACCGAAGCAGTACCCCTGGCTGCCCAGCAGCTACTGGAAGTGCGTCGGAAAGTAGACCCCCGTACAATACGTCAGGTCGCCGGTGTATGTCGCTGCATTGGTCCACCGTGACCGCGACAGCAATGGTGACCAGTCTATAACGATGCCTTGGTGCTGCGGGACAGGGACAGCAACGGCGACGGCACGCTGGACGAACGCTTGTGGGTGGTGCAGGACGCCAACTATAATGTCACTGCGCTCTTTGACAATGCGGGCAACGTGGTCGAACGCTACGTCTACGACCCGTTCGGCCAGGCGACGATCCTCGACGCCAACTGGACGGAGCGAGCGGCCAGCGCCTTCGCCTGGGTCTACCTGCACCAGGGCGGCCGGTTCGACGTCACGAGTGGCCTGTATCACTTCCGCTACCGCGACTACTCCTCCACCCTCGGCCGCTGGACCAGCCTCGACCCGATCCGCTACGACGCCGGGGACGTCAACCTCTATCGGGTATTAGGCAACGGTCTGCCGAACCGGCTCGATCCGTTGGGGCTGTTCGACCTCTGGGACTGGCTCGCCAACGATGTGATCGGAACGGACAACGTGCGCAGCTGGGATTCCGTTCTGGGTCACCACCGCACCGGCTGGTTCGCTCAACTCAGCAACGGCGCGGCAGGCATGGGCGATACGGTCAGCATGGGGCTGACCGGTCGGGTGCGGCAGGGCCTCGGCTATGACGATGTCGTTGACTACCACTCGGGAGCCTACGCTGTCGGTGAGGTTGCCGGCACGGGGGTCAACCTCGGGCTAGCCTTCGTCAACCCCTGTGCCGTCGGCGGCAGCATCGGGACTGGCGTGCGGGTGATCAACGGCATCCAGGCGTTTGGCGGTTCACTGAATGCTGGCGACAATCTGGCGGCAGGGAATTATGGGGCGGCGGCTCTGGACCTGATCGGGGTCGCGGGCAACAGCTTCCAGATGCTGCGGCCGTGCTTCCCGGGGGAGGTGCAAGTCCTGACGCGGCGGGGTTGGGTCCGCTGGGATGCATTGACGACGAGTGACGAAGTGTTGTCGCTGCCGGAGGATCAGCCGGAGGGAGAGTTGGCGTATCGGCCGGTGGAGGAGGTGTTCCGGCGATGGGGTGTGATCTGGGAGGTGACGGTTGCGGGGCGGGTGCTGCGGACGACGGCGGAGCATCCGTTCTGGGTGCGGGGCAAAGGCTGGACGGCGGCGAAGGACTTACGGGCTGGGGATGAGTTGCGGTCGCACGACCGCCAGTGGCTGGCGGTCGAGGGCGTTCGGGACACGGGCCGCGAGGAGGCGGTGTACAACTGCCGCGTCGCGGAGTACCATACGTACTTCGTCGGTGACGCCGCCTGGGGCTGGAGCGTCTGGGCGCATAATAGTTGCTACAGTTCGCCCGAACTCGCCCGGGCTGGGCGGGCCTTGCGAGAAGGCAGGACGAATGAGGTCATTGTCAGAGACGCGAACGAGGCACGCGAGCTCTTCTTCCGAGAGTTCCGCTCTGGGCATGGGGTGCCATCTTACCGCGATACAACGGGGTGGAGCAAAGCCCAAGTTGATGTCCACGGCAAGGCGGGTACATACCACTGGGATACCGTCTTCGACAGGACCAGCGCCCTCAAGAGTATGAAGGGCCGTCAGGTGCTGCAGGGGCACTACGATGATGGCAAGCTACACAACTATACGCCCCATCTGCAGATTCACACTTTCGACGGCCGAGTCGTGCGAATCTTGTTTGGCGGGTAATCCAGAAGGCGTCCTATGATTGTTCAGGATATTGCAGTGAACGTCTCGCGGCTGGAAGCCGTGTCGAAGGAAGTCCCGTCGGACCGCCCCGGTTGCCGGGCATGGGCAGTGCTGTACCCGTTCGTGGCCCCTGGTGCGAGCGACGATGAGCGCAGCATCCTGATCCGTGTTCGAGTGGTCGATATCCCGTTGCAAGAGCTGCAGGCGAAGGGTGGCGATCTAGACGGCGACGAGCCTTTCATCTACGACCGTATCAACCAAGTGGTGCAGAGCGTCGAGGAGGTCGTCCAAATGCTGTCTCAGGCGGGGATCAGTTGTGAAGGGTTCAGCTCGTCCTACCAATCCGGGTTGCCGTTCTGAAACCCAAAGAGATCCAATCATGTCAACGGCCGTTTCGTTCCTGTGGGCATCCACGGTCGCGTCATCCGTATGACGGCGGATCACTGCTTGCTCGTTTAAGGCCGGGAGTGAACGCCGCTCGGCTATCGAGCGATTGAGATCATCTGGGCCGGTGACCTGCTCCTCAACTGGGACAATTGGACGCGAACGGAGCAGTGAAGGCCAAGCTGGTCGAAGAGGTGTTCTAGCGGTTCGTCTTGGTGTTGTGGCTCCGGATCAAGTAGAACGTTCCAAACGATCGAGACGACGGGGGAGCATCCGTTCTGGGTGCGGGGCAGAGGTTGGACGGCGGCGAAGGACTTACGGGCTGGGGATGAGTTGCGGTCGCACGACGGCCAGTGGCTGACGGTCGAAGATGTTCGGGACACGGGCCGCGAGGAGGCGGTGTACAACTGCCGGGTGGCGGAGTACCATACGTACTTCGTCGGCGACGAAGGGTGGGGCTGGAGCGTCTGGGCACATAATGCTTGCGTTAGCCGTATCCACGACGATCCAGGCCTTGTTAGGCACGCAGAGGCTGCCGGACGAACGCACCAAGCCTCTATCGACAGATTGACAGCACAATTGGGGAGAGGCAACTTCAATCCTGGTATCGGAACAAGAGGGGTGTTTGGCAACGTCCTCGAAGCACGAGCAAGGGACGGCGCCAGGGTGTATTTCCGAATCTTGGCGAACGGGGATGCTGAGATTCTTGCGAAATCATCGAAGGCAAACCAAGAGGCCGTAATCAAAATCCTGCAGCGGTTGTATGGAGGATAAAATGGTAAAGGGCCAGCACTACAAGATTACGGTACATGCCGGGTTAGAAGGGCTAGACCCAATCACGGACAACGTGGATGTTGAAGTTGTCTTCGATGATGGCTCACACTACATGGCGACCTTTTTCACATTGGAGAACATCCAGAAAATCATGGAAAATTACCAGCAATCCGGGGAGTGCATGAAAGGATCCTATTTCTGGGCGACTGACATGATCTTAGTCCGCAGATTAAGCCGGGAGAACATCGCAAAAGTCGTTGGCGACCTCATTGGTAAAGGTGAGTTTGAGAAAGCATTTTCCCTAGCCTCATCCACTCCAAAAGAATGACCATGTTCCCGACCCGCAATTGCGTCGTGTTGCTGTACCTGAGCGGCAACGGCAGCCGCACCACGGAATATCATCACTTCTACGTTCACGGCCAGGGCTGGACTGCCGCCGCCAACCTGCACGCTGGCGACAAGCTCTGCAGTAGCGACGGCTAGACCGTGCAGCTGGACGAGCGCTTGTACGTTGTGCAGGATGCCAACTATAATGTCACCGCGCTCTTTGACAACGCGGGCAATGTCGTCGAGCGTTACGTCTACGACCGTCCTGTACAAAAACGATGGCGCACGCAAGTGGCGGCGCTGAAAGGGACAGCGGCGGCCGAGTTGAAGGTTGGTTGTCGCGAGCAAGGAGAGAGCAGAGCCGGCAGCGCGGCGGAGCAGGCAACGAGAACCCGCGGGGAACGACAGGGGGAGGTCGTTCCAGGTCAAGCGCCCCGAGGCAGTCGCAGCCTCGAACCCGGACCGGGAGCTACCCGTGGGGAATCGGTGGAAGGGGAACCGCCGACAGAATCAAGCCGCGCGGGAATAATGCTTGAGCAAGCCGCCCAGCCTCTCTTCGCAACGCACCTCGCTCAGGATCAACGGCTTGTCCTCCGGGACTGCGGGAAGCCCACCCAGGGGCATGTTCCCCAGGCCCTGATGTGGCCGGCATTCGTGATAATGGATCAGGAACTGCTTTAAGAGATAGCGCAGATGGGCTTCTCCGAAGACGATGAAGTGGTCGAGGCACTCTCCCTTCACCGTCTGCACGAACCTCTCCGCCACCGCGTTCATGTTCGGCGCCTGCACGCTTGTCGGCACCACTTCCATTCCCTCCGCCTCCAAGACCGCATCGAACTCCGGGACGAACTTGCTGTCGTGGTCCCGCAGCAGATACCGGGGCTTGGCGGGCTCTTCCCCAAAGTGCATCGCCGCATTCCGCGCTTGCTGGATCACCCAAGGGGCGTTGGGGTTGGGCGTCATCCCGGCCACGTAGACCTTTCGAGTCCCGACGTGGATGAAGAAGAGGACGAAGTACTCCACCACGCCCGACATCGTCCACACCTTCGTCGAGAAGAAATCGCAGGCGATGAGGCTTTCCTTGTGCCGCTTGATGAAGTCAAACCAGGTGCCCTCCCCGCGCTTGGGCCCGGGGTCGAGGCCGTTCTCCTTCAGGATGTTGACCACGGTGGCCCGGCTGATCTTCTTGATCCCCAGCTTTTTCAACTCCCCGAGGATGCGCGTGTAACCCCAGTCATTTTCGCGGGCCAACCGCAACACGAGTTCGCGGACCTCCTCCGGCGTGCGTTTCCTCCCGCGCTTGCTCGCGGCTTCCTTGGGTCTGGTTTCACCGTGGAGCCAGCGCAGGAAGGTCCGAGGGGAGACGATGGTGATGAGGTGGCGGATGGCGGAGCCGAGGGGCTTGCCGAACTTGAGCAGGCGCTGGCGCTCGGTTGGAGTGACCTGGATCCGCTTGGGGAGCCGGTCGCGGAGGATGCGGTTCTCCTCCTTGAGGAACTGGATTTGGCGCAGTCTGTCCTTGTCCGTGCCGCTGGCCAACAGCAGCAGCAGGGATTGGAGAAGTTTGGTCATCCGGGTACAATCGCAACCGTCAGGGAAAACACCGACAAAACGAATGAGGACAACATATTTGCACACCGGCGGGATCGAGGGCAATCCCAGAGGAAGCACTCTCCCAGCCGTGGTGTCCAGTCGGGGTCGGGTTGCGCGGGCCTTGCGGGGGCGATCGAGTCGGGGGGAGATCGGGAATGGACAGACAACCGTTGTCGCGCTCGCGCGGGCTGGTAACCGGAGTGTGGAAGTTTTTGTTGAGGGACGAAACCGACAGACGGGTTAACAGGCGGCGCGACGTTTTGGGTTCGAGGAGTGTGCCAGTCGGACACCGAGACGGATTCGGAACTTCGGCGCCCCTTCGCGGACCTCTCTCATCTCCCACGTCGTAAGAACCAGCAAATCAAGAGCTTGCAGCTATCCTCTCGCGACTCTCGCGCCGGTTCTGCGCGCGATCGAGTTCGAGGAGTGTTGCAGACAGGGAGCTTCAAAATTCGGAAAGCCAGCGCGATCTACCTTCGGCACTACGCCGGACGACATAGCTCTCACTTCATTCGCCTTAGCAGTCCGGGTGCGAAGAAACTTCCGAGAAACAGCGCGACGCTTGCAAACACACTTTCCCAGAACAATTCGTAATATAATAAACATAATATGTACAAATGCCACTCCAGACGGGGCTGCGCTTCCTTGATCGCCAGCGCCAGCGTGGGCAGGAGCATCAGTAAAATACTGCTGCTCAAGACGCTGCCCGCCACGATCCAACGCCAGCGCAGGCGCCACGGCGCACGGATTACTCGCCACTGATAGTACTTCCCCTCCAAGCCAACAGACATGGCCACCGCGATCAGCAACCACAGCGGCCCAGTGCAGAAAATAGCGACGACGGCCAAAGGCACAGTCAAGTATCCGACCACTAGACTTATGAAATTGGCCTGTAAGGAGTACCAGAACGCGTGCTTTCGGACGCCCGCACAAAAAACGAAGGGCCATTCCAAGACAGCCGCGAATATCGACGCCGGCAAAGCCAAATACAATATGAGCGGCAAAAGTTCAAAAAATGAGTCATGCCACGAGTGGGCAGTCGGTGCGGCGGAGTTTGCATACGCGGGGGACGCCAAGGCGAGCAGCAATATCACTACTAATAGAATTTTGCTTGGATGCCACATGCGAGCTTCCCCAGAAGAGTGACGAGCAACCCGCTCAGCAACCGGCAGGACTTCAGCGAGAAACGAACTCCTTACATAAATATAACACCTGCCGGCGCCCAGTGTACGACCGGCTTCAATTTCGAGGCGCCAACGACGATCAGACCCCCGGTGGCCGACCTGGGCCCTATCTACATCCATCAGGATTATACCCGCTTGCTCCCCGCAGGCGTACCGGAGGACGTCATTCGTCGTGACTACCACGGCATTCCCTACTAAGCCCGGCTCGACTAGTTCAACTCTGCCAAAGGTCTCGTCGATCTCAAAACGTGTGACCACCCCAAGTCACAAGCCAATATGGAGTGGGACGTGAAGGTCAGGAGTCGGTTCCTCACCTTGGCGATGCCGTTGCCAACGTAGCCGCAGCGTTAAGAGCAAAATGGGAATTCCAAATCCTAACAAGATCCACGGACCAGAGCTGCGTTCCGCGAACAGGGTCGCCTGCGATGGATCATACGGAGCATACAGGACCATGACGGGAGCACCCGGTGGGAACTGCTTGCGGAAAGCGGCAGCTTCCTGAACCCAATAGAACGTTTTGGGTTCCCCGGTCGTAATCCGTGTCGCCTCATACGGCTGACCGGCAACCCAGTAGCGGTAGCGGATGTGCACGGTAAGGGGAGCACCGGGGATTCCCCCTTTCTGCTCGATCCATTCGGTGCGAGATTCGATGACGATCCCCTGAGTCTTCTTCCAGCACAAGATGCTCAGCTCTTGTTTGGCCAATTCCCAGAGACCAAAGCCGACGAGGAAACCAGAGAGCAGCCAGCCCTTGAACTCGCCACTTATGAGCCAAAGGAGGAGTCGCGATGCGAAAGCAAGCCAGGTTGTCCACCAAGCTGGCGCTGGCTGAACTTCTCTCTCGTGTAAATCGTAAGACATAAGTTGATCTCCCTCGCTCTGTCGGCAGCGTTTGTCCCTCAGACAAGCAGCATCCAACATTTTACCTGCGATTTCAGTCAGGCGAAAGTCGTAGCTTTTTCCGTCCAACGACACCCCCAAGAAGTCGTTACAATTTCGAAGCCAACCAAGTGGAACTGGCCGCTGAGTTTCCCAATCAGCCGGACCTGCGGAACGACCTGGCTGCTACTCTCGGCAACCTGGCCAACCTGTGCAACCTGCGGCGCAACTTCGCCACGGCCAAGGAGTGCCTGGAAAAGGCCCGGCCGCACCACCTGGCCGCCCTCAAGGCCAACCCTCGGCATCCCACCTACCGGCAGTTCTACCGCAACAACCTGCTTGCGTTAGTGCAGGCCCACGCCGGGCTGCTCGACCCGGCCGCCGCGGTGCAAACCGCCCAGACCGCCCGCGACCTGGGCTGGGACGGAGCTGCCGACGCCTACGACGCCGCCTGCGCCCTGGCCCTGTGCATCCCCATCGTCGAGAAGCACGAGCAGCTCGATGCCGACAAACGCAAAGCCGTCGTCCAGTTCTACGGCGACGCGGCGATGAAGCTGCTGCGGGAGGCCGTGGCCAAGGGGTTCAAGGACGCCGCCCACATGAAGCAAGACTCCGACCTCGCCCCGCTGCGCCAACGCCCAGACTTCCAAAAGCTGCTGAAGGAACTGGAAAGCCAACACTGACTGTCAACCACAACTCCTCATGCCCGTGCCAACGCTTAGGTTTTCTCCACC
This sequence comes from Thermogemmata fonticola, assembly GCF_013694095.1. Lineage (NCBI taxonomy): Bacteria > Pseudomonadati > Planctomycetota > Planctomycetia > Gemmatales > Gemmataceae > Thermogemmata > Thermogemmata fonticola. The sequence goes on along the minus strand of NZ_JACEFB010000001.1, from coordinate 27,121 downwards.
TCCGCCCTGTCATGCCCAACCGCACCCAGACCGCGGCGACAATGACTCGCCCGCCGCCCTAGCCCTTGCGCCAAGACCAAGGGACGCCCCGGACGACACGAGGCGACCTCCTGCCACATCGTTCTTACTAGTATCTGATAATTGCAAATCAATCTAAATGAGTGATTTTAGACTGGCTGCAATACAGTTTCCGGAGACAATGAGTTATTGGACATTAAACTATCGAGTGAAACCAAGGGGAGGAGCGTCACAGGAAGCAAGCCGCAGGGATCGGCGCGTAACCCCATCTCCCGGGGAGGAGAAGGGACTATGGATATGGCACGACTTCTGACCGTCCCTGGGAGCTGATAAAATCCAGAGGAACACCTGCTAGTCGAATACCTCAAGCACGCAAAATCATGACCGCTGCTTTAGCGGAAGGATGCAACCGCCTGGCGGAACGGTTCGAGAGGAAGCCGAGCTGGCAACAGCGGTGATAGCGAGGCCGAGCATGAAGACCATTTTCGAGACCTGTCAACCACGCGACGAAGTCCTGCGGGGGACACTTCGGGAGCAGCAATTCGCTGCCTCTCTGACCAAGGTGCTCCGGGGCAGTGCTGACCACGTTTACGGCGACCCCCGCACTTTCTTTGCGAACACCTACCCGACCAGCGGCTTGAAATCTCTCCTAGCCGAAGGTCTCGGCAGGCTCAGCGGCGTCAGCCCCACCAGTGCTGCCGTGATCCGCTTAGAGACAAGCTTCGGGGGCGGCAAAACCCACAACCTGATCGGGCTGTACCACTTGGCTCGGGGCGGTGTTGATCCGAAATGGGTGGACAATTTCGTCGCCGAAAGGCTCCTGCCTAGACCAGGGACCGTGAAGATCGCCGGCGTCGTCGGGCCGGATTTAGACGTAGCCGATGGCGTCGATCACGGGGATGTCCGCACCTTTACGCTTTGGGGCGAGCTAGCTTACCAGCTTGGCGGCAAGCCGGGGTACGAGCTGGTCCGCAAAAGCGATGAACAACGTGTTGCCCCCGGCACCCAGGTGTGGGAGAAGCTCATCGGCGATCAGCCCGCCTTGCTCATGATCGACGAGATCGCCTACTACCTGCGTGTGGCCCGCGGTGCGAAATACCAAGCGGGAGAGTCCCATTTGGCCGAGCAAACGGTGGCTTTTCTGATGTCCCTGATCAAGTTCGCCTCGGAAAGCCAGCGCACCGTCTTCGTCTACACGCTGGCCGACTCAGCCGATGCCTTCGGAAAAGAGTCCGACGACCTGCGAGCGGAACTGGCCGAGGCCCGCAGCGTCTCAGCACGCCAGGAGCACGTCCTCACCCCCTCGGCGGAGAACGAAATCAGCGCCATCGTCACGCACCGACTCTTTGCACGGGTGGACCGCCGCGCTGCCGAGGACGCAGCCAAACAATATGCCGACTTCTACGTCCGACAGATCGACAAAGGGGTGAACTTGCCCCAGCGGGCAGTCCGCGCCGAGTACCAAGCCGAAATGGTCCAGGACTACCCCTTCCACCCCGAACTGTTGACCACCCTCAATCGCAAGACCTCCACGATTCCCAACTTCCAGCGTACACGCGGGGTGCTGCGTCTCCTGGCGCAAACGGTCCGCAAATTGTGGGAGCAAAAACCCGCCGACTGCTACCTGATCTGTCCTCACCATCTGGATTTGGCGGATGATCAGGTGGCCAACGATTTGACCAGCCGCCTCGACCGCCCGCAATACAAACAGGTCATCGAGGCCGACATCGCCAGCCCTCGACAGGGGACGCTGGCCCATGCCCAGGAGATCGACCGCGAGTGGATCGAAGCCGGAAAGCCACCTTACGCCCGCCGCCTGGCCGCCACCGTCTTCCTGCATAGCCTCGTGCAAACGGGACAAAGCGGCGTCGACCCCGCCGATCTGAACCTGGCCGTGCTCCAACCCGGCGATGACCCTGGCCTGATCGAAAAAGCCATCCAGCGCCTGGCCGACCGCTGCTGGTTCTTCGACTACGATGGCCATCGCTATCGCTTCAAAACGGAACCGGCTCTCCGCAAAATCGTGGACGATGAAATGGGATTGGTCGGCAAAATCACGGCCAAGTCCATGCTGGATGAACGGATCCGAAAGATCTGGAAAAAGGGCATCTTCACGCCGGTGTTCTTCCCCCCTGAAGCTGCCGACGTCGATGACGACGCCCAGGCTCCCAAACTCGTGGTGATCCACTACGACGCCGCCCAGGTGTCCTCCCCCCACGCTGCCACCCCCCCGCCACTCGTGCTCAAAATCTTCGAACGCAAAGGAAGCCAGGAGGAGTACCGCACCTACAAAAACAATCTCGTCTTCCTCGTAGCCGATGCGGACCAGGTCGAGCGCATGGTCGAAGTGGCCCAGCGCTACCTCGCCCTTCAGAGAATCCTCCACGACTTCGACCGGATGCGCGACTTCACCAAAGAGCAAAAGGACAAACTCAAGAAAATGGCCGAAGCGGCCGAATTGGACCTGCGCGTGGCCATCACCAAAGCCTACCGCCACCTCTACTACCCCTCGGCGGACGCCCCCAAGCGCGCGGGAAACCTCGCCCACTACCTCCTGCAAGCCGAGGAACAAGGGGAAGTCGAACGGGACCAAAGCGAAGTCGTCTTGCGAGCGCTCAAAATGCTGGAAAAGGTGCTGACTGCCGATGACCAGCCGCTCAACGCCGCATACGTCCAGGCCAAAGCCTGGCCCCCCAATGCGGCCTCCCTCTCGACGGAAGAGCTGCGCCGCGCCTTCGCCCAACGCCTGGGACTGAAAATGCTCCTCGACATCAACCAGCTCAAACGTACCATCCGCGACGGCATCCGCCAAGGGGTGTGGGTGTACTACCCCCCGGATGAAGGCGTCGGCTATGGCCCCCCCTCCCCCGCTCCCTTAATCGAGATCAGCGACTCTGCCATCCTCTACAAACCGGAAGAAGCCCAGCGGGTCGGCATCAAGATCAAGGGAGATGAACCCATCACAGAACCCTGCCCGCTCTGCGGCCAGTCCACCTGTATCTGCGATCAGCAAGACCATGGCCGCACAGAGCAGGTCTTCCGCGCCGAAGGAACCCCGGCCCAGGCCTTCCAAAAACTCGCGGACCTGTGCGAGGATCAGAAGGTCCGCTCCTTGCGCCGCCTGGCCATCTGCATCGAAGGCCTGGGCAAAGACCCCGCCCGCGATGCCCGCGCCCTCGGCCTGGCCATCCCCCAAATGGGTAAAGCTAACTTCCACCTCGATCAGCGCCTCGTGCTGGAGTTCGGCAGCGACGGCGAAAAGTTCTTCCTCGAATTTGCCGGCTCCTGGGCACGTTACCAACGCATCAAAACCCTCACGGATGCCCTCAGCCAGGAAGCCACCAAAGCCAACGTTCGATTGCTGGTGAAAGCCGACTTCGACGGCGGCCTGGACGTTGCCAGCGACCAGTTCCATACCATCCGTGAGGTTCTCACCAACCTCGGTATCGGACGCATCCTGGTGGAAGCCGAACCCCTGCAAGCGGAGTCGAACCATGGCCGACCCACCGTTTGAATTGCGCGTGGTCACCGGCGACAACCGCGATTACGGCTTGGCCCTGTTCCAACGCCCCCCCTCGGGCCGCCGCTGTCCCTCCGAAAACGGAACCTGGCGCCTCGTGGCCCAGATTTCCGGCACCCCCCTGCAATCGGTCATGGACCAAGTGCTGGCCACAATCAAACAAGCGGGCTACCGCCCCGCCGACCTCTGCCACAGCCGACGCGCCCCCTTCGCCCTCAACGAAAAACTCGGCGTTCGCCTGGGACTGCTCTTCCTCGCCGTCAAACCCCTCCGCAAAGTCACACGCATGCTCGAAATCTCCGAACACGTCCAGGCCATGACCGAAGAGGAAGCCTACTACTGGTTCAGCAAGATCGCCGCCTCCCAGGCCGCTCGCCGCGCCCAAAAAGCCCTCCGCATCCTCCTGGCACGGGAATGAACCAGCACGCTCCGAAACCATCCCCCTCGCCGTACCCTGCATCCCTCCACCATGCCGCCGCTGCACAGGACTCGTGGAACTCCACAACGGACTCTGAGAAAGGCAGGTGACACCATGACGCCCCCGCGTGTCCTCATCGAACAATGGCTGCCTATCGCCGAGATCGGCGCCGAGTGCCTGCGCGAGCGCGGGGCGTCCTCAGCCTTGCCGCCCTTGTACTTCCTCCACGTCTGGTGGGCGCGGCGGCCCTTGACCGTCTGCCGAGCGGCCATCCTCGCCAGCCTCCTGCCCGCCTATCCCCTCTCCCTGTCTTCTCCGGTCCCCGCTTCTGCCTCGTCTGGAGTGAGAGACACGGAGACAGGGAGACACGCAGACACAAAGACAGACTGGCCGGAACGCTTCCGCCAACTCTTCCCTACCTTCGACGCTTACAAAGCCTGGTTCCTGAAGCTCATCGGCATCCACGGCGACCCGGTCGCCAGCCGCAGACTCCTGGAATGGGCGGCGCGCACCGGGAATAGAATCCCTAACCCCTACACCTATCCGCGGGCCTTTACCATCAATCCCACCGAGGACCAATTGCAAACGCTTTATGAGCTTCTGGAGTGGACCTGGGGCACACGGGAGATAACGTTCTGCGATCCGATGGCCGGCGGCGGCTCCATCCCCTTCGAGGCCCTGCGTTTCGGCCTGACCGTTCATGCCAATGAACTCAATCCCGTGGCCAGTGTCATCCTCAAGGCAACGCTCGATTACCCGGCCCGCTTCGGACCATCGCTGGTGGCAGACCTTCGCAAATATGGGACGCTTTGGGTCCAAGGGGTTCAGAAAAAACTTCGCCCCTTCTACAGTGACATACCTGGCAATGCGATCGGCGCCTGTTACCTCTGGGCGCGAACGGTACCCTGCCCCGTGACGGGCAAGCCGGTGCCGCTGTCCCCCAACTGGTGGCTGCGCAAGGGGAGCGACCCCGTAGCCGTCAAGCTGATCGCCGATCCACGTGAAGCCCGCTGCCGCTTCGAGATCGTCCGGGGGCGTGCCGCCTGTGAGCAAGCCAAGCCGGATCAGGGAACCATCCGGCGGGGCACCGCGATCAGTCCCTGGACCGGCGAGGCCATCGACGGCGACTATATCAAGGCCGAAGCTCAAGCCGGACGCATGGGCCAGCAGCTTTACGCCGTGGGAATCAAAACCCCTGGCGATTTCAGCTTCCGCCTGCCGACGCCGGAGGATGAAGCGGCCTACGAACGGGCCGTCCAGGAACTCGAACAGCGCCGCCCCCACTGGGAAGCCGCCGGCTTGGTCCCCACGGAACCGTATCCCAATCCCGCCACGGACATGCGGCCCATCCATTACGGCATGCCCACCTGGGCCGACTTCTTTTCCCCGCGGCAACTGCTCGCCCACCTGGTCATCCTCGAAGAGCTGCAAACGGTCGCGCAACAGGTCCAGCGCGAGCTAACCAGGGAGCGGGCAGCGGCAGTGCTGACACTGCTGGGCCTGGCAGCCGACAAGTGTGCGGGCTACAACTCGCGCTTAGTCAGGTGGGACGGTACAAGGGATAAGATTGCGAACACTTTCGAACGTCACGACTTCTCCTTCAAATGGAGTCACGGTGAGTTCGACGCTTCGCGCAACCTTTTACCTTGGGCATTGGATCAGGTGATCGATGCGTATGAGGGGATTGCGAAGCTGGTTTATCCAGTGCAAGAGAGTCTGCTGGGTAAGGTGGAGCCGCCGGTCCACCGCCTGCGCTGCACGCGGGGCAATGCCCAGTCGCTCGCCGATCTTCCCGATGGCTCGGTGCACCTCATCTGCGTCGATCCGCCCTATTACGCCAACGTGCAGTATGCCGAGCTGAGCGACTTTTTCTATGTGTGGATGAAGCGCTCGCTGGGCCAAGTGCATCCGGAGCTGTTGGGCGATTTCGAGGTGGTGCCCAAGGACGAGGAGGCGGTGGCCAACCCGGCCCGCTTCGCTTTTTCCAAGAAAAAAGAGGAACTGGCCCGGCAGGACTACGAGAACAAGATGATGGCCTGTTTCCGGGAGATGCACCGGGTGCTGGCCGACGATGGCGTGCTAACCGTGATGTTCACGCACAAGGAGGTGGCGGCCTGGGACACGCTGGGCACGGCGTTGATCCAGGCGGGCTTTCGGATCGATGCTTCCTGGCCGGTGCACACCGAAAGCGAGCACAGCCTGCACCAGGCCAAGAAGAACGCGGCGGCCAGCACGATCCTCTTGGTGTGCCGCAAGCGGGCCAAGAGGAGCGAGCCGGCTTGGTGGGACGACCTCAAGGGTGCGGTGCGGCAACGGGCACGGGAAAAGGCCGAGGAGTTCGAGAAAGCCGGCATCCGCGGGGTGGATTTGTACATCAGCACGTTCGGCCCGGTGCTGGCGATCATCTCCGAGAATTGGCCGGTGCTGACCAGCCAGACCGATCCCAAGACTGGCCAACCGCTGCCGCTCAAACCGGGCGAGGCGCTGGACCTGGCCCGGCAGGAGGTCGTGAATCTCCGCAAGCAGGGACTGCTCTTGGGGCGTTCGGTGCAGTTCGACCCGGTAACCGATTGGTACTTGATGGCGTGGGATGCCTTCCGGGCGCAGGAGTTTCCGGCCGACGAGGCCCGCAAGCTGGCGTTGGCGTTGGGCCTGGACCTGGAGCGCGACATCGTGCGGGACAAGCGCCTGGTGGCCAAGAAGGGGGCCAACGTCGTGATGAACCTGCCTGGCCAGCGGCGGAAACGGGGGATGGTGGACCCGGACGCCGAGACTTTTTCCCATCTCATCGACGTGGTGCACACCGTGATGCTGGTGTACGACGAGGACGGTTCGCTGGCCTGCCAGCGGTTTGTCGAGCAGCGGGGATTGCGGAGCGACAGCCGGGTCAAGGCGCTGGTGCAGGCGTTGCTGGGGGCCATTCCGGCCACGCGGGACAAGCAGGGGAAGTTTCTCCGCCCGGAAATGGCCACGCTCGACGCCCTGCGTCTGCTCTTCTGGGACGACCTGCCGGCCCCCAAGGAGGAGGAACCGCCGCCGGTCGTTCAGCAAGGGGAACTGTTTCCTGCCGACGAGGAGGAGCAACTGGAAGAGAACGAGGATGAGGAGGGTGAATAGGCAAGGAGACAGGGAGACAAGGAGACAAGGAGATAAGGGGAGGGGGAAGGGGTGGCAAAAAAGATCCTGTCGCCCCGCCCATTGGCGGTTTATCAGAAAGCGGCCGATCTGGGGATGCAGATCTTCAAATTGTCCAAGAACTTCCCGAAGGAGGAGACGTACTCGCTCCCGGACCAGATTCGGCGTTCGTCGAGGTCTGTCTGTGCGAACCTGGCCGAGGCGGGGCGCAAGCGACGATATGAAGGCGCTTTCGGGAGCAAATGGTCGGACGCCGAGGCCGAAGCGGCAGAAACTCAGGGCTGGCTGGAATTCGCAGTCAGTGTGCCCATGGGACGCGCGACCAGGCGGCCCCTCTTTACGACGGTGACGATGAAGTATTGCCTATGCTCGTGGCCATGATCAACACAGCGGACCATTGGATCCTCGGCTGAAATTGCCCCCCTCTCCCCCTGTCTCCTTGTCTCCCCCTCTCCCTCACAAGCCAGCCCAAGCGACCACGTCCTAGGACCGAGGGCCGGAGAAGGTATAATGCCGGGAGAAGGGAGGAAGTACCATGATGACCCTGGAGCAGTTGGTACAAAAAATTCAAAAGTTATCGCCAGAAGCCCGGCAAAAAGTGGAGGCCCTGGTGGAGGAATTGGCCCAACAGGAGGCCAAGAAGCCGCCACGCCAGGATTTTTACGGTTCACTGCGGGATTTGAATTTGCCCGATTTGTCCCTCGAAGATTTCCTACAAGCCCGGCGTGAGATGTGGGCCAATTTCCCCAAGGAGTTTCCAGAAGGGAACGAGTAGCTATGCCCTCGCTTCTGTTGGATACGCATGCCGTCGTGTGGTATGCCCAGCCGTCGCCACGGTTGTCTGCCAAGGCACGGCATGCGATTCAGCAGGCAATCCAGAGCGGTGATCCGGTTCAGATTTCTGCCGTATCCCTGGTGGAGATTACCTATCTCGCGGAAAAGCGACGTTTGAGCGCGGATACCTTCGACCGCGTGGTGGCCATCGTCCAGCAACCTTACAGCGGGTTAGAAGTTGTCGCATTTGATTTAGCTATGGCGGATTGCCTCAGGCAGATTTCTGTCCGTAGGGTCCCGGACATGCCGGATCGCATGATTGCAGCAACCGCTTTGTATTGGAACATTCCGCTGGTGACAGCCGATCGGCAACTCCACAGCTTACCCAACCTCAGCTGCATTTGGTGAAGATTCCTGCTGCGGACCTGGCCATGCCCACGCTGCGCGAACTCAGCCTGAAGATCGCCTATGGGCCGCACGACGACCCGCTGCGGAACTTTTTCATTCCGGCGCTGGCAGCGAGCATTCGCTACGACCGTGCCGCGGGGTTTTTCTCCAGCACCATGCTAGCCGTGGCGGCGGCGGGAGTGTCCCAGTTGATTCGCAATGGCGGCAAGATGCGGCTGTTGTGCGGGGCGGACCTATCGGAAGAAGATGTCGAGGCCATCCGCGCCGGTCATGCGACGCTGGAAAAGCGGCTGGAACAGCGGCTGATGGACCGCTGGAGCCTGCCGGAAAGCGAGTATGTCCACAACCGCTTGCAAGCGCTGGCCTGGCTTGTCGGCACGGGACAACTGGAGATCAAGGTGGTACTGCCGACCGACAAGCACGGCCGGCCGCTGCCAGCGAGCCGAGCCGAGGGCTACTACCATCCGAAGGAAGGGCTGTTTACGGATGCCGCCGGGAATCAGGTGGGGTTTTCCGGGAGCATCAACGAGACGGCGACGGCCCTGGAGGAAAACTACGAGTCGTTCGTGGTCTTCAATTCGTGGGAGACAGCCGCCTATGTCAACAATATCCGGGTCAAGTTCGAGAAGCTTTGGCAGGGGAAAGAGCAAGGCTGGGTAGCGCTGCCGGTTCCCGAAGCGGTGCGGCAGCACTTGTTGAAGCTGCGGCCCTCCTCCGCCCCAACCCATGAGTTCGGGGTGGAGCCGCAAGAGACATCACCGAAGAAGCCGGCCGGTCCGTCCAGGGACGCCGAGCAGCGAGAGCGAATCATCTTCCAGTTCCTGCGCGACGTGCCGCATTTGCCGAATGCCACCCGCCTGGGGAGGGCGACGTGTACCGTGCGGGTCTGGCCTCACCAGCGCCGCGTGGCTGACACTATTGTCCAGCGGTTCCCGGAGCGCTTCCTGCTGTGCGACGAGGTGGGATTGGGCAAGACCATCGAGGCGGGACTGGCGCTCCGTCAGTTGATCATCTCAGGCAAGGCCCGGCGCGTCTTGATCCTGGTGCCCAAGAGCGTGCTGTTCCAATGGCAACAGGAGCTGTACGAGAAGTTTTGCCTCCGAGTGCCGCGGTACGATGGCCGCACGTTTTTCGATGCCAGCGGTCGAGAGTGGCCCCGGAGCGGCGTCGACAATCCCTGGAATGCTCATCCGGTGATCCTCGCTTCCAGCCATCTGGCCAAGCGGCGCGACCGCCAGCAGGAGCTTCTGGACGCGGAGGATTGGGACCTGGTCGTCATCGATGAGGCGCACCATGCCCGGCGGAAGGATTTTCAGAATCGGGAGCAATTCCGTCCCAACCGGCTGTTGGAGCTGCTGCGAGGACCGGAGGATCGACCGGGGTTAGGGGACAAGACGCGTGGTCTGCTCTTGCTGACCGCCACGCCGATGCAGATCCACCCGCTGGAAGTGTTCGATCTGCTGAAGCTCCTGGGGATGGGGGGACGTTGGGGAGTGGAGGACAACTTCCTCCGTTATTTCGAGGAACTCAGGCGGCCCTGGGACGAGATCGACTGGCCGTTTGTGCTGTCCATGCTCGCCGATTATTTCGGCACCGGGGGCGAGTGGGACCCACAATTTTGCCGGGCGGCGGAAGAGCAGCTTGGACCGGTGACGTGGGACCAACTGCGCCGGCTCCCCCAATCACCGAACGCGGCGGCGATCATTCGGCAACTGGACGCGAAAGCCCAGGGCGCGCTTCGCGAGCTTGCCGCGCGCCACACGCCGCTGCGGCGGTATGTCTTCCGCAATACCCGGCCCCTGCTGCGGGAATACCACCGCCGCGGCTGGCTCCAGGACAGAATCCCCTTCCGCGAGCCGAAGTCGGAATGGATCGAAATGCGGCCGGACGAGTGGGCACTTTACCAACGGATCGAGGAATACATCCGGGATCACTACAAGAAGTACGAAGCCGAGCGAAAGGGTTTGGGCTTCCTCATGACGGTATACCGGCGCCGCCTCACGAGCAGCTTCTACGCCATCCAGCGCAGCTTGGAGCGCCGCCTGGCCTTCCTCAAAGGCGAAACCCCGGCGGCCTGGCTGACGGAGGAAGACCTCGACCAAGAGGACCTGGAAGAGGACGTGTCGGAACTTTTGCCAGCCGAGGAGGAACACAAAGCCGCCAGCGAAATCCGAGCGCTGTTCCAGGGCGAGATCGAATACATCGAGAGTTTCCTAGCGCACCTCCAGGCTTTGGGCACGGACAGCAAGTTTGAACAACTTGCCAAAGACCTCCGCCACATCCTCCAGCATCGCGATTCAGTGATCATCTTCACACAATACACGGACACAATGGACTATCTCCGCGAAAAACTCCGGCAAGTTTATGGGGGCCAAGTGGCTTGCTACAGTGGTCGCGGCGGCGAACGCTGGAACGGCACCGCGTGGGTCGAAACGACCAAGGAGCACATCAAGAACGCCTTTCGCGAAAAACGTGAGATCAAGATCCTGCTATGTACGGAGTCGGCCTCGGAGGGTTTGAATCTGCAAACCTGCGGCGTGCTCATCAACTACGAGATGCCGTGGAACCCGATGCGGGTCGAGCAACGGATTGGCCGCATCGACCGCATCGGCCAGGTGTACGACCGCGTCTGGATTCGCAACTACTTCTATGACCGAACCGTCGAAGCGATGGTTTATCAGCGCCTCGATGACCGGATCGCTTCTTTCGAAAGTGTCGTGGGAGAACTCCAGCCAATTCTGAGCCAGGTTGCTCAGGTCATCGAAGCCGCAGCCATGGCCAGTTCCGAAGAGCGCAGCGAGTTGATTGCCCGTAAGGTGGAAGAAATCAACTGCCGAGTCCGTTCGCAGGAACCTTCCGCGTTCGATCTGGATAAGTACGTGGTGGAACAAATGGACCTCGAAGCGGAAGAACCGCCCCCCGTCACACTCCCCGAACTGGAGCGCACGCTCGTCGAATCCACGGCTTTTGGCCGCCGCTTCCGACCCCATCCGACGATTGACGGAGCATACCAATTCGACTGGCACGGCTCCTGGCAGGATATTACCTTCCATCCCGACCTTTTCGACACCTACCCCAACACGCTCAGGCTGATGACTTACGGCAGCGGCCTCCTGGAGGACGTCCTCGCAGCCGTCGATCCACCCGACGGCAGTATGCTTTGTGGCGAGATCGTCCGATATTCTCTGGAATCACCTAGACAGATTGTATGTTACTACTCTCTACAAGACGGCCAGATCATCCCGTCTCTTACGAAATTGATGTCAATCATTGGTAATAGCGTTTTGACCGAACTAACAGACGAGCGAAAGGAGCGGCTTGCTGACACATTCCGCAGCCTTGTCCAGTCCCTTTGCGCTCAGGAGGAACAAACGGAACAGACGCGACACAAAACCCGCTTAGCATCACTGACCGAGGAAATTCGCCAGTTACTCCGGGAAGCTGTCTACGTCGAGCTGGTCTTGGCCGTCTATCACGGCATCATGAATGAGGGCTTCGTTCCGAATTTCTCCGAAAAAGCCTATCAGCAGCTCAAACGTCGGGGCATTCCTTTTCCAGGTGCCCTAAGCGTAGTCGGGACAGATTTGCCACGCCCCCGTCCTGACGATCCCTTGTACTTGCGCCTGCAAGAATTCTCCAAGGAGGCCCTCCATCGGAGATTTAAAGGCATCTCCTCGAGAATAACACGCCGTCTCCACCAACTCAGAAGCTTGCAGGGTCAATTGGCTGCGATGACCAAGACAAACGCGACGGCCGCATCACCGCTGGCCTTCGTCTGCCTCGCCACTCAAACTTCCATTCAAACCTCAACATCGAAGGGCCAATAATGGAGAGGGTGGCATTTTGTCAATGCTGTATCATGCCTGTCTGAAGAAGTTCACCGCCCCAACTTGCGTTGCTGCTGACAATTTGAGCAGACATTTCGAACCACTGCTAGTCCGACTATTGAAAACGGCTTGCATTCAGACGATAGGCGGTAAAATCGAGTAGACTCATAGCTTTATCCGACTCCAGAGTTGCAAAGATTTCAGTTGTAAAATTAAAGATTCATTGACATTTTATGGTTTTGCTCGTGCTTGAGGGAGAATCATCTATGCCAATCACTCACGCCAAACGACGTGCCTTGCTGGCAGAATTTGATCAACTCGCTAAGAAGTGGGATGGAAATGACCGTGACCTGATCGCCGCCACCACCCAGTGGGTCGCAGGGCTACGGCTCGAGTTCGGCTTTGAATGCAATCTCGCTCGTGACATCTTCTTCCTCGGCGACAAGCTCCGAAAGGCCGGTCCGACCAACGAGGTTGCGGAGCTTGCACGGGGTGGGCTCGCTTTCGTCTATCAGAACAACTGCGGAAAGCCTAATTGTACAAACTCTCTTGGTCTCCTTGAGGATGCCTTCTTCGTTGCCGGTTATGCCGCCCACCTCGTTCGAGAAAAACTTAGGGAACCGGCCCGTTACTCTCCCCCTCAACTCAGCGGCGAAGAGAAGGCCAAGGCAGAGGAGCTGTTTGTCGAACTCCTCGACCGATCGGCCGACGAGGACGACTGCCTGCCAGCAAAGGCCCAGGCGGCCCTGGGGCAGTTGGGCCAGTTGCTGGAGTCGGGACTGTTTCGTCGTCTCCGGGTGAACGTGCAATTCCTCGCCGAAGTATTGCGTGACTCCGGCCGCCCGGATGACCACCGCCAGATTGCCCGGGCCGCCCTTCACTACGTCAGCCTGGACAACGACGTGATCCCGGATCAACTGGGGCTGATTGGGTTCCTCGATGATTACTTCGTCGCCGATCTGGCGGTCAGTCTCATCGAGAAAAACTGTCCCCCTTGGCTCGACCTGATCGATGCTACCGTGGCTGCCTGGCCGTTTCTCAACATGGTGGTTTTCGAGGACGGCCGAGGCGGGGCTCCGCTTTCCGAATTCCTGCTGGTGAACACGGCTCTCACATGTCCCGCCGTGCGCGGGGATAGCCAGCAGACAATTACCTACCTTATCTTGCCACGGACTGGGCCATTACCGTTGCTACTCGGCTTTCTTGCATCCCTCAGTGGGCTGTGGAAGGCCAGGACGGAGAGTGGCTGCCATCTTCCCTTTCAACCTGGGCAGAGGGTGCGGGTTGATGGCACGGCAATTCGCACGTTCGTCGGCTGCAGATCTGACAACGGGAGAACCCTGTTTGGTCTTGAGAGGGTACGCAGGGAAAAAGATCAACAACTTCGCTCCATCGAGTGGCTACCCATCGATCAAATCCATCGACTCGTCCCTGAGAATAGTCAACGAGATACTCGAGGTCGCATTTCACCACAAAGCGATTATGGGAATCAACCGTTGCAAGCTCTTGACTATCTTTTCCTCTCCGCCGAGCCGGTGACCATCCCGACAGACGTGCCACAAATCGTCGTCTCCTCCCCGCTCAAGACGTGCAAGGAGACGGCCGAGGCTGTTTCCCTGTTCGGCCAGAGGTTGATCGACGCGGTGCCGATGGGATATCTCACGCCGGGCGGTGAGATCTGCCCGTGGTCCTCACGCTTCGGCATTAGTCGGCCCACCGTGCTGGTCATCCCGGACCTGGATCGGGCCTGCGAGTACGTCGAAGGGGAGGGCGAACAGGTCGCCCTCACTATTGTTGATGCAACGGGGCAGAATGCTCGACGAGCTGCGTCTCTTGTTCGACTTGGTAGCATCGGGGCTCGCGTGTTGGTATTGACGTCCCAAGCCGATGCGGACGAGTCCCTCATCGAGGAAACCGATTCCACGATTTGGGAGTGGACGAAGGAAGACATCGACTCCTTGTGCATCGAGACGGCCCGCTCCGGCACGAGTGATCAGGCCGGCCCGGTCCGACGCTACGAAACGGAAGTGGTCCGGGCGTTGTCCGCGGCCGTTGATGTCGAGCAGGTCGACGCCGGCAGCGACACTGAGGCGTTTGAGGCGGTGTGCGGACTTGAAAAGCTTGTCAAGGTCCGGGGCGAAGAAGTTCCTCCCGAACTCGAAAACGCCTTGGACCTGTCGTTCAACGTTCTGACCCGGCTCCTCCGGTGCCCGTTCCGGCTCGCCGACCACCCGCGTCTATTCGCCGATCTCGCAGGCAAGCTCGACTCGATCGCCGGGACAATGGCCGCGAAGGCCTCCCTGACGGCCCAGGAGGTTCAGGCTGTTGACCTAGCCGAGGGTCGGCTGAGAGCGTTGTGGCAACTGCTCCAGCGGAACAACCCGAAAGCCGACGCTCTGAGCCGGATGAGGCCTACATCGGGGTCGCTCCTGGTCCTTTGTGGCGACGCGGATCTGCTCGAACGGGTTGACGACGTGACGGTCTGCCCGGTCACAACGACCCTGGACCTGATTCCGTGCGACCCGAATACCACCTACGTGATCTCGGGCTGGTTCGGCCGGGGGACCATGACCCGCCTGCTCCGCCCGCCTTTCGCGAGCCTGCTCCGGCTGATCCTGTACGAGATCGAGGTCGGATGGTACCGGGCCTTCATCCGGAGGGTCCAGCGGAACGCGGCAGCCCGGCGAACACGGGCCTGCCGGTCGCGTCTGTTCCCGGGAATCACTGGTTGGGCGGAGGCGAGGGGCGAGCCGGCCGATGGCGAGTCGCCGGGTCCGGAGCCGGCTGGCGGTGATCCGTTCGACAAGGTTGAGATCCGTTTAGTGGACCGCCGCCGAGGACGGCTCACCGCCCTCGCCCGGCCCTCGTCGGAGGAGGCGGCGGTTGAAGCACGACTTGTTCTTTTCAACAGTGGACATGCATTCCTGACTAAGGATTATCAGGCCAAGGTTGCTACGCATTTGCTTGATCCCTCCGCCGACCCGGAAGAGGCTGAACTCCAGCTTGTGCCGGGGTGGGAACTGCGACCTGGAGATGCCCTCCTCTTCTATTATAGTTCCGACCGCGATGTGATTCGCGTTGAAGCCGACAAATCGCTTCCTCCTTCTGAGCGGGAGCATGCACGGTTATGGCGTTTGGCACTCCTGCGATATCAGCAACGATGTAAATTGTCCTTCAAGGCTCTCTGCGATCAACTCCGCGAACATGGCTGTCGAGTGAGCGAACAAACTATTCGGAACTGGTTGCAAGAAGAAGTCATTGCACCTATGCATTGCGAGCAAAGCATTCAAGCGATACAATACATGACAAATGACCCAGAATTGACTAAGCACTATGATCGGTGTCTCGATGCCATCCATGCTGTGCGTAGCGCTCACATTAGGGCAGGCCGGAGTTTAGCACGCCGCGTCCTCAACTTATCCGTTGAGGAACTCAGATCTTCCAGAGGAGGATTGGTGGATTTGGGAGACGGAATCGTAATGGTCCGAGTCACCAGCATTGACGAGTCTACAGTCCGTATTAGGGCCACAGCCGCAAATCGGCTCATTAAAGAATAAATCTGTTTTTGGATTAATTCTTTTATTGTTATATAGTGATGGTTGAGGAAAGATATATGGGTCAAAATCTCCGAGATCAACGAACCAAGTTCCGCGACGAGTTGATCCAACTCATCCGGAGGGAACTGATTGGGCCTGAGATTCCGTACGATGAGCTGTTCGAAGGGAAGCCTCCGCCCACGGAAGTCCTCCTCATTTCTCCCCTCCAGCGTTACGTTGCAGGTGTTCTTTTTCCCCTTAGTCAATCGATTCATGAGGTCGAAGACTTCGATAACATCAAAGAAGAAAATATAACTCTAGCCACCGAGTTGACCTCTCTCCCAACGGAACGGACTGAGATTCGCGACGTTACCCCAGACGAGGAATTGCTAAGTGAAGCTTATGACGAAACCGTCCGCTTGGCCAACGAATCCTTCCCTTCGGCTATTGGCCTAACCTTCATCGCCGCAGTCCCAGAGAAGGGATTGGTCATTCGCCCCCGTGCAGCCGTGTATGAGTCTAGGTCCTCACCAGAGCCAAGCTTATCTTCGGCAGAACCCAACTCATCCAGCGAATCGAAGTCGAAGCGTCGTGAGTGGTGGCATCGCATCCAACTCGACCTCAAGCCAGTTCCCTTACGCGTTGACCCAGAACGGGAAAGTGGCATGGCCGAGGTCGAAGTTCAAGAACACCTAAAGGTCCGCTACCTTTACCACCGGCAGGCAGACGGCACGTGGTTGATCACGGTGACCCTGTTCAACACGAGGCAGTCTTCTCCCCATTCCCAACGATTGTCTTCCCAGTGTTTTTTTCAGGTGGGCTTTGAGGTACGAAGTCCAGACGACAATTTTGTGTTCCGTGAGTATCGCTCAGGCTTGCGTGCGATCCGTGATCCTCGAAGTGAAGAGGCCCGATTAGAGCTGCTATATCGGAATCGCAAAGCCTTCGCTGTAGGACACGGCTGTGCGACCGACTGGGGGGAAGAGCGAGATGGCCGGACAAATTGGGTCGCCACATCGATCATCCCCGCCTTTAAGGTGGCTCCGATCGAACCTCGGATCGAGGGTGGCGATGAGCTATGTATGTATTTCCTCTCAGGTAAGGATGGTAGTGTCACGCCAGAAGAAATCCTCACAGCCCTAGAACGCCTTCCTACCGAATATGAGAGATGGATATTAGAACGCGAGGCCGAAGTACCCGGTCTTCCCGAACACCTTCGTGAGGCAGCTCGGGTCAACATCCAGGATTGCCGGACATGTCTAGAACGAATCCGCGCTGGGATTGCATTGCTTCGCACGGATTCGATGCTCCTAGAAGCCTTCATGCTAGCGAACCGGGCGATGCTCATGCAGCAGTACCACTCGCGTCGGCCCTGCCGTGGAGTGAACCAGCCGTGGGAGGACTTACCCAAGAGCTACGAACCGACCGAGCCAAATACAGGTCGATGGCGGGCATTCCAGATAGCGTTCATTCTGCTCAATCTCCGCTCGCTTGTTCCCGGCTCGGATGGCAAAGATCATCCTGACCGTCAAGTGGTAGACCTCATCTGGTTCCCGACGGGGGGCGGAAAGACGGAAGCCTACCTTGGTCTATCGGCATGCGACATCTTCTATCGTCGCCTTCGCAACCCAGACGATGCCGGCTGCACCGTGCTTATGCGGTACACCCTGCGTCTGCTGACGGCCCAGCAGTTCCAGCGGGCAGCGACCCTCATTTGTGCCTGCGAATTGATCCGTCGGGAAAGCCCAAGCCAACTCGGCGAGAAGCCAATTTCCATCGGCCTCTGGGTCGGGGAGTCGCTCACACCGATCTACCGGCGGGACGCCGTTCGGGTCTTGAATCGCTTGGCCTCCGATGACCAGCACATCGAGAATCCTTTCTTACTGTTGAGGTGCCCCTGGTGCGGGACGGAGTTGGATAACAGGAGGCGGCTCGGATATGTGGCTCACGGTAATCCTAGGACGGTCATCTTCGTTTGCCCGGCGCAGCCGTGCCCATTCTCAAGCCGGGACAAACGCCTGCCAGTCCTCGTGATCGATGAGGACATTTACGACCAGCCCCCAACTCTGCTGATCGGCACCGTCGACAAGTTTGCGATGCTCGCTTGGCGGGAAGGGGCACGTAGCATCTTCGGCCTTGGAAAGGAAAACTACAATCCGCCCGATCTGATCATCCAGGACGAACTGCACCTCATCTCTGGCCCCCTTGGTTCTGTCGTCGGGCTCTATGAAGGAGTGATCGATCTGCTCTGCTCGTGGAGAGGCCGCCCTCCCAAGATCATTGCCTCAACGGCCACAATCCGCCGCGCTAGCCAGCAGTGTCTCGCATTGTACAACCGGCCCATCTTCCAATTCCCTCCTCAGGGAACGGATATTTCCGACTGCTTCTTCGCTCAGGAGAATCATTCGGTTCCAGGTCGCATTTATGTGGGAGTATTTGCGAATGCAGCCACATCGTTCCTGGAAGCCATGGTCCGCGCACTCAGTGCCCTCTTTCAGGGATGTCGGACAATCAACCTACCTGAGGGTGCCAGTGAGGACGTGCGAGACCCCTATTGGACTATAGTCCAGTACTTCAATAACCTCCGAGAGTTAGGGCAAGCAGCTACACTCGTCGAGACTGACATACCAGACTACATCAATGCCATTGCCAATCGCGATAAGATTCCTAAGGAGTTGCGCCGTCTCCTAGGTCCCCCCGTCGAACTGACCAGCCGCCTATCGGCAAACGAGATCCCTCAGATTTTGGAACAATTGAATGTTACCTACCCTCCGGGATCTGCAGGCCACAGCGTTCCTCCGCCCGATACGGTTCCGCTCGATGCGGTTCTGGCTACGAACATAATCTCGGTCGGCGTGGACGTCAATCGCTTGGGACTCATCGTCATCGTGGGGCAACCGATGACCACGTCCGAGTATATCCAGGTTAGCAGCCGGATTGGGCGGTCCGATAAGGTCCCCGGCCTTGTGGTCACCATGTACAATCCAGGTAGACCACGGGATCGATCGCACTACGAGCACTTCCGAAGTTATCACGCCGCATTTTACAAATACGTTGAACCCACGAGCGTTACACCCTATTCACTTCCGGTTCAGGAGCGAGTCTTGCACGCCTTGCTCGTCATCGTCGCTCGTCATCTCGGCGGTTTGCAAAACCCTAATCAGATCGACCCAAGGGCACAAATGTTCGTTGATTTGATCTCTCGATTGCAAGAGCGGTGCAACCAAGCAGACCCAGACCATGCAGAGGTGTTGCAACAGAACCTGCAACGCTTGTTAGACCACTGGTACGCCATCCGCCCGTCGCAATGGGGGAGGTTAGGGCAACCGCCGGAAGAACGGCCGCTAATGTATCCGACGGGAATTGAACCGCGACCTGAGTGGAGGGAGAGTGCTTGGGCGACTATGACTTCCATGAGGAACGTCGATATCGAGTGCCAACTTCAAGTGGTGTGTTGTTATCCAGATCCAGATTCATGTGGTGATTCCCATGACTCGTAAAATAATTCGTCAATCTCAAGCGATCGCTCCTTTTGGCATCGGTGCTTTGGTCGAATTCCCAGGTGAAACCCTCATGCCAGCGGGGCTAGACTTTTGGTGCGATAAGCCACGCTGTGAAATCCGGGACGAACGGATGGCAAGGTGGCTTGGTGTTCAATATTTTCGGTCGCCACCACCGCCTCCTAGTGAGGGTCGGCAAGGAGCCTTCCTCCGTGTGGTACGTTTTCCGCTCTGGCACTACTGCCCTCGGTGCCGGACGATGAAAAAAGCCGAGTGGAATGACCCACACCCACCACGGTGTGATAGCCCCTGGACCCCTCACGAGGACACTGCGGCAAAGAGGGAAACGAGCAAGAAATGGACTCCCTGCCGTGATTTACCTGAAAGGAAACGACGGCGAATGATCCCGGTCCGGTTCGTCGTCGCGTGCGAACGAGGCCACCTCGACGACTTTCCTTGGGTCGAGTGGGCGCATAGTCGTCCGGGACAACGCTTGAGTGAAGTGAAGCCTTGCAGCCAACCCTTGCTTCGCTTTCTGTCGATAGGAGGGGCGGGCTTCGTGGGATTAGTCGTTCGATGTGAAAGCGAAGAGTGTATAGCCAAATATCAAGCATGTGAAGAAGACAAAGAAAGTAATGAACATGAAGAACATAAAACCCAAGAAGAAAATAAAAACGGGAATGAAGAAAGTAAAACCCAGAAAAAACTACCGGCTCGTTCGCTTCTTGGTCTGTCCAAACCAAAAGCCCTTGAAGATATACTTCAATGCACTGGAAATCGCCCTTGGCTAGGACCAAAGGGACGAGAAAAAGGGGCTTGTCCCTATCCACCACGATTTCTTGAGCGGTTGGCCAGTAATCTTTACTTCCCAAAAATCGCAAGTTCCATCCTAATTCCCCCCTTCTCGGATCCCATTCGTAGGATCATTGACGACTCCCACAACTGGTGTTTTCTAACTTCCGGTCTAACTGAGGGCGGTGAACCGGACGACATTCGGCTTCGCCACTTCGCGGAACTAAATCGGCTGGACTTAAATCGACTTCGGAAAGTGGTCCGCCAGAAGCTCAGGGGGGAAGGTCTGTCCACCACCCACGAGCCGGTCGAAAGGTACCGGCACTCAGAGTACCGGGCCTTGCTTGAGGCCCAAACTCGGCCCGACGAGGAATTCGTAACGCGCCACCCGAATATGACCGACTACGAGGCGGACACCCGATCGTTCTTCGATAAAATTGTCCTTGTCGAGAAGCTAGCTGAGACAAGGGTATTGATCGGATTCTCCCGCATCAATTCACCCCTTTCACCAGATTTTGAACGGGATAATCTTTGTCCACTCAGCCGCAAGCCGCAACAATGGCTCCCCGGCGTGAGAGTATACGGCGAAGGTATCTTTCTGAAGTTGAATGAAAGGGCTGTCCAAGAGTGGTTCCAAAACATTGACCAACGCTACAATAGTATCCGCCAAAACTTGAAGCACACTTACGACAAACTGAACCGCACCCCGCGACCGCTTTCACCCCGATTCTTCTTGCTCCACACGCTCGCCCACGTCTTGATCCGTCGTCTGACTTATGAATGCGGCTATGGCACTGCCTCCCTCCGAGAGCGGTTATACTGCTCCGAAGACTCTAAACATCCAATGTCTGGTCTTCTGATATACACCGCAGCGGGTGATTCTAAAGGTACGATGGGTGGTCTGGTCGAGCAGGGAAAGCCCGGCCGCTTGGAACCGCTTTTGATGAGAGCTTTGGAAGATAGTCTGTGGTGTTCTGCAGATCCGCTTTGCGTAGAAAGCCATGGACAAGGAATTGACTCTCTCAACCTAGCAGCATGCCATGCCTGTTGCCTCCTACCAGAAACCTGTTGTGAGGAGGGCAACCGCCTGTTGGATCGTGTCGCCTTAGTAGGGAGACCTGAGAATCGACGGCTTGGTTACTTTTCCCGAATCATCAACCAAATACTTTGATGCATTTCGCGATGCCATGCACTATTGAAAAAACCAGCGGTCAAATAGCGGCGGCGACGGCAAACGACCAAGGGACATAGACTGCCAAAGCGAGCATCGCCGGCGGGCCGAGCAAATGGAGAGTGGGGAAAAGGGGAAAACAACGCCAATAACGCCAAGGGTGGAGCGGCAATAGAGCCGGATCGCTCGCGAGCACTCGCATCCACCATCGAGTCAGGGCGCTGATCGATCTTCGCCGTCCTTCGCCATCGGCAGGAGAGTCGTCGGGATCGGACATCATGTCGGCCCTGCGCAAGTCATTCCATAGTATGGCCTCTCCCCTTGGATTATGATCATTTCTCGTAGACGGGACAAGCTGCTCGCGAGCTGGGATCGTTCACGTGATCGAGCAGGTCCAAGTTCAAACCTCAACCGCTGCTCAGCGACGATCGGCTGTCCAACATGGCCTGACACACTGACAACAACGCGACAACGACCCGGAGTCAAGCACGCAATGACTTAGGACCGGGCAGGATCGACCCTTGCGGAAACACACCCAGGATGCGGCACTCGCCCTGGGGATTGCCCCGCGCTGGCAGCAACCCAACCCCAGCTCAAACATTCGCCTTTGCATTTGACCGTAACAGAACGGCTTGACGATTTTCCCTTGATTCTGACATGCTAGCTGAAAAAATGGAAGTAACATGGGATGGCAGCAAATCCCTACCAGGGGTTTGTCCCTCCATCGCACCGGAAGGCGGAGAACACCCTTTGCTGGAGAGACTGCGATGGCCTTCTACCTTGTTTACTCCCTGCTGGAAGAGGCAAATGGCGAAGTGAAAAACCTCCGAGACAGGTTGGAGTCGATCTCGGTAATTCCTGGCCGGATTCCGGGCTTCGAGTCCCTCGGCAGGGGATACTTCCGCAAGCGCTTAGGAAGCTATCGTTTATTGGCCCGCCTGCTGACAATCCCCATTCAAAATGGCTCCTACCCCGTCGTTGTCTTTGTGGACTATCTGCACCGCGGGGACCGGCTCTATGCAGATGCCCCGGCGGAAGAGATGCGGGCACGTTACGAGCCGCGGATCGAGCAAGAGTTGCCGGACATCCAAAAGTATGTGGCAAAGTATGTGGACAGCCAACGGTCAACATCTCCCCTCCGTCCACTCCTTCCCCCTCCTTCCTCTCTGGTGTTTCTCTTGGACCGGATCGATCCGCCGGAGTTAGACACGACCATCTACGAGTCCGAATGTTGGGTGTCCAGCCAGCGGAAGTTGGAGACATACACAGAGCGTGCCGAGATTTATCAACTGCTCAAGAAGATTGCTGGAGAGAAAGCTGAACCGGGATATGATCACCAATCACAGAATGTCTGCCAAGTCCACTACTACCGCCTGAATGATCCTGAGCATCCGCTGCAGCACATTTTTTTACT
Organism: Thermogemmata fonticola; assembly: GCF_013694095.1. Classification (NCBI taxonomy): domain Bacteria; kingdom Pseudomonadati; phylum Planctomycetota; class Planctomycetia; order Gemmatales; family Gemmataceae; genus Thermogemmata; species Thermogemmata fonticola. The sequence continues at coordinate 4,608 of NZ_JACEFB010000001.1, read as the reverse complement.
CGGAATCCTATCTGACAGGTGGCCCCAGGACGACCTTAACGAGATGCAGCGCCAGATCGAAGTCTCCCGAAGAATGTTCGAGCAACAGGTGATTGCGTCCCTTCACGAGAGACGCGGAAACCGCAAGCAGTTTGTGGATAGTGTCAGCCGCTTGTCCAGTCGCGCTTACCCCAGCTATCTGCTCGCCGATGAGGAACTCTGGCAGAGCGTCCGTGACCAGCCGGAGACCTTTCTAGCGCTTTCGACGGAAGAAATCAACGTCTTAAGTGATATGAGGGAAGGACGCTGCCTCCCCTGTGTCATCGAAGGGCGAGCGGGCAGCGGCAAATCCACTCTGCTCATTTACCACACGGCGGATCGCCTCAGCCGCAGCAGGAGTGACTCATCCGGCACTCGCTACCGCCTGTTGTTCGTCACGCAAAGCAAATCGCTGGTGGAAAAGTCCCAGGAACTCATCGAAAAACTGAAGGAACGTTTTGACAATGAATACGGCCAGCAGCAACCGCTACTCCAGGCCGAGTTCAAGACCTTCCATGCTTTTGCCCTGGAACAACTGCCCGAAGAGCGCAAGGGACGCTTTCAAGATCGAAGTCTCCAGGGGGGGTGGATCAACTTCAATCGCTTTTGCGACCTTTTGCGGGGCCAGGGAGAGCATGGTTTCCGGGATGACTATCGGAATCGCGCCAATGCGGAAGCCGTCTGGTTTACCCTCCGCAGCTACATTAAGGGGTTCAACATTCATGCTCTCGACGATGACCGCTGGATGAGTCTCGATGAATATAGGGAAGACGTCCCGCGCAAAGATCGCCAAGTCTCGGAGGAGTTATATGAGAACGTCTGGAAGAGAGTTTGGCCGTGGTATAAGCGACTGACGATTCCATGTCCAGAAAATGACGGCCTGCCTCCTTACTGGGATGACCTGGACCTAGCCTGGGAAGTCCTCCGCCATCGTAAGTCGGATGCGCCGGATTATGCCGTTATCGTTTGCGACGAAGTGCAGGACCTCACCCGTGTCGAACTAGCCGCCTTGTTGCAGGCTTTGACCTGGGGTCGCTACGATCTATCCGCTCTTCGTCCCTTCCGCTTGCCGATTGTCATGGCTGGCGATGCGCATCAAACCGTCAACCCCGCTTGTTTCCGCTGGGCGCGGGTGCGGACCGACATCGCCAAGGCCCTGGCCCAACAAGTTCAGGCTTCTCAGGATGAGGCTGCACCCCTTCTCGACGTGCAGCCATTAGAATTGAAATATAATTATCGTAATGCCCATGCGATTGCCCTGCTCTGCAATGCTATTCAGCAACTGCGCCAAACCACCTTGGGGCATCGCACCGTCTTACAGAAACCCTGGAGGGAAGCAGATACCGAGCCGAACCAGCGCATCCGTCGCTTGCTGCTACAAAGAAAGGAAGACGCCAAATGGTTCGAAGATCTCAAGTCGGTTTGGCTCGTCGCTCCGGAACCCACTGATCCAGAGATCAAGTCCGCTCGAGAGTTTTGGGACGCTTTGGGAGTACATCTCACCAGAAAGTTGGAAAACTGTGACACCCCGATGACCATCAAAGGATTGGAGCAGCCGTTCGTAGCCTTGATCGGCTTCGGCACTCGGTTCGCCCAACTGCTTCCCAGGCCGGAACTCTTCTGGTCCTGGCAAGGCGCTGCGGACGATCCGAACGTCGCCGAAAACGATCGGTTTGCGATCGAGTATTTCCTGAATCGCCTCTACGTCGCGGCGAGCCGCGCCCAAGAACAACTGTGGATCATCGAAACCGAGGAGGGATGGAAAGCATTCTGGGAACCTTTCGAACAATGGCTCAAACAACAATATCAAAATGAAGATGCTGACAAACATTCTATCTTTGGGTTCCATTACAGTAACGGCGACTTGAATGAACTGCTTCAGGTTGATAAGAAGAGTTGGCCGGAGTTGGCCAAGCAATCGGAACAATTGGCCCACCAACAGCGCGATGCCAACCATGCTGAACGGGCTGCCTTTTACTATGGGCGCATGGGCGAGAACCGGAAATCCGCCGAGATGCGAGCCTATCAGGAGTACTACCAGGGGAATATCCGCGAGGCAGCCCGGCGGATGGCGGAGGTGGGTAAGGGCGAAGAAGCCGGCAAGTGGTATTGGGAAGCCGCCGCTTGGGATGAATTGGTCCGAGCTGGTGTTCAGCGTTGGCAGCGTTCAATCGCTCAACGCATGCACCGGGCTCCCGAAACACGGGGAAGAGAGTGGGTTGATTCTCTATTGAGAATCCTCGAAAACCCACCGGCGTCTGAAGAACTGATTAACGCCCGCCGAGTCGGAGGGCAAAACTGGAGTACCTGGCAACGGATCCTGTTGGAGTTGTTGAGCGAGGCCGTTCGACTGCCCCAAACGGAAAAAGACTTGAAAATTCAAGTGGAAGAATGCCTGTCGACACATGACCGCCGATTCTATGGGGCGCAGCATTTCCGCGACTGGCAGCGACAACGGGCCCAATTGGCATTCCAATTAGAAATGTGGAAGGAAGCCGTCGAACGCTGGGAAGCCATTAACGATACTAAAAGCAAGGAGTACTATCTGGCGAAAGCACGGAGCACCGATTACCCCGAATCGCTGCAATGGTGGGAAAGCGCCAACGAATGGACAAAGATTCTCCAACTGTGGAATGCTGATGCCCAAAAAGATCGTTTGGACCGCAAAGACCTCCAGCGAGTGCTTCGAGCCTATCGAGAAACCCGTCAGTGGAATGACGCTTTCAAAATCGCTGTTGTCATGGACAAAGATGTCGATGACAAAGACATAGCAGTAGAAACCTGGAGGGCGATCTGCTCTCACGGTCAGTGCTCTGAAGATGACCTTATCCGTATTATCGACGCAGCTTTTGATGCTCTTACTCAACGGCATGATAAGAAGGACCTTCCCCGCTGCTGGACAGCGACACTTTACACCCTGCTGCGCGCGACAGTCGGGAAGGACTCGAACTCTCAAAAGAACGATGAGGAGCCTGTTAGAATGCAGGCACGGGCCTTGGTCTATGGTGTCCGCCATGCCATCGATCACCGAGGGATTACCAGCCGCTTGGAAAGTGCCTGGAACAAAGGACCGAAGGAACCTGCTTGGACATCTGAGAGCAAGTTGCTCAAGCAGATAGTCCAACATTGCCGCTCTCTTGTGGAAAGAGAATGGCAACAGAGACGATTCGAGGAGGCGGCCCGTTTGGCCTACTTGGTCCTGCACCTGCTCTGGAATTTCATCCCACGCTCACAAGATCGCTCGCCAGGTGACGATGTACCCCGTGATCAGACTGAGTGGCGGCCGTATCTGCAAACCTCGGAGAAAGTCGCCTCGGTCAATTACCTCGCTGAAATCGAGGAGGGATTCCACGAGCTAGTCTATCAGGCTCTGGAATGCGTAGGAGCTGGTCCCCCCGATTGGATTCGGCAAGCGGACCCCCGTGGAGATGCCATCTCCTCGCGCGATCATTCCGCCGCTGCGAAAGCGGAAGAGGACCGCGACTTAGATACTCCCGGCACAATTCTGAACCGTCTGCTGAAGATCGTGGATTCGCTGTCATACGACCTCCTGAAAAACCTGCAGGACACACGCAAGGTGGCTCAGCGTCCAGACGACATTGCTCCGATGCGTTGGTGGCTAACTGTGGGGCGATTCATTGAACAGGCCCCCTTCCGCCGCCGTGCTCTCGATTTCTACCGCGAACTGCAGGATTTGGCCCAAGAGTATCACTGGGACCGGAAAGACCAACAGAAGATTACCGAGAGGCTTCAGGACTACGAGAGGCGCTACGAAGCCTGGCGGCGTCATCGGAGCGAGCCGAGTTCTCGGCCTACCGTGGTGGAGCCTGGTCAGTCCAAGGATTCGGATATCTTGATCGTCTATTGCCGATCCGATCGTAATGGTGCTGTCATCCAGCTCAAGCCGGATTTGGACCAAATCCGATTTTCGCCGCCCAACACAGGGGATCAAGAGCCGGAGATCCGCTTCCCCGATGGCCTGGGGAACATCCGCAGGTCCTCGGACTCCAAACAGGAGATCATCTGGAGTTTCCCCTGGCATGGTAGGACCGTGGCTCTTCAGTGGAACGGCCAAAGCCGGGAGTTGCTGATTCTGGCCGATCGCAGCTTTGTGGTTTCCTTCCGCCGGTGACAAGTCAAGGACACGAACCCTAGGAATTTTTCCCGCAGGATTGACACCGGCTGGAGCAGCTTGCGGCTTGACTCGCGGCGACCCTCGCCAATTGCCTTCGAGTGACATACCGTTGGTATACATGGGACACTCTCCTCGCTTGTTCACGTTTTGATGTTTCAAGACCCCAGAGTTATGACGATTGTCAGGGTGTCTCCTGGACCTGACTATTCTGCGCGGCGGAGGGCGTGCCCGCGGAGTTTCCCCGGCTCCATCCCTCCACAAAAGCCGACTCTCCTTTATCAATCGACCACTTATTGGAACGACATGAACCGCTGCATCTCTAATTTTATGACAACTGTGTGTCATCCAGAACCAGCCGCTGGAAGGCGGGACGGTCAATCGGCGGCAGTGATGGCGGCTCTCGAAGCGGGAATGCCGCTCCGGCTTCTCCCGTCGAGGCCACGATTTCTGGGGAT